>JAILZL010000037.1 GCA_023512475.1 Syntrophobacterales bacterium
CCCCCCCCCCCCCCCCCCCCCCCCCCGCCCGGCCCCCGCCCCCCCCCCCCCCCCGGCGGGGACCCCCCCCCCCCGGCCGCCGGCCCCGGGGGCGGCGCCGCCGGCGGGGGGGCCCCCCCCCCCCCCGCCGGGCATCCCCCCCCCCCCTTCCTGTCCCCCCATTTTTCAAGCTCCCCCCGCCTCCGGCCGATAAGGAGGCAAAAAGGGGAGGTTTCGGATGTCCCTGACCGCCTGGAAAGAGACCTACTCCGTCAATATCCGGGAACTGGATGAGCAGCACCGGCGTCTCCTGGGTCTTGTGGAGCAGCTGCGGACCGCCATGCGCCAGGGCCGGGGCAAGGAGGAGCTGAGGCGGATCTTTGACGGCCTGGTGGCCTATACCGCCACGCACTTCGCCTGCGAGGAGCGCCTCATGGAGGCCCACGGCTTTCCGGAGTATGAAGAGCACCAGCGCATCCACGCCGCCATGACCCGGAAAGTGCTGGATCTGCAGCGCCAGTTCCATTGCGGCCGGCTGGGCCTGAGCCTGGAGGTCCTGAAGTTTTTGGAGGAGTGGGTGGAAAAGCACATCCTGGGCACCGATAAAAAATATGGCCCCTTTCTCAATCAGCGGGGGGTGACCTGAGGGCGAAACCCGCGGGAAACGGCAAAGACCGGGGAAGGACAAAAGGGGGGGCAGCTGGCACCGGTGGCGGGGAATCATGGGGCGGGGGGCGGAGCAGGGGCGGCCAAGACCGCGGAGGGATCACTTTGCCGGAGAGCCACAGGAAAGGGGCGGGAGTCCGACGAGAAAGGCCCGCTTCTTCCGGTTCAGGCGCCTCAGTCGGGGATCAGCCCCAAAGCCGCCTGCACCGCCGCGGCCGGAGACTCCACCCGCCGCAGGCCCGGCAGGTGCCAGTCCACCGCCAGGGCGAGGACCAGCTTGCCCAGCTTGAGCCCGATGGCGGCCTCGGAAATGGTGCCATAGCTGCCGCCCACGGCGATGAGGGCGTCCGCGGCGTGGGCGATGATCATGTTGCGGGCGTGCCCCAGGTTGGTGGGCAAAGCAAAGGTGAGGAAAGGGTTGGCCCCCCGGCGGTCGGGGCCGGGGAGGATTCCGATACTCACACCCCCCGCCTCCCGGGCCCCCCGGGCCGCGGCGGCCATCACCCCGCCCAGCCCGCCGCAGAGGAGCACCGCCCCGGCTTCGGCCAGCCGCCGGCCCACCTCCCGGGCCAGGGTCTCCAGCTCCACCGAGGCCTCTCCGGCTCCGATGACCGCCACATACCGGCTCCGGTGTCCGACGCCCATCTCCCTCCCCCTTTCCTTTCCGCCGCCGCCGATTTATTGTATGGAAAAAATGGGGCCCAGGGGCGGTTGGTCTTCACACCCGGGGTTTTCGCCCGGTCTAACCCATAGGCGGCCCCGCGCGCACCGGGCTCCGGCGGCCCGGAGGCCCGCCGCCCCGGGGCGGCCCCCCATTTTCCCGCCGCCTCTCACCCCAGAGGAGACGCCTCATGCGCCGAGTGTCTGACTCTCAGGCTCTGACCCGGCAGGTGCTGGGGATCTGCCTGCTGCTGGTCATCTGGGGCTGCGCCACCGTGCCCTATACCGGCCGCACCCAGGTGCTCATGGTGTCCCAGGACCAGGAGCTGCGCCTGGGGTATCAGGCCTTCGAGCAGATCAAACACCGCTCCCGCCTCGCCCGGGATCCCCGCATGCAGGAGGCGGTGCAGCGGGTGGGGCAGCGCCTGGCCCAGGCCGCGGGCCGGCCGGATTTCCGCTGGGAGTTCGTGGTCATTGAGGACCCCAGCCCCAACGCCTTCTGTCTGCCCGGCGGCAAGGTGGGGGTTTACTCGGGCCTGTTCCGGTATCTGAAAAACGACGCCGACCTGGCCACCGTCATCAGCCACGAGGCCGCCCACGTCCTGGCCCGCCACGCCGGGGAGCGGATCAGTCACCAGATGCTGGCCCAGATGGGGGGCACCGGTCTCAACCTGGCCCTGGCCGGCATGGGGGCCTCCCCCGGCGCCGGTCAACTGGCCATGCTGGGCTATGGCCTGGGCACCCAGGTGGGTCTGCTGCTCCCCTACAGCCGCCAGCAGGAGTTCGAAGCGGACCGCATCGGCCTCATCCTGATGGCCAAGGCCGGCTATGACCCTGCCCTGGGGGTGGAGTTCTGGAAGCGCTTCGCCCAGGCCAAGGGTGACCGGGCCCGGTTGCCGGCCTTCATCTCCACCCACCCCGCCGATGCCGACCGCATCCGCAACCTGGAAACGGGCCTGGCCGAGGCCCGGCGTTACTACACGGCCCCCACGGAAGTGCGGGACTACGCCGCGCTGGCCGCCCCCACCCCCTGGCAGGGGCACCGCAACCTGGCCCAACCGGCCGCCGGCCGCTAAAGCCCTAGCGCTCTCATCACCTCCGGGGAGGGCCGGAGAGATGGACTCTCCTGCCCTCCCCCTCTCCTCCCCGCCCCTGAAGGGCGCGAAGAAGAGGCTCCGCCGGAGGGGCCGGGGTCCCGTCGCCCTCGGCAGTGGCAAAACCCTCTTTCCCGGAGCTTGGTGGGATGAGGCTGGCCGATTTTGCCGTCCGGCGAAGCCACATCCCATATCCGGGTTCGGGGGAGGCGCAGGGGTCTGTGGCCCCTGGCTCCCTTCTGCTAAGCTCCTTCCCTGAGGCGGCGGGCCTCCCCCACCCGCACCGTGAACCGGGTGGCGTCCAGATACTCCAGCAAAGGGATGGTGAACTTGCGGGAGGTCTGGGTGAGGTCCTTGAACTGCAGCACGGTGATCTCGCCGTTTTGCCGGAGAAACTCCGTCAGCCTCGCCTTGAGGCGGCTTAAGGCCTCCTGATGGAAATAGAGGTCCTCCTTGATCTTCACCAGGCGGCCCTCATTGACCAGCACCCGCAGCAGAGGCTGCAGGCGGGCCAGGGGCAGCTTCAAAGCCGCCTCCACCTCCTTTAAAGTGGGCGGGGTGAGCTCCCCCTGCCGGTACATCTCCTCCAGCTGGCGGCTGAGCTTCTCCTCTTCGCCCCCCAGGGTCACTTTGTGGGTGCTGAGGCGCACCACCTCCTTAGCCACCGCCAGGCGGCCCGCCTGGGTCAGCCGGGAGAGGAGATAGTTGAAGAGCCGGGGTTCCACCCCTTCGGGCAGCTGGGTGCGGAGCTCCTCCTTGGAGAGGCCGGGGAGGAGCGGGTTTTTGGCGTGAAAAGCGGCCAAAAGCTCCAGGATGCGCTGTTCCAGGGCCTGGGCGGTGGGGGTGAGGAGATAGCGCTCGTGGTCCGGGTCGTATTTCAGGACGGCGCCGGACTGCGCCAAGGCGGTCAGTTCCTCCCGTAGGCGGGGGAGGTCCAAGGGGAGGAGGGCCGCCAGCTCCGTCAGGCTGAGACCCTTGGGGCCGGCCTCCTCCAGGGCATGGGTGATCTGCACCGCCGGCTCCCCCTTCTCCAGGGCCGCCAGGGCCAGGAGGACCTTCTCCTGGAAGCGCTTGCGCTTGGGGGGGTTGACCTGGAGGATGACCCCGCCGCCCCAGGTGAAGGCCGGGGAGAGGTTGCGCACCACATAGCGGTCTCCGGGCTTCAGGGCCACGGGATCCCGCAGGAGGAACTGGACGTAGCCGCTCTGCTCCCCCCGCAGTTCGTCGGCATCCAGGAGCAGGGCCACGGCCAGGGTTTCGCTGGTGCCGGTGTGCAGCCGCACCGCGGTGCGGTGTTTCAGGGGTCGGGGGGCGCTGGGCAGCACCTCCAGAAAGGTGTCCAGGCGGCGGCAGGGCACCAGGGAGCCGGGCGTGGCCACCACCATGCCCCGTTCCACCTGCTCCTTTTCCAGCCCCTGGAGGTTGATGGCGGTGCGGGAGCCGGCCCGGATCTCCTCCACGCTCTGGCCATGGGTCTGGAGGCTGCGCACCTTGGCCTTGAAGCCCGGAGGATAGATGGCCACCGTGTCCCCCACCCGGAGGCTGCCGGTGATGGCGGTGCCGGTGACCACCGTGCCGAAACCCTTGATGGTGAAGACCCGGTCGATGGGCAGGCGAAAGATTCCGCCCGCGGGTTTGGGGGGCACGGCGGCGGCCAGCTCCGCCAGGGTGGCCAGCAACTCCTCCTTCCCCTCGCCGGTGAGGGCCGAGAAGCGCACGATGGGCGCACCCTCCAGGAAAGTGCCGGTGAGGGCCTCCCGCACCTCCTCCTCCACCAGATCCAGCCAGTCGGGCTCCACCAGATCGGTCTTGGTGAGGACCACCAAGCCCTTCTTCACCTTCAGCAGCTCGCAGATCTCCAGATGCTCCCGGGTCTGGGGCATGACCCCTTCATCCGCGGCGATGACCAGGGCCACCATATCCATGCCGGTGGCGCCCGCCACCATGTGGCGCACGAAGCGCTCATGCCCGGGCACATCCACGATGCCCAGAAGCTGCCCACTGGGCAGGGTGAGATAAGCAAACCCCAGCTCAATGGTGATGCCCCGCAGTTTTTCTTCCTTGAGCCGGTCCGGATCGATGCCGGTGAGGGCCTTGATGAGGGAGCTTTTGCCGTGGTCGATGTGCCCGGCGGTGCCGAGAATGATGGGTGGCAAGGTCATATGGTCGCCTGTCGGGGCCGTCCGGCCCTGAGTGGTATGGTGAAACGACGTTGGGAGCGGGCCCGGGGTCGCGGACCCGCCCCCCTCTCCCCAGGCGCGATTATCTCCCTTTCAGTCCCCGCCAGTCCCGGGTGAGGTTGTAGTGGCCCCGGGGAAAGCTGGGTTCCTCCAGGAGGCGGATTTCCACCTGGAAATCCGCGGTCAGCCGGGGGAGGAGCTCCCGGCCCTCCTCCCTGAGGGTGGCCGCCACCTCGGGGTGGAGCTGCAGCGTAAAGCGGCAGCCGGGAAATTCCCGGGCCTCGGCGCTGAGCTGGCGCAACAGGTCGTGGGCCACCACCAGAGGGGAGAGCACCGCCCCCTGGCCCTGGCAGCAGGGACAGGCCTCGGTGGCCAGCTGCACCAGGCTGTCCCGGAGGCGCTGCCGGGTCATTTCCACCAGCCCCAAAGGGGAGATGGGCAGCACCATGGTCTTGGCCCGGTCCCTTTTCAGGGCGGCCAGCAGTTCCTCATGCACCACCTGGCGGTGGGCCGCTTTGGCCATGTCGATGAAATCGATGATGATCAGCCCCCCCAGGTTCCGGAGGCGGATCTGCCGGGCCGCCTCCCGGGCCGCCTCCAGATTGGTCTGCAGGATGGTCTCCTCCAGATTGCTTTTGCCGGTGAACCGGCCGGTGTTGACGTCGATGGCGGTCAGGGCCTCGGTGGTGTCGATCACCAGGTAACCGCCGCTTTTGAGCCAGACCTGGGGGGCCAGCAGCCGCCGCCACTCCACCTCCAGGCCATAGCGGGAGAAGATGGATTCGGCGCCGGTGTAACACTCCACCCGGGCCCGGAGCCAGGGATGGAAGCCGGCCAGATACTCCTCTATCTCCCGGCAGGTGTCCGGGTCGTCCACCGCCACCAGGTCCATGTCCGGCCCGAAGAGGTCCCGCACCAGGCGCACGGCGAACTCCGGCTCCTGGTGCAGGAGGGCCGGGGCCCGGCTGGTCTCGCTTTTGCGCACAATCTTCTGCCAGCGGGCCACCAGCTGCTCCCGCTCCCGGGCCAGGGTGTCCTGGTCCTGGGAGAGGCTGGCGGTGCGGGCGATGAATCCGCCCCGCTCCGGCTTGAGCTCGGTGAGGATGCCCTTGAGGCGCTCCCGCTCCCCTTCCTCCGTCAGCCGCCGGGACACCCCCACCTGCGAGGTGGTGGGGGTGTAAACGAGATAGTGGCCTGCCAGGGTGATGTGGGTGGTGAGGCGGGCCCCCTTGCCGCCCCGGGGCGGCCGATGCACCTGCACCACCACCTCCTGGCCGGGGGAGAGCAGGTCCTCAATGCCGGGCTGGCCCTGCTCCCGCACCGCCGGCATCCCGTCCGGAGTTTCGCTCTTCAGCCACAGGCTGTAAAAGTCGTCCCAGGTGTCGGAGATCTCGTCCACATAGAGGTAGGCGGGGCGCTCCAGGCCGATGTCCACAAAGGCCGCGGCAATGCCGGGAAGGACTTTGATGACCCGGCCTTTGTAAATATTGCCGGTGGGGTCCTCCTCGCCCCGGCGCTCCAGGAAAAACTCCACCAGCCGGCCGTCCTCCACCAGGGCGGCCCGGGTGTCGCAGGCGGCTTTGCTGATGATGAGCTGGCTTCCCATGGGCGTAGCCCTGCCGCCTCCTTACCGGCGCCGGCGGCCGGCCGTCATCCCGAGGCCGCCGGTGGCGGCCCCGGCCCCGCGCTGCGTCAGGGCTGCCGCCGGCAAGGCCCGGGTCTTCACCAGCCGCACCGCCGCCAGCTCGTCCGGCGATAAATGAAACACCGCCGCCACGATTTCGGTGATCTTGAGGTTGTCCTTTTCCGGCAGGTGCACGGTGATCCGGAGGTGCTGCGGGTCTAGGACCTGCAGCGCCGCCACCAGGGGCCGGACGTTCACTTCCCGGGCCAAACCGCCGGGGCGCCGCTTCTCATAGGGCACCTCCTCCCGGGCCAGGAAAGCCGCGGCCTTCTCCGGGGCAAAGACCGGGGCCGGGCTCTCGGCTTCATAAGTCGCGGCCGCCACCTGAGGGGGCCTGGCCCCGGGCGCCAGCCTGGCGGCACTCAGCACCCGGAGTCCCTCCGGCATCACCCCCTGGAGGCGGCTCACCAGCTCCTCCGCCGGCATCGGCCGGCGGAGGGCCACATCCAGGCATTCACACAGACTCTCCACCCCCACCGGCAGGGCGCCATGGAAGGCCACCCGGGGGAGGGGGTGAAACCCGCCGGTGAAGGCCACCGGCACGGCCGCCCGCCTGAGGGCCCGGTACACCGCGGTGATGAGCTCCAGGTGGCTGAGCCACCGGGCCGGTCCGGTTTTGGCGTAATGCAGCCGGTAGAGCACCGGCTGGGGGGCCCGTGACGGCGGGAGTCCCGGCGAAGAAGCCGGCCCCTCGCCCACCGGAGCTGGCGCCAGAGAGAGCTTCAGATCCCGGCTGGGGTCCTCGCAGGCCCCGCAGCCCTGGCAGCCGGCCTGCCGGCAATCGGGGGTGGCCAGGCCCGCATAGGCCCGCTCCCGCTCGGCCCGAAGAAACTCCGGGCTGACGCGGCTGTCCAGATGGGCCCAGGGGAGGAGCTCCTTTGGGTGCCGCTCCCGCAGATACTCCTCCGGATCCACCCCCGCTTCCCGGAAGGCCTCCCGCCAGGGTTCCAGGCGCAGGTGCTCACTCCAGGCGTCCAGACGGCAGCCCCGGCGCCAGGCGGCCAGGAGCACCTCCGCCAGGCGGCGGTCCCCCCGGGAGAAGATGCCCTCCAGCCAGCTCTGGGCGGCGGAGTTCCACTTCACCTGGAGATGGCGCCGGCGCAGGCGGTCCTTGACCTCGGCCAGCACCGCCCGGCTTTCGGCCAGCCCCAGCTGCCGCTCCCACTGGAAGGGCGTGTGGGCCTTGGGGATGAAGGTGGAGAGGCTGACATGGAGCTCCGGGCGGGCCTCCGGCGCCGTCTCCAGCACCCCTCGCACCAGCCGGGCCAGCTCCTCCCGGTCCGCCGCGGTCTCCGTGGGCAGGCCCACCATAAAGTAGAGCTTGAGCAGCCGCCAACCCTGGCGGAAGACCTCCCGGGCCGAGGTGAGGATGGCCTCCTCGGGCAGATTCTTGTTCACCACCTGCCGGAGGCGCTCGCTTCCCGCCTCCGGCGCAATGGTGAGCCCGGTGCGCCGCACTCTCTGGATCTGGCGGGTGAGCTCCGGCCCCAGGGTGTCGGCCCGAAGAGACGGCAGGGAGAGGGAGACCTTCGCCCCCTCCAGGCGGTCCATGAGCCGGGCCAGGAGCCAGGGGAGGGGGGCGTAGTCGCCGGGGCTGAGGGCCAGAAGGGACACCTCCTCAAACCCGGTGGCGGCCAGGGCCGCTTCCACCCAGGCCTGGACCGCCTCCGGCTCCCGTTCCCGCACCGGCCGGTAGATGACCCCCGCCTGGCAGTAACGGCAGCCCCGACTGCAGCCCCGGACGATCTCCACGCTCAAGCGGTCGTGGACGATGGGGCAGGTGGGCACCAACACCCCGGGGGAGAGGGAGATGCGGTTGAGGTCATCCAGCAGGCGCTTGGCCACCCGTTCCCGTCGGCCGAGGGCACGGATCTCCCGCAGGCGCCCCGCCTCATCCCACTGGGGGGCAAAGAAGGGCGGCACATAGACCCCGGGGATCTCCTCCAGGGCCCGCCACAGCTCCTCCCGGCTGCCGCCGGCGGCCCGCCAGGCGCCCACCGTGCGGGCCAACTCCAGGACGGCCTCCTCCCCGTCCCCCAACAGAAAGGCATCAAAGAAGGGGGCCACGGGCTCCGGGTTGAAGGCCACCGGGCCGCCCCCCACCACCACCGGGTCGTGGGGGCCCCGCCGGGCCGCCAGCAGGGGGATGCCCCCCAGATCCAGGAGGGTGAGCACATTGGTGTAGCAGAGCTCGTACTGCAGGCTCACCCCCACCAGGAGGAAATGCCGCAGGGGGTCGCCGGATTCCAGGGTGCCCAGAAGCTCGCCCCGGCGGCGCAGTTCCGCCTCCAGATCCGGGGCCGGGGCGAAGGCCCGCTCGCACCAGATCTCCGGCTGGCGGTTCAGAATGTCATAGAGGATCCCCAAGCCCAAGTGGGACATGCCCACTTCATAGAGGTCGGGGAAGAGGAGGGCCACCCGCAACCGCACGGCGCGGGGGTCCTTGAGGATCACATTCACCTCCCGGCCCAGATAGCGGCTGGGACGCTGGATCCGGTTCAGATACGGTTTTTCCGGCATGAAGGTCATGGTCAAAGGCCCAGACGGGAGCCCCACCCCGGGGCGCCGGCCGGGCCAGGATGTCGTGCGGGCGGTCCGTTATCTCAGCCGGCGGCCAGACGGATGGCCTCCCTGAGGTCCAGGAGGCCGTCATACAGGGCCCGGCCGGTGATGACGCCGATGACGCCCACAGGCTCCAGGGCCTTGAGGGCCCGGATGTCCTCCAGGGAGCTCACCCCCCCCGAGGCGATGACCGGGAGGTCCACCGCTTCCGCCAGGGCCCGGGTGGCCGCCAGATTGGGGCCGGTCTTGACCCCGTCCCGGACGATGTCGGTGTAGATGAGGGCGGCGGGTTTCAAAGGCGCCAGGGCCTGGGCCACGGCCACGGCGGTGGCCTCGGTGGTCTCGGTCCAGCCCTCCACCGCCAGACGGCCATCGCGGGCATCCAGCCCCACGGCGATGCGGCCGGGATAGGCGGTGAGGGCCCGGGCGGTCAGGTCCGGGTCTTTCAGCACCGCGGTGCCCAGGATGAGGCGGTCAATCCCCAGGGCAAAATAGTCCTCCATCACCGCCAGGGTGCGGATGCCGCCCCCCAACTGGATGGGAATGCTCACCGCCCGGCGCAACCGGCGGATGGCCTCCAGATTCTGCGGCCGGGAGCTGAAGGCGCCGTCCAGGTCCACCACGTGCAGCCAGGCGGCCCCGGCCGCCTCCCACTTCCGCCCCATGGCGGCCGGGTCGTCCCCATAGACCGTCTCCTGGTCCGCCCGCCCCTGTTTCAGGCGCACACAACGGCCGCCTTTGATGTCAATGGCCGGAAAGACAATCATCGCTGCTTTGGTCCTGTGGCCTCCCTGCGAGGCCGTTGGGGGGTTGGGGTCCCTGCCCCCGACCGCCATACAGCCTCACTCACCCCGCCAGTGGGGAGGAGAGGGCGGGGTCCTGTGCGCTCCCCAAGCTCTCTCCGCAGGAAACCTGCGCAACGGTATCAATATAAATGAGAAGCAGCCCGGTGACAAGCCGGGCGGCCTGGGGGGACCTTCAGGTCCCGGGGGGCCGGCTTTCGCAGGGTGTGGGAAAGGGCGGTTCGGGGAAGGGACCAGGGGTCACAGCCCCCTCCCCCACACCCACACATGGGATGTGGCTTCGCCAGACCGGCCGGCCTCATCCCGCCCAACTCCGGGGAAGGGAGTTTTACACCGCCTGTCAGGGGGAGGCCTGTGGGGTCCGAGGACCGAAAAGTCTGGATTTTTGCCCTCAATTGTTAGCATAATAAACCTAATCCTCACGTATGATTCCTTCAGCGGTTATTTAAGGAGCTGGCTGTGGCCGGAGGCTGCCGCCTGGATGCCCTCCCCGCAGCCGCATATCCCGGGAGGCCCCATGCCCTTGCAGAAAAAAGTGTCGGAGCTGATGATCCCCCTGGAGGATTATCCCCATGTGCCGTTCTGGTTCACCCTGAAGCAGGCCATGGCCATCATCCGGGAAGCCGCCATCAAATTCCCGGGCACCTTTGAACCCCGCTCGGTCCTGGTCTTCGATGAAAAATACCAGCTGGTGGGCATCCTCTCTTTGGGGGAGCTCCTAAAAGGGCTGGCGCCGCCGCTGCCGGAGGTCAGCCAGGAGGCCTGGGAGAGCCTGGTGCGGCGTCTGGAGGCCGACCTCACCGGCGCCTGGGTGGAGGAGAAGGCCAATACCCCGGTGAGCGAGGTCATGAGCCCCATCACCGCCACTGTGGCCGCAGAGGACACCGTGGCCCGGGCCCTGCTGGTGATGATCAAGGAAAAGCTCCCCCGCCTGCCGGTGATGCACGGCTCCCGGGTGGTGGGGCTCATCCGCCAGAGCGAGCTTTTCCAGGTGATATCCGACCACGTCTTAAGAGAACGATAACGGGCGCCCCCGGCCCCGCCGGGGAGGAGCGCCACCGGGAGATGCCTGTGGAACGCGCCGTTGCCTTTGATTATGATCTGCCGGCCAAGGATCCCTTCTGGTTCCGGGAATGTTTCCTCATGACCATGCCCTTGGGGCGCAAGGCGGTGAACCTGAGGGAGCTGTTGCAGACTCTCAAGGAGGTGGACACCGAGGTGCTCCACTACCACCTGCTGCAATCCCGCCTGGCGGTCACCCAGCCGGTGGTGGAGTACCCCAACGACTTCGCCCTGTGGGCCGCCACCGCCCTGCAGGACGTCAAGCTGGCGGAGAAACTCAGCTCCTTTGACCCCCTGGAGTATGAGGACCTGGAGCAGGTGCGCCAGGCCATGGTGGACATCCTGGAGGACTACCTCTGGGACCTCCCCAACGTGCCCTGGGCCCGGCCCGGCTTTGAGTTTCATTTCTGCATGGCCTCCATGGTGGTCATCCGGGCGGAGATTCCCGCCTCCACCCTGCGGGAATTCTGCCACGCCCTGGGGAAGGTGGGCCTGGATTCGGTCTACTATCATTTCTTTGAGGCCCGCCGCCGCCACGGCAGCCGGCAGGTGGACGACTTTTCCTTCTGGATCGAAAACAATTTCGGGCTCCCGGAGCTGGTGCAGGCCATCCGGGACATCGACCTGTATTTTTACACCCTGAAGGAAGTGCGGGACACCCTGCTACAACTGATTCTGGAGCATCTGGGAGAGATCTGTGGTTACCCTGAATGATTATGCCCCCATCGTGGGGCCGGAGGTCATCGGCCAGCTCCAGCGGCTGGCGGAGCGCCTGAAGGACCGGCGCTTCGTGCACATCAACTCCACCCGCACCGGCGGGGGGGTGGCGGAGATCCTCTCCCGGGCCGTGCCCCTCCTCAACCAGATGGGTCTCACCACCACCTGGGAGGTGATCCAGGGGGATCCCACCTTCTTTGAGGTCACCAAGGCCTTCCACAACGCCCTGCAGGGGCATGAGGTCCGCCTCTCCCCCGCGCAGCTTCAGCACTATGAGGAGGTCAACCGGGAAAACGCCCGCAAGTTCACCTGGGAGGCGGATTATGTGCTGGTGCATGACCCCCAGCCCGCCTTTCTCATCAAGGTGATGCGGGAACGGGCCCGTCACTGGGTCTGGCGCTGCCATATCGACGTCTCCCGGCCCAACCTCAAGGTCTGGAAGTATCTGCGGGAGATCGTCAGCCGCTATGACGCCTCGATCTTTTCCATGGCGCAGTTCGCCCAGAACCTGCCCCACCCCCAGTATCTCATCCGGCCTTCCATCGACCCCTTGAGCGAAAAGAACCGGGAGATCACCCCGGAGGAGATTGACCAGGTCCTGAACCGGCTGGGGATTGAGCGGGACCGGCCCCTTGTGCTCCAGGTCTCCCGCTTTGACTCCTTCAAGGACCCGGTGGGGGTGATCCAGGCCTTCCGCATGGTGCGCAAGCATGTGCCCTGCAAGCTGATCCTGGCGGGAGGGGAGGCCACGGATGACCCCGAGGGCCCCCGCATCTTCGCCGAGGTCATGGAGGCGGCGGAAGGGGAGCCGGACATCCAGGTGCTCCTCCTGCCGCCGGATGCCCACCATGAGGTGAACGCCCTGCAGCGGGCCGCGGACATCATCGTGCAGAAATCCACCCGGGAGGGCTTCGGCCTCACCGTCACCGAGGCCATGTGGAAGGGCAAGCCGGTCATCGGCGGCGCCGTGGGGGGGATTGTGCTGCAGATCCGGGACTACCACACCGGGTTTCTGGTGCACTCCCCGGAGGGCTGCGCCTTCCGGATCCGCTATCTCCTGCACCGGCCGGAGATGGCCCAGCGCATGGGACGGCTGGCCCGGGAGTTTGTCCGCCAGCATTTCCTCATCACCCGCAACATCCGGGACTACCTCACCCTGCTGACCCTGGCGGAGAACCCCGGCAGCCGCACCATTGAACTGTAACGGAGGGGACGGTGCCGACCACAGCCCGGGTGGGAGCCGCGTATCTGGGGGAGGGGCGCTGCCGCTTCCTGGTCTGGGCCCCTTACGCCCGGCAGGTGGAGGTGCACCTGGTGGCCCCCCGGGAGCGCCTGCTGCCCCTGGCGCCCCAGGAGCACGGCTACTTCGCCGGGGTGGCCGAGGGCGTGGAGCCGGGGGCCCGCTACTTTTTCCGCCTCAACGGCGGCCGGGAATATCCCGACCCCGCCTCCCGCTTTCAGCCCGAGGGGGTGCATGGGCCCTCCGAAGTGGTGGACCCGGCCTTCCCCTGGGAGGACGGGGACTGGGGCGGCCTGCCCCTGGAAGACTATGTCCTCTATGAACTCCACGTGGGCACCTTCACTCCGGAGGGCACCTTCGAGGCCGTCATCCCGCATCTGGATAGCCTGAAAGCCCTGGGGGTCACCGCCCTGGAGCTCATGCCCGTGGCCCAGTTCCCGGGGGAACGCAACTGGGGCTACGACGGGGTCTATCCCTTTGCGGTGCAGGCCAGCTACGGCGGCCCGGCGGGGCTGAAAAGCCTGGTGAACGCCTGCCACGCCCGGGGCCTGGCGGTGGTGCTGGATGTGGTTTACAACCACCTGGGGCCGGAAGGGAATTACTTCTGGGCCTATGGGCCGTATTTCACCGAGCGCTATCGCACCCCCTGGGGCCCGGCGGTGAATGTGGACGGACCGCAAAGCGACCACGTGCGCCGCCTGTTCATCGACAACGCCCTTTACTGGGGGGAGGAGTTCCATGTGGACGCCCTGCGCCTGGACGCCCTGCACGCCATCGTGGACCTCTCCCCCCGCCCCTTCCTTCTGGAGCTGGCCCAGGCGGTGGGCCGGGCCCGGCGGGCCTGGCGGCGCCATTTTTACCTCATGGCGGAAAGCGACCTCAATGACGCCCGCCTGCTGAAGCTCCCGGAGCTGGGGGGCCTGGGCCTGGACGCCCACTGGAGCGAGGACTTCCACCACGCCCTGCACACCCTCCTCACCGGAGAGCGGGTGGGCTACTACCAGGACTACGGCCGCCTGGCCCACCTGGCCAAGGCCTGGCGGGAGGGCTTTGTCTATACCGGGCAGTACTCGCCGTACCGGCAGCGCCGCCACGGCAGTTCCGTGGCCGAGCTGGCGCCCTCCCGGCTGGTGGTCTTCTCCCAGAACCATGATCAGGTGGGGAACCGGCCCCGGGGGGAGCGCCTGAGCACCCTGGTGCCCCCCGAGGCCCTGAAGCTGGCCGCGGGCGTGGTGCTTCTCTCCCCCTTCACCCCCCTGCTTTTCATGGGGGAGGAGTACGGCGAGACCGCGCCCTTCCCCTATTTCGTCAGCCACACGGATCCGGAGCTCCTGGAGGCGGTGCGCCGGGGCCGCCGGGAGGAGCACGCCACCCTGGCAGGGGAGGCGGAGATCCCCGATCCCGGGGCTCCGGCCACCTTCCTTGCCGCCAAACTCAATCACTCCCTGAAGGAGGCGGAGCCCCACCGCCGCCTTTGGGACTTCTATCGGGAGCTTCTGGTCGTACGCCGGGAACTGAGGGAGCGCCTGGATCTGGGCCGGGGCGGCCGGGAGGTGCAGGGCTATGAGCGGGAGCGCCTCCTGGTGGTGCAGCTGGAAGGGGAGAGGGCCGCGGCGGTGCTGGCCTGCCATTTCGGCCGCGGGCTGTTGGAGCTCTTTCTCCCCTGGCCGGAGGGGGTCTGGCGCCTGCGCCTGGACAGTGCCGCCCCTGCCTGGGGGGGCCCGGGGCGCACCGCCCCCGGGGAGCTCATCAGCGACGGCCGCGTCCGCCTCACCCTGGCCCCCTGGTCTTTGGCGGTCTATGTCCGGGGGGACGACCGGTGAGCCGCTACATCTGCATCCACGGGCACTTCTACCAGCCGCCCCGGGAAAACCCCTGGCTGGAGGACGTGGAGCTGGAGGATTCCGCCTTCCCTTATCACGACTGGAATGAACGGGTGGCGGCGGAGTGCTATGCGCCCAACACCGTGTCCCGCATCCTGGACGGCGAGGGCCGCATTGTGCGGCTGCCCAACAACTACGCCAGCATCAGTTTCAACTTCGGCCCCACCCTGCTGGCCTGGATGGCGGCCAAGGCCCCGGAGATTTATGAGGCGGTTCTGGAGGCGGACCGCCTCAGCCGCCGGCGCTACTCCGGGCACGGCTCGGCCCTGGCCCAGGCCTACAACCACATCATCCTGCCTTTGGCCTGCCGGCGGGACAAATACACCCAGATCCTCTGGGGAATCCGGGACTTTGAATTCCGCTTCGGCCGTCCGCCCGAGGGCCTGTGGCTGCCGGAGACCGCGGTGGACCTGGAGACCCTGGAGATTCTGGCGGAACTGGGGCTACGCTTCACCATCCTGGCCCCCCACCAGGCGGCCCGGGTACGTCCCCCGGGGCAGGAGAGCTGGCACGACGTCCGCGGCGGGAACATCGATCCCACCATGGCCTACCGGGCGCGCCTGCCCTCGGGCCGCAGCCTGACCCTCTTCTTTTATGATGGGCCCATCTCCCGGGCGGTGGCCTTCGAAAACCTCCTGAGCCGGGGGGAGGACCTGGCGGCCCGGCTGCTGTCGGCCTTCTCCGACGACCGCCGCTGGCCGCAACTGGTGCACATCGCCACCGACGGGGAGACCTACGGCCACCATCACCACCACGGGGACATGGCCCTGGCCTACGCCCTCAATCACCTGGAGGCCCAGGAGGGAGTGAGTCTCACCAACTACGGGGAGTTCCTGGAGCACTATCCTCCCGCCTGGGAGGTGGAGATCCTCGAGAACACCTCCTGGAGCTGCAGCCACGGGGTGGAGCGCTGGTGGCGGGACTGCGGCTGCACCAGCGGCGGCCACCCCGGCTGGCACCAGGCCTGGCGCACCCCTCTGCGGGAGGCCTTCGACTGGCTCCGGGACACCCTGGCCCCCCGCTTTGAGGAGGCCGCCGGCCGGCTGCTCCATGACCCCTGGGCCGCCCGCAACGACTATATCCGGGTCATCCTGGATCGCAGCCCGGAGAGCGTGGCGGGGTTCCTGGCGGCCCACGCCCGGGGGGAGCTCTCCCCGGAGGACACCCGCACCGTGCTGAAACTGATGGAGATGCAGCGGCACGCGCTCCTGATGTACACCAGCTGCGGCTGGTTCTTTGCCGAGCTCTCCGGCCTGGAGACGGTCCAGGTGCTCAAATACGCCGGCCGGGTGGTGCAGCTGGCCCAGGAGCTCTTCGGCGACGAGCTGGAAGAGGAATTCCTCACCCGCCTGGCCGCCGCCCAAAGCAACCTGCCGGAGCACGGGGACGGCCGCCGCCTCTATGAGAAATTCGTCCGCCCGGCCATGGTGGATCTCCTCAAGGTGGGGGCCCATTACGCCGTCAGCTCCCTGTTTGAGGAATACCAGCCCCGGGACCGCATCTTCTGCTACACCGTCGCCCGGGAGGATCACCGGGTCTCCGAGGTGGGCAAGGCCAAACTCGCCCTGGGCCGCATTGAGGTGACCTCGGAGATCACCTGGGAGGCCCTCCGGGTCAGTTATGCGGTGCTGCATTTCGGGGATCACAATCTCTGCGGCGGGGTGCGGCCCTTTCGGGGGGAGGAGGCCTACGGCCGCCTGGCCTGGGAGATCACCGAGGCCTTCTCCTGGGCGGATTTCCCGGAGACCATCCGCCGCACCGACCGCCATTTTGGCGATTCCACCTACTCCCTGCGCTCGCTCTTCCGGGATGAGCAGCGCAAGATCCTGGATCAGGTCCTGGCCCTCAGCCTGACGGAGATCTGGGACCTCTACAGCCGGGTCTTCACCCATCAGGTGCCTCTGATGCGCTTCCACCGGGAACTGGGGGTGCCGCTGCCCCGGCCCTTTCAGGTCACCGCGGAACTCGTGCTGAATTACCAGCTCACCCGGGCCTTTCAGGAACCCCGGCTGGACCTGGAGAATATCCGCACCCTGATGGCGGAGGCCCGGCGGCTGGAGGTGACCCTGGAAGGCCGACGCCTAGAGTTTGCCGTCCGCAAGGCCCTGGAACGCCTGGCGATGTGGCTGCACCAGCAGCCGGACGACCTGGAGTCCTGTCAGGCCCTGCTTCAGGCCGTGCGCCTCCTCCGGGAGCTGCCCTTTGAGGTGAATCTCTGGCGCGTCCAGAACCTGTACTACGACCTGGCGGTCTCCCTCTACCCCGGGTGGCAACGCCGGGCCCTGGAGGGGGACCCCCAGGCCCAGGTCCTGACGCAGCTCTTTCTCACCCTGGGCCGGGAGCTGGGCTTCAGCGACGCGGCCCTGGAGCACCTGACGGCGAAGGGGGACCCATGAGCGCCGAGGCCCTCCCCGCCGCCACCTACCGCCTCCAGTTCCACCACGGTTTCCGCTTCATCGCCGCCCAGGCCCTGGTCCCCTACCTCCATGCGTTGGGGATTTCGCACCTCTACGCCTCCCCCTTTTTCAAGGCCCGACGCCAGAGCCTGCACGGCTACTCCGTCACCAATCCTCTGGAAATCAATCCGGAGCTGGGCTCCCGGGTCTCCTTCACCGCCCTGGTCCGGGCCCTGAAAGCCAAGGGCATGGGGCTGATCCTGGATATCGTCCCCAACCACATGGCCCTGAGCCCGGACAACCCCTGGTGGCAGGAGGTCCTGGAGGACGGCCCCGCCTCCCCTTATGCCGTCTTCTTTGATATCGACTGGCAGCCGCCCCAGCGTTTCCTCAGCGGCAAGGTGCTGCTGCCCATCCTGGGAAGCCCATACCACCAGGTCCTGGAGAACCAGGAACTGGTCCTCACCCTGGAAGAGAAGGGCTTCGTGGTGCATTATCACGATCTGTCCTTTCCCCTGGACCCCAAGACCTACAGCGTCATCCTCAGCCACCGCCTGGAGGAGCTCGCGGCCGAGCTGGGGCCGGAGGATCCCGCCCTTCTGGCCCTCCAGGGGCTCATCACCCTGAGCGAGCATCTGCCGCCCCGCAGCGCCACCGGGCGGAAAAAGCTCCAGGAGCGCCAGCGCACCAAGAAGATCCTCAAGAAGAGCCTGTGGCTGAACTACCTTACCCAGCCCGCCATCCGCCGCTTCCTCGATGAAAACCTGGCCCGGTTCAACGGCACCCGGGGCGAAGCCGCCAGCTTCGATCTCCTGGACCGGCTGCTGGGCCTGCAGGCCTACCGCCTGGCCTGGTGGCAGGTGGCCCTGGACTTCATCAATTACCGCCGCTTCTTCAGTGTCAACGACCTCATCGGCCTGCGGGTGGAGGACCCCCAGGTCTTCGAGGCCAGCCACGCCTTGCTGTTCCATCTCGTCCGGGAGGACAAGATTGCCGGGCTGCGCATCGACCACATTGACGGCCTCTTTGACCCCGCCGGCTATCTGCAGCGCCTGGCGGAGCAGCTCCGGGGCCTGGTCCCGGAGCGGGGCCGGGAGCCCTTCTTTGTGGTGGTGGAAAAGATCCTGGCCCCGGGGGAAACCCTGCCCCCGGAGTGGCCGGTGGCCGGCACCACCGGCTACGACTTCCTGGACCGGGTCACCGGCCTGTTCGTCCACCCCGGCGGTCTGGACAAGGTGCGTCGCATCTACGCCCGCTTCACCGGCATGGCGGACTCCTGGCCGGAGGTGGTCTACGAAAAGAAGAAACTGGTCCTGGAAAGCCTCTTCGGCGGGGAGCTGGAGAATCTGGGGCACCAGCTCCGGCTCCTGGCGGAGCAGGACCGCCAGGCCCGGGACATTCCCCGGGCCGATCTCCGGGAGGCCCTGGAGGAGGTCATCGCCTCCCTGCCCCAATACCGCACCTACATCCGCAGCCTGGAGGTGCGGCCGATGGACCAGGACTGCCTGGAGCGGGGCCTCGCCGCCGCCCGCCAGCGCCGCCCGGACCTCAACCCCCTGGCCCTCCACTTCCTGCGCCGGGTCCTGCTCCTGGACTTTCCCCCCCACTTCCCGGAAGAGCAGAAACGGGAGTGGCTGCACTTCGTCATGCGCTGGCAGCAGTTCACCGGCCCCATCACCGCCAAGGGCCTGGAGGACACCGCCTTATACGTCTATCATCCCCTGGCCGCCTTAAATGAAGTGGGCACCGCCATGGAGGCGGTGACGCCGGCGGCCTTCCATGCCTTTCAGGAGGCCCGCCGGGCGGCCTGGCCCCACACCCTCAACGCCACCTCCACCCATGACACCAAGCGCAGCGAGGATGTGCGGCTGCGCCTGGCGGTGCTTTCGGAACTCCCCGAGGAGTGGGAGGCGCGCCTGAGGCGCTGGCGGGCCCTCAACCGGCACAAAAAGCGGCAGGTCCGGGAGCGCACCGCCCCGGACCCCAACGAGGAGTATTTCCTCTACCAGACGTTTCTGGGGGCCTGGCCCCTCCTTCCGGAGGAGCGGGACTCCTTTCCGGAGCGGCTGACGGCCTATCTCGTCAAGGCGGCCCGGGAGGCCAAGGTCCACAGCCACTGGACCGCCCCGGACGCGGAATATGAAGGGGCGCTGACGGCCTTTGCCCGGGAGCTCCTCCGGGAGGGCCCCGACAATGAGTTTCTCCCGGATTTCCTGGAATTTCAGGCCCTGCTGGCCTGGTGCGGCGCCCTCAATTCCCTCTCCCAGGTGCTCCTCAAGATTGCCGCCCCCGGCATCCCCGACTTCTACCAGGGCACGGAGCTGTGGGATTTCAGCCTGGTGGACCCCGACAACCGCCGGCCGGTGGACTTCCGTCGCCGCACCCAGCTCCTGAGGGAGCTGCACCGCCGGGCCGCCCGGGGCCCGGAGGCCCTCCTGCCGGAGTTGTGGGCTAACTGGCGCCGGGGGGAGATCAAGCTGTATCTCACCGCCACGGCCTTGAACTTCCGCCGGGCCCATCTGGACCTCTTCCTGGAGGGGGATTACCTGCCCCTGGCCGCGGCGGGCCCCCAAGCGGGGCGGCCGGTGGCCTTTGCCCGCAGGCGGGGGGAGGATTGGGTGGTGGCGGTGGCGGGGCGCTTCTTTGCGGGCCTGGGGGAGGCGGGCCGCTACCCCGGCGGCGCCCCCTGGCATGACACGGTGCTTCTCCTGCCCCCGGAGGCGCCCCCCCACTGGCAGGAGATCCTGAGCGGCCGCCGCCTCAGCACCGCGGTGGCCGGACCCGGCCGGCAGCTGCCCCTGGGGCCGGTTCTGGAACATCTCCCCGCCGCCCTGCTGTGGGGCCGCCGCGGCTGAGGCCCGCCCACCGGGAACACCCCCCCTTGCCTTTCCGCCCCCAAGGGCCGCCCGCCCCTTCCCGCGGTCAGGTTGTTGAAAAAGGTTGTTCGGGGGGGGGCCAGAGGTCGCAGACTCCTGCCTCCCTCCCCCGAACCCCCTCCCCCAACCCTTCGCCAAACCCCTAACATCTGCCGACCTCATCCCACCAAGATGTGAGGAGGAGAGTTTTCAACGGCCTGCCGGGGCCTTCCCCGGCGAAGCCTCCCGGGGCTGGGAAGACCGGGCGGGGAAGAGGGCGGGCCGGGGAGGGAGGCAGGGGCCTCTTTGGGGGCCCCTTTTTAACGGCTCAGGGGTTCGCGGGACAGGCTGGCGCGGAGGTGGAAGGCGGGGGCGGCCAGCCCTCTGATCGGGTCACGGATTCCTACGCAATTGAAAGCAGCCGTGGTGGTGGACACCAGCGCGTCGCAATCCCCTCTCATCGGGTCACGGATTCCTACGGCGGGGCTACCAACGCTAACCGCGGCAGTCCACCAGTCGCAATCCCCTCTCAGCGGGTCACGGAT
>JAILZL010000038.1 GCA_023512475.1 Syntrophobacterales bacterium
GTCCTAGCCAAGGCGGAGGTGAGCTATGCCTACCCGCTCATCAGCCTGGGTTATGTTTTTACCGCCATTCTGGCTTGGCAGCTCTTCGGCGAGGCCCTGACCCTCACCCGCTTTGTGGGCATCCTCATCACCTGCCTGGGCGTTTTCCTCATCGCCCGCAGTTGAGGCCCAAAAGGCTGATATCAGCTGTCTCTCCTAGTCCGAGCTCGTTAATCTCAGCCTTTTTTCAGCTTCCGGCTCAACTCCCGGGCCCGGGCCATGGTTTCCGCCACCTCGAAGCTCAAAAGACGCCGGTCTGCCACCAGGAGGCGACCGTCCACCATTACGGTTTGCACATCGCCGCCGCTGGCGGCATACACCAGATGGGAGTAAGGGTCATATAGAGGGGTGAGATGGGGCTGGTCCAGGTCAATGACCACCAGATCGGCTTTAAAACCCGGGGCCAGCTGCCCCACTACCCCTTCCAGGCCCAATACCTGGGCCCCGCCCCGGGTAGCCAGACCCAGGGCCTGCCGGGCTGGCAGCGCGGTGGGATCCAGGTTCCGCACTTTGGCCAGCTTGGCCGCGGTATCCAATTCCGAGAGAAGGTCCAGGTTATTATTGGAGGCGCAGCCGTCCGTGCCCAAGCCCACCGGCACCCCCCGGGCCAGAAGCTCCGTAACCGGGGCAATGCCGCTGGCCAACTTCATGTTGGATTCGGGACAATGGACAACGCCGGCCCCGGAGGCCGCCAGCAACTCCAGATCCACCTCGTTTAATACCACAGCATGGTCGGCCACCGTGTTTGGTTGGAGGAGTCCCAGACGCTCAAGATGCCCCACCGGGGTGGCGCCGAAGCGGGCCTGACATTCCGCCACTTCCCGGGGGGTTTCCGCCAGGTGGATAATCCAGCGGGTATCGTAACGGTCGGCCAACTCCTTTCTTTTGATTAATAGGTCCGGAGAGCAGGTGTAAACCGCGTGGGGTTGCACCGCCACTTTGATCCGGGGATGACCTTGGTAGGCCCGGCAAAGGTCTGCAGTGAACTTCAGGCCGTCATCCGGAGGTCCATAATTCGGGGAGGGAAAATCGTAAAGCACCTCCCCCACCACCGCCCGGATGCCGGTTTCGGCCGCGGCCCGGGCCACGGCGTCCGCGAAGAGGTACATGTCGCAGAAGCAGGTGGTGCCAGACAGGAGCATCTCCGCCACCGCCAGTTTGGTGCCCCAATAGACCACCTCCCGGTCCAGATGCCGCTCGGCGGGGAAGATGTGGCTGTTGAGCCAGTCCTCCAGGGGGAGGTCGTCGGCCAGGCCCCGGAAGAGGGACATGGCGGCGTGGGTGTGGGCGTTGATGAGGCCGGGCAGGAGGAGACCCAGGGGGTAGTCCAGCACCCGGGCGGGCGCCAAGGCGGCCTCCAGCTCCGGGGCCGGGCCCACCGCCACGATGGTGTCCCCCCGCACCGCCACCGCCCCGGGCGCCACCACCCGGTTTTCCTCGTCCAGGGTGAGCACATAGGCGGCCCGGAAGAGATAGTCCACCGGTTTCAGGGTCATCTCAGGCATGCGTCTTCTCCCCCATGCAGATGAGACGGGCACCCCGGACCGGGGCGCCCTGACCGTTCTCCCCGCCTGCCCTCCTCTCTTTTCGGCCGGAGACTCCGTCCCTGGGCGGGGCTGTGCCGGGGTGGGGAAAATGCCCGGGGGCCTTCACTTTTTGCGGGCTGGGCGGCCGCTTTTGGCCGGGGCGGGCGGCTTTTCCTCCCGGGGCTCCGGATTGGCGGCCGGGGGGGCGGGCAGCCCCCGGGCGGCGGCCTCCAGGAAGGCGGCCTTCTGGCCGGCCGGCACCCGCAGGCGGTAGGTGCCCGGCGGCAGGGAGTGCCCCCTGATCCAGGGATTGAGATGCTTGAAGGCCCGGAAGTAGGTGCCGGCGGCTTCGGCCAGTCCCCGCACCGTCACCCCCTGGCTGAGGTTCAGGGTGACCTCCTCGGTGGCCAGAGGCGGATAGAGGTCCTCGGGGGGGATGTCGTAACTGTAATGGGCGGGGTTTTCCAGCACCACCTTGGCAGCCAGGATGCGGTAGACATAGCGCTCGGTCTCCTCCGGGAGGGCCAGGCGCCAGTAATCCGACACCCCCTGGAGGGCCATCTCCCGGCGGATCCGGCCCTCCCCCACATTGTAGGCCGCCAGGGCCAGGGGCCAGCTGGCGAACTCCTGGTAGAGGACCTTCAGATAGGCCAGGGCGGCGTCGGTGGCCAGCCCCAGGTCCAGGCGTTCGTCAACGTAATCGCTGGCCTTCAGCTGAAAGCGCTGCGCCGTGGGTCCCATGAACTGCCAGGGGCCGGCGGCCCCGGCCGGGGAACGGGCGTTCAGGCGGAGATCGCTCTCCACCAGCACCACATACTTGAGATCTTCGGGCAGATGCTGGGCCCGGATTTTCTGCTGGATTTCCGGAAAGTGGCGATGGGCCCGCTTGAACCACATGAGAGTCTGGGCCCGGCTCCATACCACCACGGTGAACTCCCGATCCAGGCCTTCCCGCACCACCGGGTCCTCCAGAGGCACCGGCTGACCGCAGAGGGTGAGGTGCGCCGGCAATTGAAAATATGGGAGCCTGACTTCCGGCAGCGGCGGAACGGCCGGGGGCAGGCGCCGGGGGGGGAGGTCGGCGAAGGGACCGGCGGGCCACAGCCACAACAGCAGCACCGCGAAGAGAAAGGCGATCATGTCTGATCCTGGGAAGGCAAAATTGGTTAGCATGTACCCACCTTCCTCGCTTTTGTCAATCAGAGTCAGTCATTCCACGATTCTCTCCTGGACGGGAAAATCTCTTGCCATTTATCTGTGAGCTTATGATAATAACATGGTAGAGATATTTCCGGGCGCCGGGGGCGGTCCCTGCCTTGTGCACTTACGCTCTCTTCCGGACCTGGACCTGTCAGGGCAAAGCCCCGCCCTGAGCCCACGGTCCATCAAGCTGACAGGAGTGGGGAGGGAGCTAAAGGGGAGGGGAAGTCACCCCCACTCCCCTTTTGGCACCCGCAGCGGCCTCAGGCGGGCAAAGCCGGGGGGTCCCCGGCCTTCCGGCCCCAGACGGCCGCGGCCCCGGGGTCGGATGCGGCAATGTAAAGGAGAAAAGCGGTGCGTCGGGAAAGGTGGGGGCTCCTGATCTGCTGACCCGGACCCGGGACGGACCTCAGGGGAGGTCCACCCTGCCCGGGAGAAAGGGGGGCCGAAGGCCGTGCCGGCTGACCCGCTCTGATGACGGCCCCCCTTCTCCCCCCGGGCATCCCTGCCGGTTTTCTGCCCACCTTTCGTTGCCGCCTCGATAATTCCCCAGCGGGCGGGGTCCGCCCCGGGCTTCCGGTCACGCCGGCCCGGCGGGGCGCCCCCGGGAGGAGACAGGAGCTGACATGACGAGGGAGAAACTGGTGGATTGCCGGGGGCTGGCGTGCCCCAATCCGGTGCTCCGGGCCAAAGAGGTGGTGGAGGCGGGCGGAGTGGAGGCCCTCACGGTGCTGGTGGATAACCCGGCGGCCCAGGAAAATGTGCGCCGGTTTCTGGAGCGGGCCGGGTTTGAGGTGCAGGTGAGCCCCGCCCCAGGCGGCTTTGCGGTGGCAGGCCGGCGGGGGGTCTCCCTCCCGGAGGCGGCCGCCGTCCCGGAAAGGGAGGAGAAGATCCTGGTTCTGGTGGGGACGGATCGGCTGGGTCGGGGCGATGATGAGCTGGGAGGGAAGCTGATGGCCAACTTTTTGGCCACCCTCCCGGAGATGGGGGACAACCTCTGGACCCTGGTGCTGGTGAACGCCGGGGTGAAGCTGGCGGTGGCCGGCTCCCCGGTTTTGGCGAGCCTCAGCCGGCTGGCGACGGCCGGGGTGCAGGTGCTGGTGTGCGGCACCTGCCTGCAGCACTTCGGCCTGCTGGAGCAGAAGGCGGTGGGGGAGACCACCAACATGCTGGACATCGTGACGCACCTGCAGATGGCCGACAAGGTCATCACCTTTTCCTGAGGCAGGCATGACCGGGACATTGCAATGGGTGGGAGTGGCAGCGGGCACGGCGGTGTTGGGGACCCTGGGGCTCTTGTGGCTGTTGGGGCGGCGGGCGGTGGCCCGCCTTCACCGGGAGCGGGAGAAAGGCGGCCGGCGCGGCCCGGAGGCAGCCCCGGGGCCCCCGACGCCTTCCCCCCGCCCCCCGAAGTCCTGAACCGAGCCGTTTGGGGCTGCAGGATCCTTGCCCTGCGGTTCCCGGTCCGGGAGTAAGGTTGCCTCCCCGGGCCGGAGCCTCCTGCCGGGAAAACCTGGCAAATTTTCCCCGCCTGGGATATGCTAGGGGCTGAATAGCCCCCTGGTTTCTTTAACGAATTATGTGGCACGACGATTTGCGTCTCTACCTGCGCCTCCTCACCTATGTGCGCCCGTTTTGGCTGCGCTTCCTGGTAGCCATTGTCGCCATGCTGGGGGTCTCCGGCCTGACGGCCCTGTTGGCCTGGCTGGTGAAACCGGTGCTGGACGAGGTATTTGTGCACCGGCAGGTGCACATGCTCTACATCCTGCCGCCTCTGATCGTGCTCCTATATCTGGCCAAGGGGGGCCTGGCGTTTCTGCACACCTACCAGATGAACTACATCGGGTTTACCACCACGGCCCGCATCCGGGAGGAGATCTTCACGCACCTGCAGCGCCAGCCCCACAGCTTTTTCGACGGGCAATCCACCGGCACTCTGATGAGCCGCATCAGCTTCGATGTCATGCTGCTGCAGGAATCGGTCACCAAGGTGGTGACCACCTTTTTCCGGGACAGTTTCACGGTGGTGGGGCTGGTGGGGGTGATCTTCTACCGGGAGTGGCGGCTGGCCCTGTTTGCCGTGGCGGTGCTCCCCCTGGCGGGGCTCATCGTTTATCACCTGAGCCGGCGGCTGCGGAAACTGTCCACCGCCTCCCAGAAGTCCATGGCGGAGCTCAAGAATCTGATGCAGGAGAATTTTTCCGGCCAGCGGCTGGTCAAGGCCTTTGCCCGGGAGGAGTTTGAGAGCTCCCGATTCATCCGGGCCAACCAGAAGTTCCTGAAAATCCGGCTGAAGCAGGCGGTGATGCGCAATCTTTCGCCCCCCCTGATGGATTTTCTGGCCTCCCTGAGCATGGCCGGCATCATCTTTTACGGGGGCTATAATGTCATCCAGGGGTATTCCACTCCCGGGACCTTTTTCTCCTTTCTGGCCGCCCTCCTCATGCTCTATCAGCCCATCAAGGGGCTGACCAGCGTGCACAACAGCGTGCAGGAGGGCCTGGCGGCGGCCCAGCGGGTCTTTGGGCTGTTGGATCTGCCGCCGACCATCCAGGACCGTCCCGGAGCCCGGCCGCTTCCGCCCCTGGAGCGGGAGATCCGCTATGAGCGGGTCAGCTTTTCCTATGACGGCCACAAACCGACCCTGGAGGACATCAGTCTCACGGTGCACAAGGGTGAGATGGTGGCCCTGGTGGGGCCCAGCGGCGCCGGCAAAACCACCCTTCTCAGCCTCCTGCCCCGCTTCTATGACGTGACTGCCGGGGCCATCCTCATCGACGGGGTGGACATCCGGGAGGTGACCCTGGCGAGTCTCCGGGGCCAGATCGGGGTGGTGAGCCAGCAGACCTTCCTGTTTAATGAGACGGTGCGCTTCAATGTAGCCTATGGCCGCCCCGAAGCCGGCGAGGCCGAGATCATCCAGGCTCTCACGCATGCCAATGCCTGGGACTTTGTGCAGGCCCTGCCCCAGGGGCTGGACACGGTGATCGGCGAGCGGGGGGTGCGGCTCTCCGGCGGGGAGCAGCAGCGTCTGGCCATCGCCCGGGCCATTTTGAAGGACCCGCCCATCCTCATCCTGGATGAGGCCACGTCCTCGTTGGATTCCGAATCTGAAAGGCTGGTGCAGGAGGCCCTGGACCGGCTGGTGGTGGGGCGCACCACCCTGGTCATCGCCCATCGGCTGTCCACCGTGATGGGAGCCAGCCGCATTGTGGTCCTGGACGCCGGCCGGATCGTGGAAGTCGGATCCCATGCGGAACTCCTCCGGCGGGGGGGCCTCTACCGGCGCCTGTACGAAAGGCAGTTCGGCCCGGCGGGCGTGGTGGCCCTGCCCC
The DNA here is from genome assembly GCA_023512475.1 of Syntrophobacterales bacterium. Lineage (GTDB taxonomy): Bacteria > Desulfobacterota > Desulfobaccia > Desulfobaccales > 0-14-0-80-60-11 > JAILZL01. The sequence continues at coordinate 6,101 of JAILZL010000038.1, forward strand.
GGGCCGCGTCCTCTTCCCGGAGCTGAAGCCCCGTCAGCGGCCGTCTCACTACTCATGTTTGGGCACCCGTCTCCTTTAACCGATGACCAGGCCTCCGGCGCGGTGGGCTGGCCTTTGGCCCGGTTCCTGGGCGTGAAGCCGTCCCCGCTGCTGGGGGCTCTGGCCCGGGGAGCGGCACGGCTCTATGATGCCGGGGCTGCCGCCCGGCGGGCCTGGTATGAGCGGGGCTGGGGGCGGGTGCAGCGGCTGCCGGCCCCGGTGGTGAGCGTGGGCAACCTGGCGGTGGGCGGCACCGGCAAGACCCCTCTGGTGGCGTTTTTAGCCCGGGAGCTTCAAAAACGGGGCTTGCGGGTGGTGATCCTCAGCCGGGGGTATGGCGGCCGCGCCACCCGGACCACCTGCATCTCCGATGGCACCCGGGTGCTGGTGAGGCCGCCTCTGGCGGGGGATGAGGCCTTTCTCCTGGCCCGGGACCTGCCCGGGGTGCCCGTCTATACCGGCCGGTGCCGTTATGAGGCCGGGCTCCTGGCCTGGCGGCGCCACCAGCCGGATCTTTTCCTGTTGGATGACGGCCTGCAGCACTTTCAGCTGCATCGGGACCTGGAGCTGGTACTGCTGGATGCCGGGGAGCCCTTCGGGAACGGCTGGCCCCTGCCGGCAGGGCCGCTCAGGGAGGCGCCCGGCGTGCTGAGGCGGGCCGATTTCCTGGTGCTGACCCGCTATTGTCCGGAGCGGCATCAGGCGATTCTGGCCCGGATGGCCTCCCTGTTTCCGGACCAGGAAGTGCTCACCGCCACCATCCGGCCGGTGGCGGTCTATCGGTATCCCGGGGGAGAACGGCTGCCGTTGGCGGCGCTGGCCGCCACCCCGGCACTGGCGTTTGCCGGGCTGGCGCGACCGGAGGTCTTCCGGCAGACCCTGGCGGAGCTGGGGGCGAGGCTCACCGGGTGGCGGGACTTCCCGGACCATCACCCATATGAGGGGGAGTTGCGGGAACTGGTGGCCGCGGCCCGGGCCGGGGGCGCAAAGGCCCTGCTCACCACCGCCAAGGACTGGGCCCGGCTGGGGGGCAGGTGGGAGGAGCCGCTGCCCCTTCTGGTCCTGGAGGTGGCCGCCCGCCTGGAACCCTGGGAGGCGGTGTGGCTGCGGCTCCAGGAACTGGTGGCAGGACCGCCGGACCGACCCGGCTGGCAGGGGCCTGCCCCCGGAGGGCACAGGGAGGCTGAGTCCGCCGAGGGGCCGTGGCCGCCCGGCCCGGCCGTGTGGCGGGCCTGGCAGAGCCTGAGCGTGCGGGGACGCCCCCCTCATCCCCGGGACGTGCGGCGGCTGCTGGTGCGAGCGCCCAACTGGCTGGGGGACGCGGTCATGAGCCTGCCGGTGCTGGAGGGGTTGAAACGGCGTTTCCCCGGGGCGGCGCTGACGGTGCTGGCGGTGCCCCGGGTGGCCCCCCTCTATGTTCACCATCCCCTGGTGCAGGAGGTGTGGGACCTGCCGGAGGGGGTGCGGGGTCTGGCTGCGATAACGCGCCGGCGACGGCGTTTTGATGTGGGGGTGGCGTTGCCCAATTCCTTCGGGTCGGCGCTGGGGCTGTGGCTGGCCGGGGCCAGGGTGAGGGCCGGATACGCGGCGGATGGCCGCCGGGGGCTTTTGACTCTGGCGGTGCGCGGCCGGGAGGCCCTGAGGGCGGTCCACCTGGTGTACTATTATCTGGGGGTGCTCCGGGCCTTCGGGGAGCTGGGGGAGGAGGACCTGGTGCCACCCCGGCTCTTCCTCACCACGGCGGAAAAGAGAGAGGCGGAGGCCGTGCTGGGGAGAGGCGGCCCGTGGGTGGGGCTGGCCCCGGGGGCGGCTTATGGCCCCGCCAAGCGCTGGCCGGCGGAACGGTTTGCCCAGGTGGCCCGGGAGCTGGCGATGGACCACGGCGTTTGCCCCGTCATCCTGGGGGGCCCGGGGGAGATGGAAGTGGCCGCCCGGGTGGCGGCCCAGGCAGGGGTGCCGCTGGTCAACCTGGCGGGGCGAACCACTTTACGGCAGGCCTTGGGCGCGCTCTCCCACCTGGCCGTGCTCATCACCAACGATTCGGGGCTGATGCACGCCGCCGCGGCCCTGGGGGTGCCGGTGGTGGCCATTTTCGGCTCCACCGATCCCCGGGTGACCGGGCCGTTCGCCCGCCGGGCCAGCATTCTCCGGCAGCCCTCCGAGTGCAGCCCCTGTCTGCAACGCACCTGCGATCAGGACTACCGGTGTCTCAGCGCCATCAGCGTCGCCGAGGTGACGCCGGCGGCCCGCCTGTGGCTGGCGGCCGCGCCGGGACGGAAAACCGGAGCGCAGCCATGAGGCGGGATCTGAGCCGGGTGGCCGTCTTTCTGGACCGGGACGGCACCATAAATGAGGAGATGGGTTATATCAACCATCTCAGCCGGCTTAAGCTCCTGCCCCGGGCGGCGGCGGGCATCGCCCGGCTGAACCGGGCCGGGGTCAAGGTGCTAGTGGTCACCAACCAGTCCGGGGTGGCCCGGGGCTACTTTCCCTCGCGGCTGGTGGAGGAGGTGCATGCCCGGCTGACCGACCTCCTGGCGGCGGAGGGGGCTTGGGTGGACGGGATCTATGTCTGCCTGCACGGGCCGCAGGAGGGCTGCACCTGCCGCAAGCCCCGGCCGGGTTTGCTCCTCAGGGCGGCGGCGGAGCACGGCCTGGACCTGGGGCGCTGCTACCTGGTGGGGGACCGCCACAATGACCTTCTGACCGCGGCGGCGGTGGGCGCGGCGGGTATTCTGGTCCTCACCGGCTACGGCCGGGGGGAATGGGAACTCTTCGGCGACACCTGGGAGGTCAAACCCTGGGCGGTGGCGGCGGATCTGGAGGAGGCCGCCTGCTTCATCCTCGGGGATTTGGGACTGGACCCGGCGCCATGAGGCACGGCACGCCCCGGCTCCTGCTCATCAAACTCAGCTCCTTCGGGGACGTGATCCATGCCCTCCCCACCCTGGAGGCCTTGCGGGAGGCCTATCCCCGGGCAGTGATCACCTGGCTGGTGGAGGAGGTTTTTGCGCCCCTGCTTAGCGGCCATCCGGCCCTGGATCGGGTATGGGTGGTGCCCCGGGTGCGGCCGGGCCGGCCGGGGGCCTTCCGGGACGTGCACCGGCTCCTGACGATGGCGCGGCAGCTGCGCCAAGAACGGTTTGACGCGGTCCTGGACCTGCAGGGGCTGCTGAAGAGCGCCTTGTGGACGGCGCTGGCGCCCAGTCCCCGGAAGGTGGGGTATGACGGCACCCGGGAGCTGAGTTATCTGCCCCTGACGGAGCGTCTCCCCCCTTATGATCCGGAGGCCCATGCCGTCCGGCGTTACCTGGAGGTGGCCCGGCATCTGGGGGCCACCCCCGGGGAGCCCCGTTTCCGCCTGGGGCATCTGGTGCAGGAGCCCCGGGGGCTGGGGGAGAAGGGCGGCCCGCTGGTTGTCCTCCACCCCGGGGCCCGGTGGCCCAGCAAGCTCTGGCCGGTGGAGCACTGGGCGGCCCTGGCGGCGGCCCTGGGCCACGAGGGGTTCAGGGTGGCCCTGACGGGAAGCGACGCGGATCGAGGGCTCACCCAGGCCATTGCCTCCCGGGTGGGGGATGAGGTCCTGGACCTGGCCGGCCGCACCGACCTGGGGGAGCTGGCCTGGGTGCTTCAGCGGGCGCGTCTGATGGTGAGCGTGGACACCGGCCCCATGCACCTGGCCGCAGCCCTGGGCACCCCGGTGGTGGCCCTGTTCGGCCCCACCGCGCCCTGGCGCACCGGCCCTTTCGGCCCCGGCCATGAGGTGGTGCGGCTCGGGCTTCCCTGCAGCCCCTGCCTTAAGCGGCGCTGCCCTGAGCCCCGCTGTCTGGCGGAGCTGCCGGTGGCGCGGGTGCTCCTGGGGGTGCGGAAGCTCTTGAGCCCCCTCCCGGGAACCTGATAGTATGAAACTGAGGGGAGGCGTGCGGCTCTGCCGCGGGATCCGCCCCCTGCATTTCCGGGCCGGAGGCAGCCATGGCCATCAGCAGGGAACTCCTGGAAATCCTGGTCTGTCCGCAATGCCGGGGGGATCTGCGGCTCACCCCCCAGGAGGACGGCCTCATCTGTGACCGCTGCCGCCTCCTCTATGAGATCCGGGATGACATTCCGGTGATGCTGGTGGAGGAGGCCAAACCGCTGCCGGAGTGAAAGGGAGGTTCACCCGGCTCCCCGGCGGCTGCCTGTGAGCCCGTCCGTCTGCTCATGCCCCGGCTCTCCGTCATTGTCATTGCCCTGAACCAGGAAGCCCACATCGCCGCCTGCCTGGAGACGGTGCGTTTCGCCGACGACCTCGTGGTGGTGGACACCGGCAGCACGGATGGGACGGTTCAGGTGGCCCGGACATTCACCGACCGGGTCCTCACCACCCCGTGGCGGGGGTTTGGGGCCACCAAGAATTTTGCCCTGGACCAGGCCCGGGGCCGCTGGGTCTTCAGCCTGGACACGGACGAGCGGGTGCCGCCGGCACTGGCGGCGGAAATCCAGGGGGTGGTGGCCGCGGACGGGCCGCTCATGGGCTACCGGGTGCCCCGGAAGAATTACTTCGGCGACCGCTGGGTGCGCTGGGGCGGCTGGTATCCGGATCTCACCCTGCGGCTGTTCCGACGGGAGGCGGGCCGCTTCGTGGAGCGGGAGGTGCACGAGGAGGTGCGCGTCCAGGGGCCGGTGGGCCGCCTGCGCACCCCCCTGGTGCATTACACCTACACCGGGGTGCGGGATTATGTGGCCCGCATGGACCGCTACGCCCGGCTGGCGGCGGCGGAAATGCTCAAGCAGGGCCGCCGGCCCCGCCCCGGTGAGGCCATCTGGCGGCCCTGGGGCGCCTTCCTGAAAAGCTACCTGTGGCGGCTGGGGTTTCTGGAGGGCTCTTTGGGCTTCACCCTGGCCCGGCTGGCGGCGGTATACACCTTTCTGAAATACGCCTATCTGGAGGAACTGCTCCGGGAGAGCGGCGGGGGCTGATCTACCGGAGGTCGGGGAGGAGGGACCTCTTCCATCGCCGGGGGCACCGGGGTTTTCTCACGCCGGTTAGCAGGAAAGGGAATTTCAGGGTCAAAATCAGGGGAGCTCTGGGGGAAGGGCCTCCGGGAGGTCCCGCGGGGAGAGGAAATGGCCATTGATCCCACGGCCCGGGTGGCCCCGGGGGTGGAGCTGGGGGAAGGGGTGGAGGTGGGGCCGGGCGCCATCATTGAGGGTCCCAGCCGCATCGGGGCCGGGACCCGCATCCTGGCCCATGCCTATATCGGGCCCTTCACCACCATCGGGGCCCGCTGCCACATCGGCTTCGGGGCGGTGGTGGGGCATGAGCCCCAGGACTATGCCTTCCGGGGGGAGGAGAGTTACACCGTCATCGGGGATGACACCATCATCCGGGAATATGTCACCATCCACCGGGGGACCAGGCCGGGGAGTGCCACCCGGGTGGGGAACCGGTGTTTTCTCATGGCCTTGAGCCATGTGGCCCACAATGCCCAGCTGGGGGACGAGGTCATCGTGGTGAACGGCTCCCTGGTGGGGGGGTATGTGGAGGTGGCGGACCGGGCCTATATTTCCGGGCTGTGTGTCATCCATCAGTTCTGCCGGGTGGGGACCCTGGCCCTGATGAGGGGAGGCTCCCGCACCTCCCGGGATGTGCCGCCCTATTGCATCATGGACTGGGTGCATACGGTGCGGGCCCTCAATCTGGTGGGGCTGAAGCGGGCGGGGTTCACTTCCGAGCAGATCGCACCTCTGCGCCAGGCCTTTAGGATCCTGTTTCTCCGGCGCCGGAATCTCAAGGAGGCCATGCGCCAGGTGGAGGCCGAGGTGCCTCTGACGCCGGAGGTGCAGCATCTTTTGGAGTTCATGCGCACCTCCCGCCGGGGGGTGGCCATGGGTCCCGGAGGTCCGGGGGGTGAGGGTGAGCTATAACCGGGTTCTGATCATCAACCTGAAGCAGGCGGGGGATGTGCTGGTGAGCAGCCCGGTCATCGCCGCGGTCCACGAAGCCTGGCCCGGGGCGGAGGTGCACATGCTGGTGGCCCGGGGGACGGAAGACATGGTGCGGGGCCACCCGGGGGTGAGGCGGGTATATACGCTGGACCGGCGCCGCGGGTCCTGGCGGCAGACGCTTCCTTTGATCCGGGAGCTCAGGCGGCACCGGTTTGACCTGGCCGTGGAGCTGTCCGCCGGGGACCGGGGGGCCTTTCTGGCTTGGGCCAGCGGCGCGCCGGAACGGGTGGGGTTCGCCCGGCCGCGGCAGCCCTTCTGGCAACGCCGGGGCATCTTCACCCGTCTGGTGCCCCGGCCGCCGGTCAGGATGCATATGGTGGAGCACTATCTGGAGGCCCTCCGGGCCCTGGGGGCGGACCCCCGCCATCCCCGGCTGGCCTTTTACGGGGATGAAGCGGCCGGGAAGCGCGCGGCGGATTGGCTGGCTGAGCTGGGGCTGGCAGACCGGCCATATGCGGTGGTCCACCCCGGAGCCGGCTGGCGGTTCAAATGCTGGACTCCGGCAGGCTATGCCCGGGTCATCGAGGCCCTGGAAGCAGAGCGGGGGCTGCCGGTGGTGCTGACGGGCGCCCCCGGTCCCCTGGACCGGGAGCTGGCGGAGGAGATCCTGGCCCGCTGCCGGGTGCGGCCCCGGGTGCTGGTGGGACAGACCTCCCTCATGGACCTGGGGGTCATCATCGCCCGGGCCCGGCTTTTTTTCGGGGTGGACAGCGCGCCCATGCACCTGGCGGCGGCGGTGGGGACGCCGGCCGCGGCCCTTTTCGGCCCTAGCGGCGACTTCAACTGGGGCCCCTGGGGGGAAGGCCATCTGGTGATCAAGAAGGGCTGGGACTGCCAGCCCTGCGGCCGGGACGGCTGTGAAGGGAGCAAAATCAGCCGCTGTCTCACGGAGCTGACTCCGGAGGAGGTGCTGGCGGCCATGGAGGGATGGCCGGCGTAATGCGCATCGCCGTGCTCCGGCAGCGGCTGACGGGCGGGGGCGGGGCGGAGACCACCCTCGTCCATCTGGTCCGGGGTCTGGTGGCCGCCGGGCATGAGGTGCTGGTGCTGGCCAGCGGGCCGCCGGAGAGCGGCCGCCGCCTGCTGGGGGAGGGGGTGACCTGCGTGGCCGTGCCGGTATGGGGCGGCAAGGCGGGGAGGGCGTTGAGCTATGCCCTGAACGCCCGGCGGGCGGTGCGGGAGCTGAGGCCGGAGGTGGTCTTCAGCCTGGAGCGCACCCTCAGCCCGCATGTCTATCGGGCCGGGGACGGCTGCCACCGGGAGTGGCTGGCCCGGCGGCGGCAGACCCTGGGAGCGGGGGGCCGGCTGGGACAGCACCTCAGGCCCCTTAATTGGGTGCTTCTTTATCTGGAGCGGCGGTTGTTCCACGCCCCGGAGCTCCGGCGGGTGATGGCCAACTCCCGTCTGGTCAAGAATGACATCCTCCGGCACTACAGGGTGGCGGCGGAAAAGATCTGCATCATTTACAACGGGGTGGACCGGAGCCGCTTCTTTCCGGCGGGGAGGGGGAGGCGGCAGGAGCTGCGCCGGGCCCTGGGGGTCGAGGAGGGGGAAAGGATTATCCTTTTTGCGGGTTCCGGCTTTGCCCGCAAGGGGCTGGCCTTTCTCCTCACCGCCCTGGGCCCCCTGGAGCAGGACTCCGTGCGCCTCTGGGTGGCGGGGCACGGCTCTGTGGGCCTGTATCAAAGGCTGGCCCGGCGGCTGGGGGTGGAGGACAGGGTCAGGTTCCTGGGGGCCGTCCGGGAGACCGCCCCCTATTATCAGGCGGCGGACCTCTTGGCCCTGCCCACCCTGTATGATCCCTGCAGCAACGTGGTGCTGGAGGCCCTGGCCTGCGGCTGTCCGGTGGTGACCACTATGGCGAACGGCGCGGCGGAGTTCCTCACCCCGGGGGTGAACGGCGAGGTGGTGGCGGAGGCGACGGACATCGGGGGTCTGGCCCGGGCGGTGAGGGAGGTTCTGGCCCGGGGCCGGGTGCCCGAGGTGGAGGAGGCGGCCACCGCGGCGGTGGCCCACCTCTCCTGGGAGGAGACCGTGCGGCGCACCCTGGCGGTGCTGGAGGAGGCCCGGGAGGTCTGAAAAGTCTGATCATGCGGGCCCTGTACTTTGACGGCGAACTCCGCCTCCGGGAGCTGCCGGAGCCCCGGCCGGGCCCGGGGGAGGCCCTCATCCGGGTGCAGCTGGCGGGGGTCTGCCGCACCGACCTGGAGGTGCTGAAGGGCTATCATGGCTTCACCGGGGTGCCGGGGCATGAATTTGTGGGCGAGGTGGCGGAGGCGCCGGATCCCGCCTGGAGGGGCCGGCGGGTGGTGGGGGAGATCAATGTATCCTGCGGCCACTGCCGCCGCTGCCGCACCGGACTGGCCCGGCACTGCGCCGCCCGCCGGGTTCTGGGCCTGCGGGGGCTGGACGGCGCCTGGGCGGAGTATCTGGTGCTGCCGATGGCCAACCTGGTGGCGGTGCCCGAAGGACTGGCGGAGGAGGCCGCCGTCTTTGCTGAGCCCCTGGCCGCGGCCCTGGCGGCGGCGGAGGCCGGAGGTGCCGGGGGGAGTACCCGCGCTTTGGTCATCGGCGACGGGGTGCTGGGGCTGCTCACCTCCTGGGTGCTGGCCCTCACCGGGGCGGAGGTGCATCTGGCCGGACATTACCGGGAGCACCTGGGCCTGGGGGAGAGGTACGGGGTGCAGGGCTTTCTGGAGGGGGAGCTGCCCGCCGGGGAGTATGATCTGGTGGTGGAAGCCAGCGGCTCCCCTGGCGGTCTGACGCTGGCCCTGGAGCGCATCAGACCTCAGGGCACAGTGGTTCTGAAGAGCACCTTCCAGGGGGAGGTGGGCCTGCCCCCGGCCGGGCTGGTGGTGCCGGAGGTACGGCTGGTGGGCAGCCGCTGCGGGCCTTTGGCTGCGGCCCTGCGACTCCTCGCCCGGGGCTGGCTCGACCCCCGGCCCCTCATTGAGGCCGTGGTGCCGTTGTCGGCGGGGCCGGCGGGCCCGGAGCGGGCCCGGCAGCCGGGGAGCCTGCGGGTGCTGGTGGATTGCCACGGATGAGCAGCCCCGGGCGCGAGTCCCACGGGAGGAAAGATGCAGACGTTGATGGCCTATCGGGTTCTGCCGTGCCGCAACGTGCCCACCGGCATGGCCCGGCAGGAGTTTCTGGTGCTCTCCCCCATCTGGCGGGGGGCGTCGTTGACCATCCGCTTTCCGGACGGGGTTGAGCTCCTCCTGACGGGGCGGCAGCGCACCGGGAGGCCGTGTGACCTCAGGGTGTTCTGGACCCGGCACCAGCCCAAGGCCCCGGCGGTATGCCTGGTGATCGGCGGCACCGGGGGTATCCGGGAAACGGGGCCTCCGGGAAGCGGGCAGCCATCCCGGGGACGGCCGTTTCTCTGCCTGGCGGAGAGCCTCATCCCTGAGGAGGTGCTGGCCGTCATCGGGCCGCAGCCGCGGCCGGAGCGGCTGCTGCTGGGCTGAGGCCGCACAGGGACTTATCCGGGGTCGGGCACGAGCCCGACCATGCAAGGAGCAGGCGATGCCTAAGGGTGCACAATACGGGTTATGGTGGCTCGGGCTGCCGCTGGCGGCGGTGGCGGCGGTGTTGACCTGGGGACAGATCAATCATTCAGGGGCCCAGGGGGCCATGGGCCTGCAGGCGGACTTCATCCGGGTGGTGGAGCAGGTCCGACCCTCGGTGGTGAGTCTCAAGGCCATCAAGGTCGTCACCTACCAGATCCCTGGACCGCCCGAAGACTTCTTCCGGGGCACGCCCTTTGAGGGCATCTTCCGGGATTACGGGCCGCAGCAGATCCGGCGGCGCCAGGTGGGGCAGGGCTCGGGGTTTATCATCGACACCCGGGGGCATATCCTCACCAACTCCCATGTGGTGGCCGGGGCCCAGCAGATCCTGGTGCGCTTCGATGACGGGCGGGAGACCACCGGCCAGGTGGTGGGGAGCAACCCCAAGTTTGACATTGCCCTCATCCGCACCCGGCCGGTGGGCTACCGGCCGGCGGTTTTGGGGGATTCCTCCCAGATCCGGGTGGGGCAGTGGGCCATCGCCATCGGCAGCCCCTTCGGCCTGGAACAGACGGTGACCGTGGGGGTGATCAGCGCCACCGGCCGCCGGGGGGTGGGACAGGGTACGGCCACGGATTTCATCCAGACGGACGCCTCCATCAACCCGGGGAACAGCGGCGGGCCGCTTTTGGACATCAACGGCCGGGTGGTGGGGATCAACTCCATGATTGTCTCCACCGGGCAGGGAATCGGCTTTGCCATCCCCATCAATCTGGCCCGGCGGATCATCACCCCCTGGCTGAGCCAAGCGGGGGGGTGAAGGCGGGGGTTATTTGCCCTCCACCACGTAGAGGCCGTCCCAATCCGCCGCCGGAGGCGAAGCCAGGTACTCCTGGCAGCGTTCCAGAAAGAGGCGGGCGGGTCGGTCTCCCCTTTTCAGGGCCAAGACCTCCTGGAAGAGATCGGCGGCGTGCTGCCAGTCCCGATTCAGGAAGGCCTGGCGACCGGCGGCGAACCGGTCGAGCCAGAGGGGCGGGGCGGTTCCGGGACTGACCCGGGTCAGTAATTCATAGATGGTCACCGGGCCTTCCCGGCCCCGGACCTGCACCCGGTCCAGTTCCCGCACCAGGAAGGTGTCCGGGAGCTGCTGCCGGGTGGCCTGGCTGATGATGATGTGGGTGCCGTAGACCTTGTTCACGGTCTCCAGGCGGGCCGCCAGGTTGACGGTATCCCCCAGGACGGTGTAATCGAGGCGCTCATGGGAACCCACATTGCCGGCCACCACCAGCCCGGAGTGGATTCCCAGCCTGACCTCCAGGCGCGTCAGGCCCCGGATGCGCCACCCCACCTGCAGGAGACGGAACTCCTCCTCCATCCTCAAAGCCGCCCGGCAGGCCAGGACGGCATGGTCCCTGAGGGGCAGCGGGGCGCCCCACAAGGCCATGATGCAGTCGCCGATGTATTTGTCCAACGTGCCCTCATATTCGAGGATGATGCGGGTCATGGGAGTGAGGAATTCGTTGAGGGTGCGCACGAGCTCCGGGGGCGGCATCTCTTCGGACAGAGCGGTGAAGCCTGCCAGGTCGGCAAAGAGCACCGTGACCTCCATCTCCTCCCCGCCCAGGTCCAGCCTTAAGTGGTCCCCGGCGAGGAGCTCGATGACCCGGGGGGAGAGATAGCGGCTGAAGGCGTGCCGCAGCCAGCGTTTTTCCCGGAGTTCCACCAGGTACTGGGACAGGGCGTTGCCGGCCCAGACCAGGGTGAGCCCCATCGAGGGGAGCACCGGCGGCAGCCAATAACGCCACCCCATGAAGACCATCAGGGATGTCCCCCCCAGCATGACTATGGCCCCGGCCAGGATGGCCAGCCCCCCAGCAGGGGTGAGGCGGGAAAATCCGAGGCCGGCGGCCAGGAAGAGGGCGAAATACCAGGCCACCCGGGCATAGGAGGGGAGTTCCCGGCCTGGGGTGCCCCCAAGGAGGGTGTGGCAGATATGGGCCTGGACCTCCACCCCGGCCATGAGCTGGCCGCTGGCGGCAAAAAAAGGGGTGTAGAGGGCGTCGGCGGATTTCCGGAGTGGATCGTGAGCCTCCATCACCCGGCCCACCCAGACCACCCGGTCTTTCACCCGGGCCATGGGGAAGGGATTGTCGGCATCCAAAAGCTGGTAATAGGAGACGATCTCCAGGCTCCGGGGCGGCCCCACAAAGTCGATGAGGGCTGGTCCGGAGGGAAACGGCGTGGGACCGAGGCAGAACTGCACCGCCAGGGCCGGAAGGGTGGGCCGGCCGCCGAGGGTGGAGCAGAAGCGGCGCACCACCCCGTCCTCGTCGGGCGTAACCATGCTGAGCGCCAGCCCCCAGGCGGCACGGCGCAGGGGCTCCACGGGCTGGACCAGGAGGCGCCGGGAGAACTGGGGTTCATCGATCACCTCATAGGTTTCGGCCAAGAGGACATTACCGGCCCGGAGCATGGCGGAGGCCAACTGGCGATCGCCCTCCGGATCGGGGCTGGGCTCGGAAAAGAGCAGGTCAAAGATGATGAGGCGGGCGCCGGCAGCCCGAAGGCGCTCCACCAAGGCGGCGTGCAACTGGCGGGGCCATGGCCAGGGGAGGTGGATCTCCTGGAGGGAGGGCTCGTCGATGGCCACGATGAGGAGGCCTTTCGAGGGCGGCCGATGCGGCCGCAGGCGGTAGGCCGCATCCAGCGCCTGATTTTCCAGGGTCCGGCCCGGGGTGAGGAAACTGAGGAGGCTCATCAGAAGGAAGGCCACTCCGCTGCAGAGGAGGGTGCGGCAGCTGGGGCGGCTGAGACAGGGGGCCGGTGGGGGCATGGAGGACCGTGGCCGCCCTCCCCGGGGTGGTCTGGGCGGGGGCGCCGGCAGATGAAACGGTAACCGCGACAACAGCCCTTAAGGGGTAAGGGAGCGCGGCCCCTTCCCGGCCGCCACACCTCTCGCCCAAACCCTTACCGTCGGGGGGAGAAAGACAGGAGGAAGGAGGACGACCCCGGTCTCCTGCCCGTTCCCTCAAGAGCCTGTTAAAAATAATTTATCACAGCCGGTGAGCCCCCGGCGACAGAATTTCTTGGCAGGCCGCCACGGCCCCGGCGGCCGGCCGCCTGCCCCTTGCCAGACAACCTCCCGATTTAATATCCTTTAGTGTTTGCAAGGGAAGATGCCGGGCGGGAGTGTGCCGACAGGCGGCCCCGCACCGAAGAGGCTCCCATGAGCGGCTGGACGGATTTGGTGCAGTTTTTGTTTGCCGGGGTGACCGCGGGTGCGATTTATGCCCTGGTGGCCCTGGGCTTCGGGGTGGTGCACAACACCATGGGGATCGTCAATTTCACCCAGGTGGATTTTGTTTCCCTGGGGGGGATGCTCCTCTATTCGGCCTTACACGCCGGGGGACTGCCGGCGCCGGTGGCGGTGCTGGTGGCGGTGGCCGGGGTGACCCTCATCGGGGCCGTAGTGGAGGTCCTGGGGGTGCGGCCCTCCCGGTCGGACAGCCACCTGGTGCTCATCTTCCTCACCATCGGCCTGTCCATCATCCTCCGGGGCCTGATGAAGCTCATCTGGGGGAAAAACCGCCTGGCGGTGCCGCCCCTGTCGGGGGAGGCGGTCTGGACCCTGGGCGGGGCCACCATCCTCACCCAGACCGTGTGGATTGTGGTGCTCACCGCCGTGGCCATCTGGGGGCTTAGGTGGTTTTTCCGGCACACCGATTGGGGCCTGGCCATGCGGGCGGTGGCGGCCAACGAGACCGCGGCGGCGGTGGTGGGTCTGAGGGTGGGGCGGGTCAAGGCTGCGAGCTTCGCCCTGGCCGGGGCGCTGGGAGGGCTGGCCGGGGCCCTGATCACCCCCATCACCACCCTGGCCTATGATGTGGGGGTCCTTTTGGGCCTGAAAGGCTTTGCCGCCGCCATCCTGGGGGGGTTCGGCTCCTTTCCCGGCGCCATTGCGGGCGGGCTCATCCTGGGGCTCCTGGAAAGCCTGGCTGCAGGGTATCTGAGCAGCGCCTATAAGGATGTCCTGGCCTTCGTGGTGCTGATGGGGGTGCTGTTCCTGCGGCCCCGGGGCCTCCTGGGATGAGGTGGGTGGGGCGGGAGGCCGCCGGGCCCGGGCGGAGCATCATTTTTCCCGGGTCGGAACCGGAACTACCGCACCTGAGGGGAGATCAGGGGTCATGGACCCCCTTCCCCTCGTCCATAGCCTCTCTTCCCCCCCTTTGGCGGGGGAGGACAAGGAGAGTCTCACGAGCAAAAGGAGGGCTTTATGGGGTCGGACACCGTCTCTTTGGCGGCCCTGGTGGAGACGCAGGAGCTTTTGCGGCAACGATACTATGCCGAGGCCGGCCTCAGTGAAGAGAGCCCGGTCCTGGAGGGGCTGGTGAGCGGCCTGGACAGTCTCTTTGCCCTGCTCCAGGGAGCGGGGCCGGTGGTGGACCTGAACCAGGAGGCGGCGGCGGAGATTATGG
>JAILZL010000008.1 GCA_023512475.1 Syntrophobacterales bacterium
GCCCTGGAGAAGGAGCTGCGCTTCGCCATCCGGGAGGGCGGCCGCACCGTGGGCGCCGGCGTCATCACCGATATCATTGAATAGGACGGACCATGATTGCTCCCAAGATTCGCATCCGCTTGCGGTCGTATGATCACAAGCTTCTGGACAAGGCGGTGCAGGATATTGTGGAGACCGCCCGGAGCACCGGGGCCCGGGTGGCGGGGCCCATCCCGCTGCCCACGGAGATCAACAAGTTCTGCGTGCTCCGCTCCCCGCATATCGACAAGAAATCCCGGGAGCAGTTTGAGATCCGCACCTACAAACGCCTCCTGGACATCCTGGAGCCCACCCAGCAGACCATGGACGCCATCAGCAAGCTGGATCTGGCGGCCGGGGTGGATGTGGAGATCCGGGTCTGAGGCGGCCTGACCGCCGGAGCGGGAGGCCCGGATGAGGCCGGGGTTCCGGGGTCGGGACGGGAAGGATAAGGGACGAGGCGATGCTCAACGGCATCATCGGCAGAAAAATCGGCATGACCCGCATCTTTGAGGCGGACGGCCAGTCGGTGCCGGTTACCGTCATCGAAGCGGGCCCTTGCTTTGTGGTGCAAAAGAAGCTCACCGCCACAGACGGCTACGAGGCGGTGCAACTGGGGTTTGCCCGCAGGAGTCTGGCCAAGGCGAACAAACCGGAGCGGGGCCACCTGGAGAAGCACGGCAGCAAGAGCGCCTTTGAGGTGCTGAAAGAGATGCGGGTGGCGGACGCCGGGGCTTTCGAAGAGGGCCAGGAGATCACGGTGGAGCAGTTCGCCATCGGCGAGCGGGTTACCATCACCGGCACCAGCAAGGGCAAGGGCTTCCAGGGCACGGTGAAGCGCCACGGCTTCCGGCGGGGGCCCATGAGCCACGGCTCCATGAGCCACCGGGCCCCGGGCTCCATCGGCGCCAGCGCCTTCCCCTCCCGGGTCATCAAGGGGAAGAGGCTCCCCGGCCACATGGGCAATGAGCGGGTGACGGTGAAGAACCTGGAGATCATTGACGTGCGGCCGGAGGACAATCTCCTGGTGGTGAAGGGTGCGGTTCCCGGCCCCCGCCAGGGCATCGTCCTGATCCGGAAGGCAGGGTGAGGCCATGCCGGTGGTGGATGTCTACAACGTCAAGCGGGAAAAGGTGGGGGAACTCACCCTGAAGGACGACATCTTCGGGGTGGAGGTCTATCCCCCCATCCTGCACGAAGTGGTGACCTGGCAGCGGGCCAAACGGCGGGCGGGCACCGCCTGCACCAAGACCCGGGGCGAAGTCTCCGGGGGCGGCCGCAAGCCCTGGCGGCAGAAAGGGACCGGGCGGGCCCGGGCGGGCTCCATCCGCTCCCCTCTGTGGCGGGGCGGCGGTACGGTCTTCGGACCCAAGCCCCGGAGCTACGACTACACGCTCCCCAAGAAGGTGCGGCGTCTGGCCCTGAAGATGGCCCTGAGCAGCAAGGTGGCCAACGGGCAGCTGGTGATCCTGGAGGACTACCCCTACACCACGCCCAAGACCAAGGACTTCGTGCAGCTCATGAAGACCTTCGAGATGGAAAAGGCCCTGGTGATCACCGACCGGGAGCACGAGGCCCTCACCCTCTCGGCCCGCAATCTCCCCACGGTGCAGGTGCTGCCCACCGCCGGGCTGAATGTCTATGATATTCTCAAATATGACCACCTGGTGGTGCTCTCCCCCGCGGTGGCGCAGATCGAAGCGAGGTTGGCGTAAATGAAGGCAGCCCATCACCTCATCCTGGGCCCCCTCATCACGGAAAAGACGCACCTGATGAAGGAAGCGGGCAACAAGATCACCCTGAAGGTGGCCCCCGACGCCAACAAGATCGAGATTCGCAAGGCGGTGGAGGAGATCTTCAAGGTCAAGGTGCTGAAGGTCAACACCATCCGCATGAAGGGGAAAAAGAAGCGCCTAGGGCGCACCGAGGGCTACAAATCCGACTGGAAGAAGGCCGTCGTCACCCTGGCCCCGGGCGAAAAACTCAAGGGGTTTGAAGGATTCTGAGGATCCGGGGCCCGGGGGCGCCGGCAGGTGACGGACCGGTCCTCCGCAGCGGACCCGAAGCGCACACAGGCCCGGGGGGCTCTGAGCCAGACTCCCCCGGCCGGGTAAGGACAGAGAGATCATGGCCCTGATACAGCGCAAACCCACCTCGGCGGGGCGCCGTTTCCAGACGGTGGCGGACTTTGCCGAGATCACCAAGACCGAGCCGGAAAAGAGTCTCCTGGCGCCGCTGCGGAAAAAGGGCGGCCGCAACAACTACGGTCGCAACACCGCCCGGCATCGGGGCGGCGGCCACAAGCGCCTGTACCGGCTCATCGATTTCAAGCGGGACAAGGTGGGGGTGCCCGCCAAGGTGGCGGCCATCGAGTACGACCCCAACCGCTCGGCCCGCATTGCGCTGCTGCACTACCGGGACGGTGAGAAGCGCTACATCCTGGCGCCGGTGGACCTGAAGGTGGGGGATGAGGTGCTCTCCAGTCCCGAGGCGGACATCAAGCCGGGCAATGCCCTGCCCTTGGCCAACATCCCCGCGGGCACCCTCATCCACAATGTGGAGCTGAAGCCTGGGAAAGGGGGCCAGCTGGCCCGCTCCGCCGGCTCGTATGCCCAGCTCATGGCCAAGGAAGGGAGCTACGCCCACCTGAAGCTGCCCAGCGGCGAGGTGCGCATGGTGCCCATCGCCTGCCGGGCCACCGTGGGCCAGGTGAGCAACGTGGAGCACGAGAACATCTCCCTGGGGAAGGCGGGGCGCTCCCGCTGGCTGGGGCGGCGCCCCCATACCCGGGGGGTGGCCATGAACCCGGTGGACCATCCTTTGGGGGGGGGCGAAGGCAAGAGCTCCGGGGGCCGGCACCCCTGCACCCCCTGGGGCAAGCCCACCAAGGGCTATAAGACCAGAAAACCCAAAGAGAGCGACCGTTTCATCATCAAACGGCGGAAATAGAGGGAAGAGTCGTGGCCCGTTCACTGAAGAAGGGACCCTATGTGCAGGACTGCCTGCTCCGGAAGGTGCTTAACGCCCGGGAGACCCAGGACCGCCGGGTCATCAAGACCTGGTCCCGGCGCAGCACCATCACCCCGGAGTTTGTGGGCCTGACCCTGGCGGTGCACAACGGCAAGAAGTTCATCCCGGTGTACGTCACCGAGAACATGGTGGGGCACAAGCTGGGGGAGTTTGCCCCCACCCGCCACTTCGGAGGGCATGCCGGGGACCGCAAAAGCAAGGTGGGTAAGAAATAGCCATG
Source organism: Syntrophobacterales bacterium (assembly GCA_023512475.1). Classification (GTDB taxonomy): domain Bacteria; phylum Desulfobacterota; class Desulfobaccia; order Desulfobaccales; family 0-14-0-80-60-11; genus JAILZL01. The sequence continues at coordinate 3,269 of JAILZL010000008.1, forward strand.
GAAATCCGAGCCCGCGCCAAGTATTTACGGGTGTCGCCCACCAAGCTCCGGCTGCTGACCCGGCCCATTGCCGGCAAGAAGGTGGAGGAGGCCCTGGCGGCCTTGTCCTTCATGCCCCAGCGGGGGGCCCGGCTGGTGAAGAAGGTGGTGGAGCAGGCGGTGGCCAACGCCGAGCAGCGGCCCCAGGTGGACGTGGATACCCTGTACATCAAGAACATCTGGGTGGATGGCGGCCCCATGCTGAAGCGGTTCATGACCCGGGCCATGGGTCGGGCCAACCGCATCCTGAAGCGCACCAGCCACCTCACCGTGATCCTGGCCGAAGGGCCCGGAAGCCGGGGCACCAAGCGTTAAGGAGGCACTCGTGGGTCAGAAGGTTCATCCCATCGGCTTTCGCCTGGGGATCTACCGCACCTGGGATTCCATCTGGTTCGCCCGCAAGGGCTTTGCCGACCTGGTCCTGGAGGACAAGAAGATCCGGGACTTCATCAAGAAGGACCCGGAGCTCAAAGGCGCCGGGATTGCCGGGGTGGACATCAAGCGGGCGGCCAACAAGCTGAACATCAAGATCCACACCTCCCGGCCCGGCATGGTCATCGGCCAGAAGGGGAAGAAGATTGAGGAGCTGCGCCGCCGGCTGGAGAGACTGGTGGGCCGGGACCTGGTCATCGATGTCCAGGAGGTGCGCAAGCCCGAGATCAACGCCCAGCTGGTGGCGGAAAACATCGCCCAGCAGTTGGAGCGCCGGGTGTCCTTCCGGCGGGCCATGAAAAAGGCGGTGAGCCAGGCCCTGAAGTTCGGCGCCAAGGGCATCAAGGTGCGGGTGAAGGGCCGGCTGGCCGGGGCGGAGATCGCCCGGCAGGAATGGTACCGGGAGGGCCGGGTGCCCCTGCACACCCTGAGGGCCTTCATTGACTACGGTTTTGCCGAAGCCAAGACCACCTACGGGGTCATCGGCGTCAAGGCCTGGATCTTCCACGGGGAGCTGTTGGGCGCGGAGGAGCGGGCCGGCGGCTGAGGACAACCGGAGCCGGAGGCCGGGATGCCGGCCGCCCGGCCTGAGAGAGACGCCTGTCCCCGCCCCTGGCGGGACGGGGGGCGCGGGAAGTCAGGATAAAAGCCATGTTGAGTCCGAAGCGAGTCAAATATCGCAAGGTCCAGAAAGGCCGCAACCGGGGGCGGGCCACCCGGGGGAACTTTGTGGCCTTCGGGGAGTACGGCCTGCAGGCCCAGGGCCACGCCTGGATCACCGCCCAGCAGATCGAGGCGGCCCGGATCGCCATCACCCGGCATGTCAAGCGGGGCGGCAAGATCTGGATCCGCATCTTTCCGGATAAGCCCTTTACCAAAAAGCCGGCGGAGACCCGCATGGGCAAAGGGAAAGGCTCCCCCGAGGGCTGGGTGGCGGTGGTGAAGCCGGACCGCATCCTCTTTGAGCTGGCCGGGGTGGAGCCGGAGGTGGCCAAGGAGGCCATGCGGCTGGCGGCTCACAAGCTCCCCATCCCCTGCAAGTTCGTCACCCGGGAGACCGCGGGCAAGGAGCAGCGGGCATGAAGGCGGCGGATTTACGGGAACTCACGGTGGAGGAGCTGGCCGCCAAGCTGAAGGAGCTCTCGGAAGAGCTCTTCAACCTCCAGTTCCAGCACCGGGCCAACCAACTGGATAACACCGCCCGGCTGGGTCAGACCCGGAAAGACATCGCCCGGGTGAAGACGGTGCTGAGGGAGAAGACGGGGCGGACATGGTAGCAGACGAGCGGACCGAGAGGCGGGAACGCCCCCAGGGCGTGCGCAAGACCCGGGTGGGAGTGGTGGTCTCCGACAAGATGGACAAGACCGTGGTGGTGGAGGTCAAACGGCTGGAAGCCCACCCCTTATACAAGAAGATCATCCGGAGACGCCGGAAATTCAAGGCTCACGACCCCGACAACGCCTGCCGGGTGGGGGATAAGGTGCTCATCGAGGAGACCCGGCCCCTGTCCCGGGACAAGCGCTGGCGGGTGAAGGAGATCCTGGAGAAGGCCCGCTGACGCCGGGGCCTTCCTGAGGAGTGAGGTATGATTCAGGTTCAGACCCAACTCACGGTCGCCGACAATTCCGGGGCCAAGCGCCTCATGTGCATCCGGGTGCTGGGCGGCACCAAAAGGCGCTACGCCCGGGTGGGGGACATCATCGTGGTGTCGGTGAAAGAGGCCCTGCCCCATTCCAAGGTGAAGAAGGGCGACGTCATGCGGGCCGTGGTGGTGCGCACCGTCAAGGAGACCAAACGGCCGGACGGCTCCTACATCAAGTTTGACGACAACTCGGCGGTGCTCATCAACCAGGCGGGGGATCCCATCGGCACCCGCATCTTCGGCCCGGTGGCCCGGGAGCTTAGGGCCCGGCGCTTCATGAAGATCATCTCCCTGGCGCCGGAGGTGCTCTAGGTATGCCCAAGGCCAAACGGAAGCCCATTGAGCCGGTGCGCATCCGCCTGAAGAAGAACGACCTGGTGGAGGTCATCGCCGGCAAGGAGAAGGGCAAGACCGGCAAGATCCTCAAGGTCCTGCGGGAAAAGAACCGGGTGCTGGTGGAAAAGGTGAATCTCATCAAGCGCCACACCCGGCCCAGCCCCCAGACCGGTCAGGGCGGCATCGTGGAGAAGGAGGCACCCCTGCATGTCTCCAACGTCATGCTCATCTGCCCCAAATGCGCCACCGCCACCCGCTTCCGCCTGACGGTGACCGGAGAGGGCAAGAAGGCCCGGGTCTGCCGGAAGTGCAAGGAGCTCATCGATGGCTGAGAAAGGCGCCAAAAAGGCCGCCCCGGCGGCCAAGAAACCGGCGGCGGCCCCCACGGGGCAGCGGCCCCTGCGCATCAAACCCCGGCTGCTGGACTACTACCGGGAGGTGGTGGTCCCCCGGATGATGCAGGAGTTCCGCTACCAGAGCCCCATGCAGGTCCCCAAGCTGGAAAAGATCGTCATCAACATGGGGCTGGGGGAGGCCATCCAGAACATCAAGATCCTGGAGTCGGCCCAGGCGGAGCTGGCCGCCATCACCGGCCAGAAACCCGTGGTCACCCGGGCCCGGCGCTCCATCGCCGCCTTCAAGCTCCGGGAGGGCATGCCCATCGGCTGCATGGTGACCTTGAGGAAGGACCGCATGTACGCCTTCCTGGACAAGCTGATGAACGTGGTCCTGCCCCGGGTGCGGGACTTCCGGGGCGTGAGCGACAAGGGCTTCGACGGCCGGGGCAACTACACCCTGGGCATCCGGGAGCAGATCATCTTCCCGGAGATCGACTACGACAAGATCGACAAGATCAAAGGCATGAACATCACCATCGTCACCACCGCGGGCACCGACGCGGAAGGCAAACACCTGTTGTCCCTGCTGGGCATGCCGTTCAGGAGATAGGATGGCCAAGAAATCCCTCATCGCCAAGGCCAAGCGGCCCCCCAAGTTTGCGGTCCGGGCCTACCATCGCTGCCCCTTGTGCGGGCGACCCCGGGCTTTTTTGCGGAAGTTCGGCATCTGCCGCATCTGCTTCCGCACCATGGCCCTCAAGGGGGAGATCCCCGGGGTCATCAAGTCCAGTTGGTGAGGAGGAAGCCGCTTATGAGTATGACCGACCCCCTCGCCGATATGCTGACCCGCATCCGCAATGCCGGCCACGCGGGCTTTGACAAGGTGGACATTCCCGCCTCCCGCATGAAGATCGCCTTGGCCCGCATCTTCAAGGATGAGGGCTACATCAAGAATTACAAGGTGATCAAGGACAACCGCCAGGGGATCTTGCGGGTCTATCTGAAGTATGACGAACACCAGAAGCCGCTCATCCAGGGGATCGAGCGGGTGAGCCGGCCGGGCTGCCGGGTCTACCGGGGCTGGCAGGAGCTCCCCCGGGTCCAGGGAGGCCTGGGGGTGGCGGTGGTGTCCACCAACAAGGGCGTCCTCACCGACCGCCAGGCCCGCAAGCTCAAGGTGGGCGGCGAAGTCTTGTGCCAGATCTGGTAAGGGGACCGCTATGTCGCGCATCGGCAAGAAACCCATCCCCCTGCCCGCAGGGGTGAAGATCACGCTTAAGGACGGCACCTTGACGGTGTCCGGGGCTTTGGGCACCCTCAGCCGGCCCCTGCCGCCCCGGGTGCGTCTGGAAGTGGGCGACGCCGAGGCCCGGGTGGTGCCGGTGGACGACAGCCGCCTGAGCCGGGCCGCCTGGGGACTGGCCCGCACCCTGGTGAACAATATGGTGGTGGGGGTCTCCCAGGGCTTCACCAAGGTGCTGGAGATCGTGGGCACCGGCTACAAGGTGGAGTCCAAGGGCGACACCCTGAGCTTCAGCCTGGGCTACTCCCGGCCGGTGGAATTTCCCCTCCCCCCCGGCATCAGCGCCCAGGTGCTGGAGAAGGGCACCCGGGTGGAGCTCAAGGGCTTCGACAAGGAGCAGTTGGGCCAGACCTGCGCCAACCTGCGGGCCCTGCGGCCGCCGGATGCCTACAAGGGCAAAGGGGTGCGCCTGCAGGGCGAACGGCTGCGCAAGAAGGTGGGCAAGGCCGGCGGCCGGTAAGGGATAAGGGTGCCAGACCGGGGGCCCCCAGACCGGGCTTCCCGGGGTGAGGATAAGGACGGACTATGGGCAAGACCAATCTCAGGCTGGCGATGCGCCTCAAACGCAAGCGGCGCATCCGCCGCAAGATCAGCGGCACTCCGGAGCGCCCCCGGCTGAGCGTCTTTCGGAGCGCCCGCCATATCTACGGTCAGATCATTGACGACACCCGGGGCCTCACCCTGGCGGCGGCCTCCACCCTGAGCCCGGAGCTGAAAGACCAGCTTGCCGGCCTCAAGAAGGTGGAGGCGGCCAAGCTGGTGGGCCGGCTGCTGGCGGAGAAAGCCCGCCAGGCGGGGGTGGAGCGGGTGATCTTCGACCGCAACGGCTTTCTCTACCACGGCCGGGTGAAAGCCCTGGCCGACAGCGCCCGGGAACACGGGCTCATCTTTTAGCGAACTTTTGGGTGGCGGGCGTCGCGCCGGCCGGCGGACGGTTCCCTCAGGAGACAGAAGGAGAACGGCATGGCAACACCCCGGCGAAGCGCCCCCACGGCCCCGAGGGAGGCAGGTTTGTTCGAGAACCACGAGGTATCCGAGGCACAACTCATCGACAAGGTGGTGAGCATCAACCGGGTCGCCAAGGTGGTGAAAGGCGGCCGGCGGTTTCGCTTCAGCGCCGTGGTGGTGGTGGGGGACGGCCAGGGCCGGGTGGGGGCCGGCCTGGGCAAGGCCCAGGAAGTGCCGGAGGCCATCCGCAAGGCCATGGAGCAGGCCAAGAAGAACATGATCCGCATTCCCATCATCAACAACACCATCCCCTACATGGTGACGGGGGAATACGGCTCCGGGCGGGTGCTGCTTCGCCCCGCGGCGGAAGGCACCGGGGTCATCGCCGGCGGCCCGGTGCGGGCGGTGGTGGAGGTGGCCGGCATCAAGAACGTGCTCACCAAGTGCATCGGGTCCCACAACCCCCACAACGCCGTCAAGGCCACCCTGGAGGCCCTGCGCCAGCTGGCGGCGCCGGAAGAGGTGGCCCAGCGGCGTAACAAGCCCCTGCCCGAAATTCTGGCGTAAAAGGCGGGCCCAACGCCCCCGGAGGCGCAGGGAGGAAAGGCCGGCCCCCTCCGTCAGGAGTAGGACGCGGCCTTGAAGGAAGGCGATGACCATGATGCTGGAAATCACCCTGAAGAAAAGCCCCATCGGCCGAGTGCCGGCGCACCGCAAGACGGTCCGGGCCCTGGGGCTCACGAAACTGAATAAGACGGTGCGGCTGAAGGAGACCCCGGCCATCCGGGGGATGGTCCGGCAGGTGGGCTACCTGGTGGAGGTGCGCCGGGTGCCGACACAGGAGTCAAGCCATGAAGTTGGATGAACTGTTTCCGGCCCCGGGGGCCAGGCGCCCCAAGAAGCGGGTCGGGCGGGGGCCCTCCTCCGGCAGCGGCAAGACCGGCGGCCGGGGCACCAAAGGCCAGCGCTCCCGGGCCGGGGGCGGGGTGCGGCCGGGTTTTGAAGGCGGGCAGATGCCCCTCATCCGGCGCCTCCCGAAGCGGGGTTTCACCAATATCTTCGGGCAGGACTTCAAGGTGGTGAACCTGAGGGACCTGACACGCTTCGCCCCGGAGAGCGTGGTGGATGAAGAGGCCCTGCGCCGGGCCGGCCTGGTGAAGGGCACCGGCGGCCGCATCAAGCTTTTGGGCCAGGGGGAGGTCACTCAGCCCCTGACCGTGCGGGTGCATGTGGTGAGCGCCCAGGCCCGGGCCAAGATCGAGGCGGCCGGCGGCAAGGTGGAGGTCGTGTAGCTTGGCCAGCGGCTTGTACAACATCGGCAAGATCCCGGAGCTGAAGCGGCGCATCCTCTTCACGCTCCTGATGCTGGCCGTCTATCGCATCGGCTGCTTCATCCCCACCCCGGGGATCGACGCCGAAGCCCTGATGGCCTTTTTCGCCCGGCAGCAGCGCACCATCTTCGGGCTCTTCGACATGTTCTCCGGGGGCGCCCTGGAGCGCCTGAGCGTCTTCGCCCTGGGGATCATGCCCTATATCAGCGCCGCCATCATCATGGAGCTCCTCAAGGTGGTCATTCCGGCCATCGACAAGCTCTATAAAGAGGGCGAAGCGGGCATCAAGAAGATCAAGCAGTACACCCGCTACGGCACCGTCATCATCGCCGCCATCCAGGCCCTGGGGATCAGCATCGCCCTGGAAGGCATGGGTGGCCTGGAGGGCGGCGCCGGCGCCCCGGTGGTGGCCCATCCGGGCTGGGCCTTCCGCCTCCTGACCATCATCACCCTCACCAGCGGCACCGCCTTCATTATGTGGCAGGGGGAGATGATCACCGAGCGGGGCATCGGCAACGGCATCAGCCTCATCATCTTTGCCGGCATCGTGGCCCGGCTGCCCTCGGCCATCATCAAAAGCGGTGAGCTCATCCGGGCCGGGGAGCTCTCCCCCTTGGTGATGCTCCTTTTGGTCCTCATGATGATCGCGGTGGTGGGGGCCATCGTCTTTGTGGAGCGGGGCCAGCGCCGCATTCCGGTGCAGTACGCCCGCCGGGTGGTGGGCCGGCGCATGCTGGGGGGCCAGACCACCCACCTGCCCCTGAAGCTCAACGTCTCCGGCGTCATCCCGCCCATCTTCGCCTCCTCCCTGCTGATGTTTCCCGCCACCATCAGCAGCTTTATCCGGGTGGAATGGGTGAAAAATATCGTGGACGCCATCACCCCGGGGCACGTGCTGCATGATGTCCTGTATGTGGCCCTGATCATCTTTTTCTGCTATTTCTACACCGCGGTGACCTTCAACCCGGTGGATGTGGCGGAGAACCTGAAGAAGTGGGGCGGTTATATTCCCGGGATCCGGCCGGGGCGCTCCACCGCGGATTACCTGGACCGCATCCTCTCGCGCCTGACCTTGAGCGGGGCGCTCTATGTGTCGGCGGTGTGCGTGCTGCCCACCATCCTCATCGCCCGTTTCAACGTGCCCTTTTACTTCGGCGGCACCGCGCTTCTCATCGTGGTGGGGGTGGCCATGGACACCATGGCCCAGATCGAGTCGCATATGCTCACCCGTCATTACGAGGGGTTTATGAAAAAACGCTTAGGCCGGGTACGGCGCTGAAAGGAGAGCTCTATGAATCTGATTCTGTTGGGGGGCCCCGGCGCGGGCAAAGGCACGCAGGCGAAGAAGCTGATCGACAAATACCAGATTCCGCAGATCTCCACCGGCGACATCCTTCGGGCCGCGGTGAAGGAAGGCACGGAGATGGGCAGGAAGGCCAAGGAGTATATGGATGCCGGCAAGCTGGTGCCCGATGAGGTGGTGATCGGCATCATCCGGGACCGGCTGGCCCAGCCCGACTGCCGGAAAGGCTTCATCCTGGACGGCTTTCCCCGCACCGTGCCCCAGGCCGAGGCCCTGGACAAGGTGCTGGCGGAGATGAATTCCAAGATCGACCACGTCATCAGCATCGACGTGGACGAAGAGGAACTGGTGACCCGCCTCACCGGCCGGCGTACCTGCAAGAACCCCGACTGCGGTCAGATGTACCACATCAAGTTCAACCCCCCGAAGAAGGAGGGGGTGTGCGACAAATGTGGCAGCGAGCTCTATCAGCGGGATGACGACAACGAGGCCACGGTGCGCAGCCGTCTGGCCACCTATAACCAGGCCACCAAGCCCCTCATCGACTACTATCAGGCCAAGGGGCTGCTTAGGCCCATCAAGGGCGTGGGCTCCATCGACGACATCTTCACCCAGATCTGCGGGATTCTGGGCTGAGACGGGAAGCACACCGCGCCGGCGGCCGCCCGGGGCCGGGGAAGCCACCCGCGGCCGCCGCCGGAGCAATATGATCCTGTTGAAATCACCCGCCGAGATCGCCAAGATGGAGGCGGCCAGCCGGATTGTGGCCGAGATCCTGGCGGAGATCCAGACCCGGGTGAAGCCCGGGGTGGAGACCCGGGAGCTGGACGAACTGGCGGAGGAGCTCTGCCGCCGCCACCGGGTGGAGCCGGCCTTCAAGGGCTACCGGGGCTACCCCGCCTCCATCTGCGTCTCGGTGAACGACGAGGTGGTGCACGGCATTCCGGGCCGCCGCAAGCTCAAGGCCGGCGATCTGGTGAGCCTGGACTTCGGGGTGCGCCGGGACGGCTACTACGGCGACGCCGCCGTGACCCTGGCGGTGGGGGAAGTGACCCCCCAGGCCCGGCTGCTGCTCCAGGCCACGGAGGAGTCCCTCTACGCCGCCATCGATAAGGCCCGGCCGGGAAACCGCCTGTCGGATCTGTCCCACGCCACCCAGACGGTGGTGGAATCCTACGGCTTTTCGGTGATCCGGCAGTTTGTGGGGCACGGCATCGGCCGCTCCCTGCATGAGGACCCCCAGATACCCAACTTCGGGCCGCCGGGACGGGGGCCGATCCTCAAGCCGGGCATGACCCTGGCCATCGAGCCCATGACCGCGGCGGGGTCCTGGGAGGTGAAGATCCTGGCCGACGGCTGGACCGCGGTGACCCAGGACGGCTCCCTGGCGGCCCACTTCGAGCACACGGTGGCGGTGACGGAACAGGGCCCCTTGATTTTGAGTAGAATTTAGGATAACTTAACCTGATGGGCGCCACAGCCCAACATCAGACCCGTGCCACCGGCCGCCCGGCGGGGGCCAAGCCCTCCCGGGGGCCCCATTGAGCCAGATGCCCAAAGAAGACGCCATTGAAGTGGAAGGCAAGGTCATCGAACCCTTGCCCAACGCCATGTTCCGGGTGGAACTGCCCAACGGGCATCGCGTCCTGGCCCACATCTCCGGGAAGATGCGCATGCATTACATCAAGATCCTCCCGGGAGACAAGGTCATCGTGGAGCTGTCCCCCTACGATCTGAACCGGGGGCGCATCGTCTATCGGGTGAAATGAGGCGGGGACCGACTCCGCCCGGCGGTCGCCCCGGGGCTCAGGTGCCGCCGGGAGGGGTCGGCGGGCGCCTCCGGGCGGGAAGAGGGATGGAGCCATGAAAGTGAAACCCTCAGTGAAAAAGATCTGTGTCAAATGCAAGATTATCAAACGCAAGGGCGTGGTGCGGGTGATCTGTGAGAACCCCAAGCACAAGCAGCGCCAGGGTTAAAGCGGAGGACGGACGTTGGCCAGAATAGCCGGCATTGACCTGCCCCGGAACAAGCGGATTGAGATCGCCCTGACCTACATCTACGGCATCGGCAGCACCACGGCGGCCCGGGTGCTGCGGGAGGCGGGGGTGGACCCCGGCATCAAGACCGGGGAGCTCACCGATGCCCAGATCACCGCCATCCGTCAGGTCATCGACTCCACCTGCAAGGTGGAGGGGGACCTGAGGCGGGAAGTCTCCATGAACATCAAGCGCCTCATGGACCTGGGGTGCTACCGGGGCTTGAGGCACCGCCGGGGCCTGCCGGTCCGGGGCCAGCGCACCCACACCAACGCCCGCACCCGCAAGGGCCCCCGGCGCAGCGTGGTGGGCAAACGCAAGAAAGGATAAGGGAGAGGTATGGCCAAGCGACCGTCAGGCCCCCGCAAAAAGAAGGAAAAGAAAAACGTGCCCGTGGGCGTGGTGCACATCAAGGCCACCTTCAACAACACCCTGGTGACCATCACCGACCCGGCGGGTAACGTGGTGTCCTGGTCCTCGGCCGGGGTGCAGGGCTTCAAGGGCTCCCGCAAAGGCACGCCCTTCGCGGCGCAGCTGGCGGCCACCGATGCGGCCAAGAAGGCCATGGAACACGGCATGCGCACCGTGGACGTCCTGGTCAAAGGGCCGGGCTCGGGCCGGGAGGCGGCCATCCGGGCCATCCAGGCCGCGGGGCTGCAGGTGAGTCTCATCCGGGACGTCAGCCCCATCCCCCACAACGGCTGCCGCCCGCCCAAACGCCGTCGAGTCTAAGGAAAGAGGAGAAGCACCTTGGCACGATACACCGGACCCAGTTGCCGGCTCTGCCGCCGGGAACGCATGGAACTCTATCTCAAGGGCGACCGCTGTTACACCGACAAGTGCGCCATCAAACGCCGCAACACCCCTCCGGGCATGCACGGCGCCGGGCGGGCCAAGATCTCCGATTATGGCCTGCAATTGCGGGAGAAGCAGCGGGTCAAGCGCATGTACGGGGTTCTGGAGAAGCAGTTCCGGGGGTACTTCGAGCAGGCGGAGCGCATGAAAGGGGTCACCGGTACCAATCTCTTGGTGCTCCTGGAGCGCCGTCTGGACAACGTCACCTACCGGCTGGGATTCGCCAATTCCCGGGCCCAGGCCCGGCAACTGGTGCGCCACAACCACATCCTGGTGAACGGCCAGCGGGTGAACCTGCCCTCGTACCTGGTCAAGGTGGGGGATGTCATTGAGGTGGCGGAACGCAGCCGTTCCCTGGCGGTCATCCGGGACGCCCTGGAAGCCGTGGCCCGGCGGGGGGTGCCCCAGTGGCTGGACCTGGACAAGGAGGCGGCCCGGGGCCGTGTCAGCATGCTGCCCACCCGGGAAGACATCACCATGCCCATCCAGGAGCATCTCATCGTTGAGCTCTACTCCAAGTAACCCGGCCCGGCCGGCCGCGGCGGGCGGGAACAGGGTGCCGGTTTAGAGGCCGGCTCCGGTTTGTGCGCCACCGCCACGCTATCCATCTCGAGGGGCCATGATTCAGAAAAACTGGACCGAGCTCATTAAACCCAAGCGCCTGGAAGTCGACCACGACACCCTCACCAGCACCTACGGCAAGTTCGCCTGCGAGCCGCTGGAGCGGGGTTTTGGCACCACCTTGGGCAACGCCTTGCGCCGGGTGCTGTTGTCGTCCCTCAGGGGGGCCGCCATCACCGGGGTCCTGATCCGGGATGTGTACCATGAGTTTTCCGCCCTCCCCGGGGTGCTGGAGGATGTGACGGAAATCCTCCTCAACCTCAAGCAGGTGCGCCTGAAATTTCTCTCCGACGGCGTCAAGACCCTGCGGTTGGAGGCCCGGGGCGAGGGCCGGGTCACCGCCGGGCAGATCATCACCGACGGCACGGTGGAGATCCTCAACCCCGATCTGCACTTAGCCACCTTGTCCACGGACGGCCAGCTCATCATGGAGATGGTCGCCAAGAGCGGCAAGGGCTATGTGCCGGCGGAGGCCAACAAGGAAGAGAATCAGCCGGTGGGCTTCATCCCCCTGGATGCCAGCTTTTCGCCCATCCGCAAGGTCAACTATGTGGTGACCCAGGCCCGGGTGGGACAGCGCACCGACTACGACAAGCTCACCCTGGAGGTGTGGACCGACGGCAGCGTCACCCCGGAAAACGCCATCGCCTACGCCGCCAAGATCCTGAAGGACCAGCTCACCCTGTTCATCAACTACCCGGAAGAGCCGGAGCGGCTGGAGGAAAAGCCGGCGGAGGAGCAGCCGCTCCTCAATGAAAACCTCTACCGGCCGGTGACGGAGCTGGAGCTGTCGGTCCGGGCCGCCAACTGCCTGCGGAACGCCAACATCCGCTACATCGGCGAGCTGGTCCAGAAGACCGAGCAGGAGATGCTCAAGACCAAGAACTTCGGGCGCAAGTCCCTCAATGAAATCAAGGAGATCCTCCAGGAGATGGGTCTGAGCCTGGGCATGAAGCTGGAAAACTTCGTGCCCCCGGACCAGATGCCGGAGAGGAAGGAAGAGACCCCATGAGACACCTGAAAGCCGGCCGGCGCCTGAAACGGACCACGGAGCACCGCCAGGCCATGCTCCGCAACCTCATCACCTCCCTCATGGAGCATGAGCGGGTGCAGACCACGGTGCCCAAGGCCAAGGAGGCCCGCAAATGGGCCGAGAGGATCATCACCCTGGCCAAGCGGGGGGATCTGCACGCCAAACGGCAGTCCCTCCAGGTGATCCGCACCAAAAAGGCCTTCGTGAAACTCTTCGGGGAGCTCAAGGAGCGCTACCAGGCCCGGGAAGGCGGCTACACCCGCATCATCCCCCTGGGCCCCCGGCGGGGGGACGGGGCGGAGCTGGCCCTCCTGGAGCTGGTGGGCCGCCCGGAGGAGCTGCCCAAGAAAAAGAAAAAGGCCGCCGGCTGAACTCCTTACGGCCCGGTGATCCGGTCCTGCAGCCCCTCCGGGGCTGCTTTTTTTGTCCGCTGGCAGGCCCTGCCCGGTTCTGCGGGAGAGGCGCAGCCACCGCCTGGGCGACTCCCGGCGCCTCGCCCGCACCGGCACCGCCGGCCGGGAAGGGCGAGGGGGGCGGGTCCTCCCTCGCGCCTCCCGGATCTGTCCACGCACTTCCATAGCGTGACAATTTTCTCATACAGAGTGAAAAAATGGTTGACAGCCCCGCCCCGGTGTATTAACCTGCCCCAAATCGCACGCATCCAAGTTCTGAGCCTCATCCGCGGTCGCCTGCGCCAGCAGGGCGATGGCACGCAAGACTGAAGTCAGCCTGACAACGCAAGTTCCGGCGCATCCTTGGCCACATGGGCCTGGTGGGGACGGTGAGGCTTCCCGTCCCTTCGGCGATGACCCTCAACCAAGGAGGTTCTCATGGCGAAACGGCTTTTACTTGGAGTGATGAGTTTGGCCCTGGTGCTCGCCCCTTCTCTCACCGAGGCCGTGCCCACCAAAAACACCACCTCCAAGAAAAAAACCAGCGCCAGCAAGAGCAGCGTCAGCAAGGCCACCAAAAAGAGCAAGAAAGCGACAGCCGGCCAGCGGCGCAGTCGCAGCGCCGCCCGGGAGGACGATTTTGACCCCGCCACCGCCCAGACCGTGACGCCGCCCCGGAGCAGCGCCCCGGTGGCGGACAACAAGCCCCTGATGCGGGTCATCCCCCAGCGGGACGGCAAATTCATGCTGGAACCCCTGGTCCCCAAAAAGGAGCTCAATCCCCTGATCCGGCCCAGCTCCCGCCTCAACCAGCCCACTCCCAGCGAGGCCGCGGCCAGACAAGGGCACTTCAAATTTGAGCCCTGGAACTTCCAGGAGCTCATCCTCAGCCGGGCCAAGACCTATACCGGCGCCCGCTACAGCCGGGGCGCCACCCTGGCCACCAGCTCCGCCACCGATTGCTCCGGCTTTGTGCAGTACATCTATGAGGGCTTCAAGATCGAACTGCCCCGCTCCAGCTACGAGCAGGCCCAGGTGGGCAAGGTGGTGACCCACACCATGGACTTCTCCAAGCTGGTGCCCGGAGACCTCCTCTTCTTCCGCCGGGGCGGCCGGGCGGTGGGCCATGCCGGCATCTACCTGGGGGAAGGCAAGATGATCCACGCCTCCAACCCCCGCTCCGGCGTGGTGATCACCGACCTGAGGCAGCCCTATTACCAGTCCACCTTCGTGGTGGCCAAGCGGGTCTTTGAGGTGCACTATCCCAAGCATTAGTCAGGCCTGGGGCGAGGCACCCCCGGAAGGGTGACGGCGGTCGGGGCAAGGCGGGCTTCCACCCTCCCGGCGGGCGGAAGACAGGGCGGACGGAACGGTCCGCCTTTTCTTTGGCAGGAAGGCCCTGCCACCGCCACCCTGCCCCACCGGGGGCAGATCCCGCGGCGGCACGGGGTCACAAGAGGCCCTCTGGGCGGACGACGGGCCTTCTCTTCTCCGGGGGAAATCTCATCCAAATTCTTGACAGCGCTTGGCGCTCCCAATAGAATAAATATTTTTAAAGACCGAGAAATTTCAGTGAAAAACTCAGATGAAGGGTAAGGACGCGCGATGAAAAGATTACTCATGACCCCGGGCCCCACCCCGGTGGCCCCGGAGACCCAGCTGGCCATGGCGCAGCCCATGATCCACCATCGGGCGCCGGCGTTCATGGACATTCTGGCCAAGGTGCGGGAAGACCTGAAATACCTCTTCCAGACGGAACAGGAAGTGCTCATGTTTGCCGCCACCGGCACCGGTGCCATGGAAGGCGCGGTGGCCAACACCCTCTCCCCCGGAGACACCGCCCTGGTGGTGGACGGCGGCAAATTCGGGGAGCGCTGGGCCGAGCTCTGCGAGGTCTACGGCATCAAAGTGGACCGCCTCAAGGTGGAGTGGGGCTATGCCGTGAAGCCCCAGGAAGTGGAAGCCCGCCTCACCGCCAATCCGGCCATCAAGGCGGTCTTTGTCCAGGCCAATGAGACCTCCACTGCGGTGGCCCACCCGGTGCAGGAACTGGCCCAGGTGGTGAAGAAATTCCCTCACACTATCCTGGTGGTGGACGCCATCAGCGCCCTGGGGGGCTATCCTTTGCCCATGGATGAGTGGGGACTGGATGTGGTGGTGGCAGGCTCCCAGAAGGCCATGATGCTGCCCCCGGGGATGGCCTTTGCCGCCCTGTCCCCCAAGGCCTGGGAGATGGTGAAGACCTCCACCTGCCCCAAGTATTACTTTGATTTCGCCAAGCAGCTGAAGAGCCAGGCCAAGAACCAGACGGCCTACACCTCCGCCGTCACCCTGACCATCGGCCTCATGCAGGTGCTGGGCTGGTTTCGGGAGCAGGGGCTGGAGCGCATCTTCGCCCGCAACGCCCGGATGGCCCGGGCCTGCCGGGCAGCGGTGGCCGCCATGGGCCTGGAGCTTTTCTCCAAGGAGTACCCTTCGGACGTGCTCACCGCGGTGCAGGCGCCGGCGGGCATTGACGGCCAGAAGGTGGTGGCCAAGATGCGGGAGAAGGGCATCTGGATCGCCGGCGGCCAGGCTCAGGCCAAGGGCAGGATCTTCCGCATCGCCCATATGGGCTACATTGACGAGCAAGACCTCCTGGGCACCCTCGGCGCTCTGGAGAGCGTCCTGAACGACCTGGGCTACAAAGTGGAGCTGGGCGTCGGCGTCAAGGCGGCCCAGGAGATTCTGGGCAAGGAGGCCTAGTCCATGAAGGTCCTCATCAGCGACAACCTGCACAAAAGCGGCATCGCCCTCCTGGAGCGCAACCCCAACCTCGAGGTGGTGGTGAAGCCCGGGATGACGCCGGAGGAGCTCAAGGAAGCCATCCGGGATGCGGACGCCCTGGCCATCCGCAGCGCCACTAAGGTGACCAAGGAGATCATCGACGCGGCCCCGCGGCTGAAGGTGGTGGGCCGGGCCGGCACCGGCCTGGACAACGTGGACATCCCCTACTGCAGCAAACGGGGCATCGTGGTGATGAACACCCCCGGCGGCAACACCATCACCACCGCGGAGCACGCCCTCTCCCTCATGCTGGCCCTGGCCCGGAACATCCCCCAGGCGGCGGCCTCCATGCGGGAGGGGAAGTGGGAGAAGAAGAAGTTCCAGGGCACGGAGATCTTCAACAAGACCCTGGGCATCATCGGGCTGGGGCGCATCGGCCGGGTGGTGGCGGAGCGGGCCCTGGGCCTGAAGATGCGGGTGTTGGGCTACGACCCCTTCATCAGCAAGGAGGTGGGCACCTCCCTGGGGGTGGAGATGGTGAGCCTGGATGAGCTCTACGCCCGGTCGGACTTCATCACCCTGCACGTCCCCCGGACCAAGGACACCGCCAAGCTCCTCAACCGGGAGGCCTTCCACAAGATGAAGCCGGGGGTGCGCATCATCAACTGCGCCCGGGGCGGCCTCATTGACGAGGAGGCCCTCCTGGAGGCCCTGAAAGAGGGCAAGGTGGCCGGCGCGGCTTTGGACGTCTTCGAGACCGAGCCCATCCCGCCGGACTACCCCCTGAAAGACCTCCCCAACGTCATCTGCACCCCGCATCTGGGGGCCTCCACCGAAGAGGCCCAGGCCAATGTGAGCGTGGCCATCTGCGAGCAGATCCTGGAGTATTTGCTCTATGGCACCATCCGCAATGCGGTGAACGCCCCCAGCGTCACCCGGGAGGCCATGGCGCAGCTCAAGCCCTATCTCACCCTGGCCGAGGCCCTGGGGAGCTTCCAGGCCCAGATCACTGAGGGGGCCATCACCAATGTGGTCATCTCCTATATCGGCGAGGTGGCCAAGCTGGATACCAAACCCCTGACCCACTCCATCCTTAAAGGCCTGCTCTACCCCATCATGCACGATGAGGTGAACTACGTGAACGCCCCGTCCATGGCGGAGTCCCGGGGCATCACGGTGAGCGAGGAGAAGATCGCCGCGGGCGAGGACTTCACCACCCTCATCCGGCTGACGGTGCGGGCCGGGATGGAGGAGAATGTGGTGGCGGGCACCATCTTCGGCAAATATGAGCCCCGGCTGGTGCAGATCAACAAGTTCCGTCTGGAGGCCATCCCCGAAGGGCATATGCTCTTCATTTACAACACCGACCGCCCCGGGGTCATCGGCGCCATCGGCACCACCATCGGCCGCCACAACATCAACATCGCCCGCATGACCGTGGGCCAGGAGAAGGAGCGGGGCCAGAACATCATCCTGCTCACCACCGACACCCCGGTGACTCCCGAATGTCTGGAGGCGGTGCGCAACCTGGAACATGTGGCCATGGCCATCCAGCTGGAATTGTAGTATGATGAAAGCGTGAGGGGAGGGGCGGGCGCCGAGGCCCCTCCTCCTCTCAGGCACACACCCGGGGGAGGGGGCAGGGAAGAGCGGGAAGAATTCTGCTGCCCGGGTGCCTCCCCTCCTGGCAACCCCTCCCGGCATCAGGCCGGTGCCCTGCGGCGGGGGAGGCGGGAGCCGACGGCCAGGGGCGGGGCGGCTCCCCCGGGTGGGCCCGATGTCCGCTGGCGAGGCAGCACCTATGGCCGACGCGGAAGACAAAGGCTACACGGTTCACGACAAGCGCTACCTCCACCTGAGCGAGGAGGAGAAGGCCAAGGTCCGGGAGGAGGAGGCCGCCCGGCGTCAGGCCCGGGAAGCGGCGGCCCAGGCGGCGCCGGACACCCCTTTGCCGGAGATCACCTTCTCGTCCTTCATCATCTCCCTCAGCTCCTCCGCCTTTATCCATCTGGGCGACATGCCGGACCCCACCACCGGCCAGATCAGCAAGAATCTGCCCCTGGCCAAACAGACCATTGACCTCCTGGGGCTGCTGCGGGAAAAGACCCGCAACAACCTGCAGGAGGACGAGGAGAAGCTCTTCGACCACCTGCTCTACGAGCTGAGGATGCGCTACGTCAAGGAGGTGAGCTGACGGGCCTCAGACGCTTCTGCCCCGCCAAGGTGAACCTCTATCTCAAGGTGGTGGGCCGCCGCCCCGACGGCTACCATGAGCTGGTGACCGTGATGCAGCCCCTGAGCCTGGCGGATCTCCTGGAGGTGGAGGCAGGCGGTCCGGGGGTGACGCTGGAGGTGGAGGGGGCGGCGCTGCCCGGGGGACCGGAGAACCTGGTGTGGCGGGCGGCGGCGGCCGTGTATGGGGCCCTGGGGCGGGAGCCCCGGGTCCGGCTGCGGCTGCACAAACGCATCCCGGTGGCGGCGGGTCTGGGCGGGGGGTCTAGCGATGCCGCCGGGACGCTTCTGGCGGTGAATCACCTGGAGGGCGAACCCCTGTCCCCGGCGGAGCTGCACCGCCTGGGGGCGGCCTTGGGTGCGGACGTGCCCTTTTTCCTGTCCGTGCGGCCCCAGGTGGGCCGGGGTATCGGCACCGAACTTCAGCCCCTAGAGCTGCCGGCCTACTGGTATGTGCTCCTCAATCCCGGGGTGGCGGTGGCCACTGCCTGGGTCTACCGGAGCCTCGATCTGGAGCAGCTCCGGGTGGCGGGCGTCCCGGGGCGGGAGTCCTGGGACGGCGCCCGGCCGCAGGAGTGGGTGGGCAACGACCTGGAGTCGGTGACTCTGAGGGCCCACCCCGGTCTGGCCCGGTGGGTGGCGCGCCTTAAAGGAGAGGGCGCGCTGGCGGCGGGCATGTCCGGGAGCGGCCCCACCCTCTTCGGCCTGTTCTGGGAGAAGGAGGCGGCCCTGAAGGCGGCCCGGGCCCTGCGGCCGGCGGGTCCCGGCTGGCTGGCCGTGGCCCGGGGCCTCACCGGCGCGGAGCCCCCCGGCTGGGAGGATGAGGTATGGATGATCTGAAGATCTTCACCGGCAACGCCAACCGGCCCCTGGCAGAGAAGATCTGCCAGTATCTCGGGGTGCCCCTGGGGGAGGCGGCGGTGGGCCGTTTTTCGGACGGCGAGATCTCGGTGGAATTCCGGGAAAACGTCCGGGGCCGGGATGTCTTCGTCATTCAGCCCACCTGCATCCCTTGCAATGAGCACCTGATGGAGCTCCTGCTGATGATGGACGCCCTGAGGCGGGCCTCCGCCGGGAGTATCACTGCGGTGGTGCCCTACTACGCCTATGCCCGCCAGGACCGCAAGACCGCCCCCCGGGTGCCCATCTCCGCCAAGCTGGTGGCCAACCTCATCACCTGCGCCGGGGCCAACCGCCTCCTCACCATGGACCTGCACACCGGCCAGATCCAGGGGTTTTTCAACATCCCGGTGGATCACCTCTACGCCGCGCCGGTGGTATTGGACTACATCCGGGAGAACCTGGGGGGCGACCTGGTGATGGTGTCACCGGACGCCGGGGGTGTGGAACGGGCCCGGGCCTTTGCCAAACGCCTCAACGCCGGTCTGGCCATCATCGACAAGCGCCGGGAGGCCACGGTCATCACCGCCATGAGCCTCATCGGCAATGTCTGGGGCAAGGAGGCGGTCATTCTGGATGACATGGTGACCACCGGCGCCACCCTGATCAAGGCCTCGGAGCTCCTGATGCAGCACGGGGCCCGCTCGGTGCACGCCTGCGTCACCCATGCGGTTCTGTCTCGCAACGCCGTGGCCAGCCTGAAGGGCTCCCTGCTGCAGAGCCTGGCGGTGACCGACACCATCCCCTTGAGCCCGGAGGCCCAGGAACTGGACAAGATCCGGGTCCTGTCGGTGGCGCCGCTTCTGGGGGAGGCCATCCGGCGGATCCACCGGCGGGATTCCGTGAGCTCCCTGTTTGTCTGAGCCCGCGGGCTGAATCCCGGCGGCATCTGCGGGCCCGGGGCCTGCGGGCCGACATTCCCCGGCACCGCCCCGGGTTGAGGAAAACCCCTGTGCCCCACCCTCCTCTTCCGGATACCTGGCTCATCGCCGGCCTCGGCAACCCCGGCCCCCGCTATGCCCGGACGCGCCATAACCTGGGCTTCCTGGTGGTGGGCGCCCTGTCGGAGCGCTGCGGGATTCCCTTGAACCGGGAGAGATGGGAGGCGGTCTTCGGCCAAGGGCGGCTGGGGGAGTACCGGGTCATCCTGGCGGCCCCCCAAACCTACATGAACCGGAGCGGCCAGGCGGTGGCCCCCCTGCTCCGCTATTTCCAGCTTTCCCCGGAGGCCCTGGTGGTGATCCACGATGACCTGGACCTGCCCGCCGGGCGCCTGAAGCTGGCCTGGGACGGCGGCGCCGGGGGGCACAAGGGGGTGCTCTCCGTGGCCGCGGCGCTGGACACCCTGGATTTTTACCGGGTCAAGGTGGGGATCGGGCGGCCTCCGGCCGGGGTGCCGGCGGAAGCCTATGTGCTGGCGGCACCGGCGCCGGAGGAGTGGCAGCTGCTGGAGGAGGCGGCGGCGCGGGCGGCTTTGGCCGTGGAGGTCCTGGTGCGGGAAGGCCTGGCCCCGGCCCAGAACCGCTTCCACGGTCCGGGGGCCGGCCTGGAGCCGGCAGGGGAGAAGGGCAGGATCAAGGGAGCGGCGGCACCGCGGCCGGAGGAGAAGGGAGATGACCCCCAGGCGGGAGGATGACGAGGAGCGGGAGCGCCCCAGCTGGCGGGAGATTGACCAGCGGCGGGACCGGCCCCGGGAACGGACCCCGGCCCGGGACCGGCTCCCCAAAAAGCAGGCGGAATGGGTGCGGAAGATGGCCCTGAAGCAGGCGGAGGCCCTCTTCCGGGGCAAACGGGGCCGGCCGGAATACCAGCAGGCCCTCAAAGAGCTGGAAGCCGCCCGGGGCACCCGGAAATTTGTCCCGGTGGCCAGAAAATTCCTGGAGGAGTACGGCCTCCCGGAAGAATGGGGGATCCTCAATCTGTTCCTGGACTTCCCCGACCCCCAGGTGGCGGTGCAGGCCCTGACCGCCATGGCGGAGCAGTGGCCGCAGCGCAGCTTCGTGGAGCAGCAGGGTTTCAAAAGCCGGCTGAAGATTCTGCAGCTCACCAGCCCCCAGGCCCAGGTGCGGCAGCGGGCGGAGGAGCTTTTGGCCAGCCTGACCTGAGGGGCGGCCGGGGTCGGAGCAGTGGCCGGAATTAAAAATTAATTTTTTTTATAGAAAATATTTGACATATTATTTTCGTGGATATATTAGTCCCTACCATGGGCCGGTTCCACAGGCCACAGACCGCCCGCCCCTCGGGCATGTGCACAAGGAGGTGCCATGGGAGGGAATCCGGCCACCGCCGCCTCTGAGCTGGTCACCGATCCGTCGGTCCCTCTCCCGGGGGAACCCCTTGCCGGGTTTTGGACCTGGCATCCCCCTCTCGCCGACCTCATCCACAGTCTGCCGCACTTGGCGGCCACCGACCTGCCGGTCCTCATCCTGGGGGAACCCGGCACCGGCAAGGAGCTGGTGGCCCAGGCCCTCTGGGCCCTGAGCCCCCGGCGCCCCCAGCCTTTTGTCCGCCTCAATTGCGCCACCTTGTCGCCGGAGTTGGCCGCCAGCGAGCTCTTCGGCCATGAGAAGGGGGCCTTCACCGGTGCGGTGCGGCCCCGGCCCGGGAGCTTCCGCCTGGCGCATCGGGGCACGCTTTTCCTGGATGAAGTGGGGGACCTGCCTCTGGCGGTCCAGCCCCAGCTCCTCCGGGCCCTGGAGCAAGGGGAGATTGTCCCGGTGGGGGGGAGCGAGCCTCTGCGGGTGGAGGTGCGCGTGGTGGCCGCCACCAACCAGCCCCTGAGCCGCCTCATTGCCCAGGGGCGCTTCCGGCAGGATGTCTTCGACCGTCTGGCGGTGCTGATGGTGCAGCTCCCGCCGCTGCGGGAGCGGGGGGAGGACGTCATCCACCTGGCCCGGCGCTTCCTGGAGGAGGAGGGCCGCCGCTACGGCCGGGGCACTCTGCGCCTCTCCGCCGCGGCGGAGCGGCGCCTGCGGCAACACCCCTGGCCCGGCAACATCCGGGAACTGAAAAACGTCATCCTGCGGGCGGTGGTCTTCAGCCGGGGCAGTCTCATCCGGGAGCAGGACCTGCTCTTTGCCCCCGCCGCCCCCGGCCCTGACCGGCCGCACCCCGGCCACCCGGCCGTCCGGCCGGTGCGGGAGGAGCTGGAGGCGCTGCTGAGGCAAAGCGGCGGCAACGTCTCGGCGGTGGCCCGCCGACTGGGAGTCTGCCCCCGCACCATCTACCGCTGGCTGAAATCCCTGGACCTGGACGTCCAGAGCCTGCGGAGCGCCAGCCTCGGGGGCTGGGCGGCCTGCAGGGGCCTGGGGGTGCGCGCCTCTCCCGGCATGCTGTCCCATCGGCTCTAACGTAGGGTGGAGGTCAGGGGTTGCGTGTCCCTGGCCCCTCCCCCGGCCGCCTTATTCCGGCCGCAAGCCCAAAAGAAAAGCCCTTCCCCTCCGGGAAGGGCTTTTCCGTTATATATTGACGTGCTGGACTACAGCACGGCTCGTACCGCGGCCCGGGCCAGTTCCATGATGCTGTTGGGGGCCACCCCGAAATACAAGATAGTGGCGCACAGGGCGTAATTCAAGGCCCGCATGGGCGGGGAAAGATAGATGGGAGGCAGTTTGGCGTCCACAAAATAGGCGGCGTACACCACCCGCAGGTAGAAGTAGAGGGACAGGGTGCCATTCACCGCGCCGATGAGGACCAGCCAGAAGTAGCCCTGGTTCATGGCGCTGGTGAAAAGGAAGAGCTTGCCGGTGAAACCGATGGAGGGGGGCACGCCCGCCAGGGCGAAGATGCCCAGGATGAGGCTCATGGACAAAAGCGGGCTGCGGTGATAGAGCCCCGCCAGCTCGGCGATTTTCAGGTCCCGGCCGTCCTGGGCCACCTGGGTGAGCACCATGAAGACGGTGAAGTTCATCACCAGGTAGGCCAGGGCGTAGTAGATGGAGCTGGCCAGCCCGGTCTCCTGCAGGGTGAGGATGCCGATGAGGACGTAGCCGGCGTGGGCGATGCTGGAGTAGGCCAGCATGCGTTTGAAGTCCTTCTGGATGATGGCCACCAGGTTCCCCAGGGTCATGGAGATGATGGAGAGAAAGACCAGGATCTGGGTGAAGTGATAGCCATACTGGGCGCCCAGAACCGCCAGGCGGATGAGCAGGGCCACCGCCGCGGCCTTGGAGGCGGTGGCGATGAAGGTGACCACCTGGTGGGCACCGCCCTGGTAAACGTCCGGGGCCCAGAAGTGGAAGGGAAAGATGCTGAGCTTGAAGAAAAAGCCCGCCATGGCCAGGATCAGGCCCACCACCCCGATGGGGCTGGCCACGAGCTCCGGCATGCGGGCCATGATGTCCGATAGATAGGTGGAGTGGGTGGCGCCGAAGATGTAGCTCAGACCGAAGAGCATGAAGCAGCTGGAGACGGCGCCGAAGAAGAGGTACTTGACGCCCGCCTCCACGTCAATGTCATCCCCCCGGCGCAGGGGTACCAGGATGTAGAGGGAGTAGGAGGACAGCTCCAGGGCCACATAAATGGTGAGGAGCTCCACGGCGCTCACCAGCATCATCATGCCGACGGTGCAGGTGGTGAGGAAGAGATAGAACTCGGCGTGGTTGCGCTCCTCAATGCTGGGGAGGTTCCGGGAGATGGCCAGCACCAGGAAGAGACCCAGGGCCAGGGCGAGCTTGAAGATCTGGCTGAAGAGGTCCACCCGGTAGGAGCGAAAGAAGAGCTCTCCCTGCTGGGTGAGACAGAGCAGGGCCACCACCACTCCCACGGTGGAGAGGGTGAAGGCGATGCGGTGATCCTGGGCGGCTTGGGGCTCCCGCCTCAAGGTGAGAAAGAACAGCACCAGGGCCATCACCAGATAATAGAGTTCCACTCCGAACTGTAGCACGCTCATGGTTACAATCCCTGGATGAAGGGTACGATGGAGGTCTTAATCAAACCCAACATGTACTGGGGGAAGATGCCGAAAAACACCAAAAAGCCGATGAGGATCATGCGGGGCAGCCCCAGGAAGGGACTGACATCCTCAAAATGCTCGAACTTGGGGTTGGGTTCGTTGTAGAAGGTGGTCTGCACCACCCGGAGGGCGAAGAGGGCCCCCACCACCAGGGCGGCGATGGCTAACAGACCCCGGAGGGGGAAGACCTTGACCGCGGCCACCATCACCAACAGCTCCGCCCAGAAGCTGGCCATGCCCGGGACGCCGGCGCCGCACAGAGCGGCGGTGATGAAGAAGGCGCTGGCCACCGGCATGATGCGGGAGAAGCCTCCCAGTTCGTGGATCTCCCGGGTGTGGGTGCGGTCGTAGATGAAGCCCACGGCGGAGAAGAAGAGGGCGGTCATGACCCCGTGGGCGAACATCTGGAAGACGGCGCCGTTGAGGCCGTCCACCGTGCCGGTGGCCAGCCCCAAAGAGACGATGCCCATGTGGGACACGGAGGAATACCCGATGACGTATTTCAGGTCGGTCTGGGCCAGCCCCACGAAGACGCCATAGACGATGCCGATGGCGGCCAGGAGCGCCATGAACTGGGCCCAGTACTGGAAGCCCAGGGGGCACAGATACATGGCCACCCGCAGGATGGCAAAAGAGCCCAGCTTCATGAGCACGCCGGCGTGGAGCATACTCACCGCGGTGGGCGCCGCTACGTGGCCCACGGGAGACCAGGTGTGGAACGGCCAGACCGCGGCCAGGACCCCGAAGCCCAAAAACAGGAGCACAAAGGCGATATTCTGGATCCAGGGCGAGAAGGGCACGCCGTGAAGTTTCAGCATGTCAAAGGTGAACAGCCCGGAGCTGGAATAGAGGAGGAGCATGCCCGGGATGATCAGGCCGCTGCCCGCCATGAGGTAGAGGGTGAGCTTCATGGCGGCGTAGATGCGGCGGGTGGAGCCCCACACCAGGATGAGGACGTACATGGGCACCACCGCAATCTCATAGAAGAGGAAGAAGAAAAAGAGGTCATAGGACATGAAGACGCCGAAGACCCCGGTGACCAGCGCCAGCTGGAAGATGAAGTATTCCTTCACCCGGGTCTGGAGCTCCCACATGGTCAGGACACCGGTGAAGATCACGATGCCCGTGAGGAGGAGCAGCGGCGCGTTCATGCCCTCCACCCCGACGAAGTAGGAGATGCCGAAGGCCTCCACCCAGGGGTATTTCTCCACGAACTGGATGCCGCCCAGCTGCTTGTCGTAGCCGGCGAAGGTATAAATGGACAGGGCGAAACTGATGCCCGCGGCCACCAGGGCCACCGCCCGGATCAGGAACCGCTGCTCCTCTTTCAGGCACAGGAGGATGGCGATGCCCACCACCGGGGAAAGCAGCATGCAGGTGAGAACCGGAAAAGAAGCTGGATGCTCGGCCATATCAGCGACCCATGAGGAGATAGATCCCGACGCCTGCCAGGACGAGGACCATGAAGAGCAGGTTGAGCTGCAACAGGGCGGTCTGGAGGAAGCTTAAGAAGCGGCCGCTGCCGATGCAGCCCAGGGCCACGGCGTCCACGCCGCCGTCCACCACCCGCCGGTCGTTATAGGTGAAGGTTTTGGAAAAGAGGTTGTAGATCACGGCATTGAGGAACCAGCGCCAGAAGTGATCCATGTACCACTTCTGGATGAAGAAGTGCTCCAGGGCCGGTACCTTGCTCAGGAAGCCCTCCCAGGAGGCGCCCTTCCGGCCCCAGTCCCACCAGGCCAGGCCGATGCCGGCCAGGGCCAGGCCCACCGCCAGCACCAACAGCAGGTAATTCATCTCGTGGGGGTGGGATTCCCCCAACAGGAAACGCTCCAGGGTGCCCTGGAGGAAGCCCAGGACCAGGGTGACCCCCGCCAGGATGATGAGGGGCAAATTGATGGCCCACTCCGGGGCGTGGCCGCTAAAGGGCCCGGCCCCGTGACCGTGGCCGTGGGCCTCCTCTTCCTCGTGCCCATGGCCGTGGCCATGCCCGCCCGCCAGGGGCTCATGGTACTTGTCCCAGGCCGGGTGGTCCTCCGGCCGGGGGAAGAGGAGGACGAAGATCACCCGGAAGGTGTAGTAGGCCGTGAGGAAGGCGCCCAGAAGCCCGATGCTTACCCAGAGCTTGTTGTCCAGGTGCCAGAGGTTCCCCAGGATGAGCTCCTTGCTGAAGAAGCCGGAGAAGGGGAAGATGCCCGCCAGGGCCAGGGCGCCGATGGTGACGGTGACCATGGGGATGGTGAGGTGGCGGGCGCCGCCCTTGCTCATCATGAAGAAGCTGTTGGTGCCGTAGTGGTGGATGAAGGCGCCGGCGCACAGAAAGAGGAGGGCCTTGAAGCCCGCATGGGTGGTGAGGTGAAAGTAGCCGGCGAAGAGCGTGCCGTGGGCCAGCCCCGCGGCTGCCAACCCCATGGCCATCATGGCCAGCTGGCTGATGGTGGAGTAGGCCCAGACCTGCTTGATGTCCCGGGCCACCATGCCCACGGTGGAGGACAGCACATAGGTGAGGCTGGCCACCGCCAGGATGTAGGTCATGGCCGGGGGGGAGGCGGCGAAGAAGGGAAAGAGGCGGGTCAGCAGATACACGCCCGCGGCCACCATGGTGGCGGAGTGCAGCAGGGCCGAGACCGGGGTGGGACCCTCCATGGCGTCGGGGAGCCACACATGGATGGGGAACTGGGCGCTCTTGCCGCAGATGCCGCCGAAGATGAGGAGGGCGCAGGTGGTGAGGAGCCAGGGCTCCATCTTCTGGGCCACCGCCGCGGCGTTGATGGCGGCGATATCCAGGGAGCCGTAGAAGATCACCAGGATGGCCAGGCCCATGAAGAAGAAGATGTCGCCGAAGCGGGTGACCACAAAGGCCTTCTTGCCGGCCTCGGAGGCGGAGAATTTCTCATACCAGAAGCCGATGAGGAGATAGGAGGCCAGCCCCACCAGCTCCCAGCAGATGAAGAGCTGCAACAGCCCGCTGGAGATGACCAGCCCCAGCATGGCCATGGCGAAGAGGGAGAGATCGGCGTAGTAGCGGCCGAAGCCCGGATCCCCCCACATGTAGCCGATGGAGTAGATCTGGATGAGGAAGCTGATGGTGGCCACCAGCACCAGCATGAGCTGGCTCACCGGATCCAGCAGGAAGCCGAAGGGGACCCGCACCAGGTCCGAGACCAGCCAGTCCACGTTGAGGACCAGGGGCGTGGGGTCCCCCCAGCGCTGCCAGAAGATGTACCAGGCGATGATGAGGCAGGCGGTGGAGGCCGCGAGGGAAATCCCCAGGGACAAAAACGGCCGCCGCCAGGTGAAGATCATGATGCCGCCGAAGGCCAGAAGCGGCAGAATGACGCAGGCGGCACACAGGACAAATAAGGGATCGAGCGCCGGCATGCCTAACCCCTCAGCTCGTTAGCTTGTTCAATATTGATGGACTTGAGTTTTCGGTACAGGGCCACGATGATGCTCAGGGCGATGGCGGCTTCGGCCGCGGCCACCGCCATGATGAACAGGGCCACGATCTGGCCCACGGCCGGGTGCGGCGCCAGGAAGCGGTTGAAGGCCATGAAATTGAGGCTGGCGGCGTTGAGCATCAACTCCACGGAGATGAGCACCGCGATGAGGTTGCGCCGGGAGAGCACCCCATAAAGGCCCAGACAGAAGAGGATGACGGCCAGATAGAGATAGGTGTGCAGCTGATTGAAGGCAGGCATCCGGCATCCCCCTTTCAGGCGCTGCCCCGGCCGCCCCGGGCGGTGACGATGGCGCCCAGCATGGCCACCAGCAGAAGCAGCGAGATGAGTTCAAAGATGACCACATACTGATTGAGGAGGTAGTGGCCGATGGTGGTGATGGACCAGTCATTCACCCGCTCCGCCGCCGGAGTCCAGAGGGTCTGGCGGGTGAGGAGCCCCAGGAAGATGAAGACCAGCCCGGCCCCGAAGGCGGCCCCCTGGATCTTTAAGGGGTTGCGGGGCGGCGCCGGAAGGTACAGGGGCTGGGAGAGCATGATGGCAAAGCAGATGGCGATGGTGATGGCGCCCACATAGATGAGGATCTGCATCAAGGCCACGAAGGGGCTGTTGAGATAGAGGAACAGCCCGGCCACGCCGATGAGGGAGAGGGCCAGCCCCAGGACGTTGTGGAAGATGTTCCGGGCGGCCACGGCGATGACCGCGCCCACCACCGTGGCGGCCACCACCAGATAAAAGCTCAGGCTGGCGATGAGCAGGCTCATGTCTTCTCCTCCTCCGCCGGGGTGGCCGGGGTTTCGGGTTCCCCGGGGGCGGCGGCGGTCTCGGCTGCCGGGGGGATCTCCGCCTTTTTGGCCGCCGCCTTGGGCTTGGCCGGCTTGGGCTTGGCCTCCGCTTCGCCCTCGGCCTCCGGCTGGGGTTCGGGGATGGGGGTCACCGGCCAGCCCAGGCGCCGCTGTTGGGCCTGCATGCGGGCGAAGACGTCGATGACCGCATCCTCCCGGGAGTAGCCCGCCAGGCGGTACTCCTTGGAGAACTGGAGCGCCTGGGTGGGGCAGACCTCCACGCACAGGCCGCAGAGACTGCAGAGGTGGTATTCGATGACATACTTGCTGGGGAGCTTCTTCTTCCCCACCTTCACCCCCTCCAGATGAATGAGCTGGGAAGGGCAGGTGCGGGAGCAGAGCTCACAGGCGATGCAGCGGTGCGTTTTGGTCTCCGGGTCCAGGACGAACTCGGTGTGCCCCCGGTAGGCCGGGCTCATCTGGAGCTTTTCCCGGGGATACTGCACCGTGACGATGGGCTTGACGAAGTAGCGGATGGTGACGCCCATGCCGGCCAGCAGGCTGTAAAACCCCGTCAGAATCTCTTTCACGTAACTGGTCATAGGTCAGGACACCTTACCTCAGGGCACTCATGCCGGTTACACCAGTTTCAGGACAAAAGCGGTGATGATGAGGTTCGCCAGGGACAGGGGGATGAGGATCTTCCACGACAGGGTGATGAGCTGGTCGAAACGCACCCGGGGGAAGGTCCAGCGGAACCACATGATGAGAAAGATGATGGCGTAGACCTTGATGAGAAACCAGATCACACCGGGAAGGAAGGGCCCCCGCCAGCCGCCCAGGAAGAAGATGGTGGCCAGGGCCGCCACAATGAACATGTTGGTGTACTCCGCCAGAAAGAAGAGGGCGAAGCGCATGCCGGAATATTCGGTGTGGAAGCCGGCCACCAGCTCGGATTCGGCCTCCGGCAGGTCAAAGGGGGCCCGGTTGGTCTCGGCGGTGGCGCAGATGATGTAAAGGATGAAGGCCACCGGCTGCACCAGGATGAACCACACCCGGCTCTGGGCCGCCACGATGTCCGTCAGCCGGAAGGAGCCCACCATGAGGATGACGCTCATCAGGGTGATGAGGAGGGGGATCTCATAGGCGACGTTCTGGGCCACGGAACGGATGGCCCCGAAGACGGCGTATTTGTTGTTGGAGGCCCAGCCGGCCATGAGGATGGCCAGCACCGTGAGGGCCGCAAAGGAGAGGATAAGGAGCACCCCCACGTTCATGTCCCGGATGATGAGGTTCTGGGAGAAGGGGATCACCAGAAAGGAGACCAGCACCGGGAGGAAGATGACGATGGGCGCGGCCAGATACACCGGCCGGTCCACCTCCCGGGGGGTGATGAGCTCCTTGCCCAGCAGCTTCAGGGCGTCGGCGATGGTCTGGATGGCCCCGTGCCAGCCCACCTCCATGGGGCCGGGCCTAAGCTGCATGTGGGCCGAGACCTTGCGCTCCATCCAGATGAGGAAGAGGGCGTTCACCGCCACCAGGGCCATGACCCCGATGAGCCCGGCGATCATGCCGAAAATACTTACACTTTGCACTGTGGTCGCCATAGAGTCAGCCTGTCGTCCGGTTCGCTAACGGTCAATTTCCGGCACCACCACGTCAATGGAGCCCAGGATGGCCACCAGGTCGGCCACCAGGGTGTCCACCGCAATCTCCGGCAGGATGCTGAGATTGCCAAAGGAGGGCACCCTCAGCTTCAGGCGGTACGGGGCGGTCTCCCCCTGGCTGACCAGGAAGATGCCGAACTCACCCCGGGCGGCCTCCACCGCCACGTAGACCTCGCCCGGGGCGGGTTTGATGCGCTTGGGCACCTTCTCCGCCATGATGGGGCCGGCGGGGATCCTGTCCACCGCCTGCTCGATGATGCGCAGGCTCTGCTCCATCTCCCGGTAGCGCACCATGTAGCGGTCATACACGTCGCCGGTGCTGCCCACGGGAATCTCAAAGTCAAAGAGGGGGTAGACGGAGTAGGGCTCGCACTTGCGGATGTCGTAGGGGATGCCGCTTCCCCGCACCATGGGGCCGGTGAGGCCGTATTGGACGCACTGCTCCGGGGTGATGATGCCGATCCCCTTGGTGCGCTCCAGGAAGATGACGTTTTTGTTCACCAGGTTTTCATAGTCCCGGTAGCGGCTGCGCAGGCGCCGGGCGAAGGCCTTGCAGCCGGCCAGGAAATCGTCATCCACATCCCGGGGCACGCCGCCGAAACGGTAGTAGCAGTAGGTGAGGCGGGAGCCGGTGACCCGGTCCAGGAGGTCCAGGATATTCTCCCGGTCGTCGAAGCAGTAGAGAAAGGGGGTGAAGGCGCCCAGGTCCAACAGGTAGGCGCCGATCCAGAGGAGATGGCTGGCGATGCGGTTGAGCTCGCAGGTGATGACCCGGATGAATTCCGCCCGCTCCGGCACCTTGAGCTCCAGGAGCTTCTCCACCGCCATGCAGTAGCACTGGTTGTAGGCCAGGGCGTGGAGGTAGTCCACCCGGCCCAGGTTGGGGAGGAACTGCAGGTAGGTGCGGTTCTCCGCCATGTGCTCGTGGCCCCGGTGGCCGTAACCGATGTCGGGGTCGGCCTTGACGATGAATTCCCCCTCCATCTGCAGCTCCACCCGCAGCACCCCGTGGGTGCTGGGATGCTGGGGGCCCAGATTCAGGACGTAATATTTTTCTTCCAATCCACGCTCAAGCATCGGCCGGGGTCTCGCTGGGGGCAAATTTTTTCCGCAGGGGATGGAAGTCGGCCTCAAAGGGCAGCAGGATGCGCCGCAGATCCGGGTGGCCGGCGAAGGTGAGGCCGAAGAGGTCATAGACCTCCCGCTCGTACCAGTTGGCGCCGGGGTAGATGTGGCTGATGGTGGGCGCCGCCGCCTCCTTGGGGACGCGGGCGTGCACCACCGTGCGGCACAGCTCCCGGAAATGGTTGAAGTGATAGACCAAGGTGAAGTGCTCCGGGAAGTCCACCGCGGTGAGGGACTCGAGGAAGCAGCCCTGCTCCAGCATCACGCGGGCCACCTCGGGCATCTGGGCCGGGGCGGCTTCCACCTCCAGGTGACAGCCGGACTTGTGATACTCCCCCGGGGCCACCTTGGCCAGATTCAGGCGCCCCAGGGCCTGGGTGAGATCATTGAGCAACATCGCGGAATTTCCTTAAGCGGCCGCGGCCGGTGATCTTCTCCTCCAGCAGGAGGATGCCCTCGATGAGGCCCTCCGGCCGGGGCGGGCAGCCCGGCACATAGACATCCACCGGGATGAGGAGGTCGGCGCCGGGGACGATGGCGTACATGTCGGGGTAATAGAAGGGGCCGCCGGAGATGGCGCAGTTGCCCATGGCGATGACCCATTTGGGCGCGGGCATCTGCTCATAGAGGCGCACCACCGCGGGGCCCATCTTCTTGGAGATGGTGCCCGCCACGATCATGAGGTCGCACTGCCGGGGGGAGGGGCGGAAGACCCCGGCCCCGAAGCGGTCCAGATCGAAGCGGGCGGCGCCCGCGGCCATCATTTCGATGGCACAGCAGGCCAAGCCAAAGGTCATGGGCCACAGGGAGTTGGCCCGGGCCAGATTCAGGGCCTCTTCCAGGACCCCGAGATGGATCAGAGGTTCTCCGGTTTTCGTTTCCAAGTGAAGACCCCCCTGCACCAGGCATAGACAATCACCAGGGAGAGAATGCCGATGAAGATGGTGATTTCAATGAAATCCCGCCAGACGTAGCCCTTGCCGTAGGCCAGCAGCACCGGGAAGAGGAAGAGCACGTCCACATCGAAGGCCAGAAAGAGCAGAGCGAAGAGGTAGTAGATGACCGCCACCTGCACCCAGGCGCCGCCGAGGATGGGCATGCCGCACTCGTAGATCTCATCCCGGGCGGCTCCGAAACTTCTGGGGGCGATGAAGTGGGCGATGACCAGGGGGCCCAGGGCGAAGAGGGCCGCGGCCACCAGAAAGACCAGTACGTAGGAGAAATCCGTCAGGGCCTCAGGGATCTCCAAGTGACACCCCTTGTGCAATATAGTACAAATGGCTGCCGCATTATATACCCCGGCTGGCGATTTATCTCAAGAAATTTTTCACAAAAAATTCTCCCTTGCCGATGAGGATGGGTGGGGGGTATAAGGGGAAAGCGGCCCGGTCGCCGGAGCGGCCGGAGTGGGAACGGCCCCGGCGGCGAAGGACGCGGGCGGCGGATCCGGGGCCCTGCCCCAGCGACCCCGGCTGCAGAACGGGGCGGGGTGAAAACCTGCCCGGTTCTGCTGGGTTTACCCGACGGCCGAGCCCCAGGGGGGTCGGCGGCCCGCCGGAGGTGCGCCCCTTGAGCAGCCCTGGCGGCGAAGGGCCCGGAGCCGGGGCGGCGGGGCGGCCTTGGCTTGGCGAAGGCATCCGGCCCCAGGGGCGGGACCCTGTCCCGGCGGGACGCAGGCCGGCGGCGCCGATCATCTTATCCGGAGGAGACATGCCCCATTGGGCGGATCTGACCATGCCCGCCTGGGCCGAGTGGCGGCAGAAAGCGCCGACGGTGCTCCTGCCGGTGGGGTCGGTGGAGGAGCATGGACCGCATCTCCCCTTGGGCACCGATGCCTTCCATGCCCTGGAGCTGGCCCGCCGGGTGGCAGAACGGCGGCCGGTGCTGGTGGCCCCGCCCCTGTATTACGGCCTCTGCCGCTCCACCTCGGAGCATCCCGGCACCCTCAGCCTGAGCAGCCTGACGCTGCGGGCGGTGATTCTGGATCTGGGCCGGGAATTTCACCGCCAGGGCCTCAGGCGCCTCCTCATCTTAAGCGGCCATGCCGGGGGCACCCACATGGCCATGCTCACCGACGCCGGCGAGGCCCTGCTGGGGGAGTTCCCGGAGCTGAGGGTGGCGGTGGTGAACATCCTGGACCTCCTCCGGGAGGTGCTGGCGGCCCGGCCGGAGTTGGTGGCCACCCCCGGAGACGCCCACGCCGGAGAGGTGGAAACCGCCCTGATGTTGGCCTGCCGCCCGGAGCTGGTGCAGGGCCGGGCCCCGGCGGAGCGGCCCGCCTTCCCCCGCTACCTGTTGGTGCGGGACAAACGGCGCTTCTGGCCCGGAGGGGTGTGGGGCGACCCCGGCCGAGCCACCCCCGAGCAGGGCGAGGCGCTTCTGGAGGCGGAAACCCAACGATTATGCGAGGTTATCGACAGCCTGGAAAAAATGCCGGGCTTGTAATTCTTGCACCATCTTTTGCTTGACATTAGGGTCAGGTTGGGTAAACATAAAGTGGTTTTCATGAAGTTAACCCCGCCCACGGACGATATGCCCTCTATGATTCCTGAAGCAATTGAAATGATTGCGGATCGGGTTTTGGCCCTCGACGACTCGGACTGGCAGCATCTCCTGGAGCACTACAAAACCAGGATGGCCGGGGATGAAACCGACCGCTCCTGGGAGCGCGCCGTCATCGCCTACTTTCTGCTCAATGGTCTTCGGATGAAAAATGTCCTGAAAAAAGGCAAACAGAGGCATCACCGCCCGCCGGAGATCCCCGTCCTGCGTCTGGTCAAGGCCTGAGCGGCGACCCCGGGCCGCCGCTTCCTGACCCCGTCCTTCCCTGTCGGCAGGCGAGGCCCGCCTTCCGAGAGGGACACTATTCTTTGCTCACCCTCCCCTTTTCCTGTGCGTATTCCCTCCTGAGCCGGACATGCCGGAGGCCCAACCCGGCGTGAGGGGAGTGTCCGCTGCCTCCGAGCACCTCCCCATGCCCGGCCCCTCCTCTCAGGCTGCCTCAGCAAAATCCAGAGCCTGGCGGGGACACGCCGCCACGCACAGGCCGCATTTGAGACAATCGCCGCCGTGGGGCATCCGGGGAGCCGCCTTCAGGACCGCGGGCTGAAGCTGCATGGGGCAGCCCCGGGTGCAGAGCTGACAGGCGGTGCAGCGCTCCGCCGCCAGGGTGAGGGGCCGGCGGTTTTTCCCCAGCCAGTGGGCCAAGGTGCCGATGGGGCAGAGATAACACCAGGCCCGCTGCTGATAGATCATCCCCAGAACCACGGCTACCCCGGTGGTCACCGTCAGGAGGAGCACGAAAAAGGCGCCGATGGCATAGGGGTCCGGCCAGCGTTTTAGGAGCTGCCAGGTGAGCATGGCCATCAGAAAGGCCAGCACCGCCAGCCGCAGGGGGGCCCGGCGGAAGAACTCCGGAATGCGGGTCTGCCGGCTGAGGCGGGCCAGCCAGGCGTCCTCGAAGGAGCCCCGGGGGCAGAGCCAGTCGCACCAGGTGCGGCCCCGGAAGGCTGCCAGCCCCAGGCCCAGGACCATGCACAGGGGGATGAAAAAGCCTGCCAGGGGAAAGACCCAGCCCGCGGCCACGATCACCGGAAAGAGGGCCCCCATCAGGGCCTGTTTGCGCCGCCGGGAGGCCAGGAGCTTAACCAGTCGGGGGCGGCCCGGCCGGGCTCCGGAGACCGGGCCGGCCGCAGGAAAGGTCAGCGGTTTGGGGGACATGAAGCAACCTCCATTATTTAATTATTGCGAAATAATGCAATAATAAGCCCGCGGCCACCCCTTGGCTCCCGGGCCACGGGTCAGCCCTCCTCCGAGGTCCCCAGCCGGGCCGAGAGCCCGCCCTTCTCCGTCAGGGCCTCCAGGAGCACCTGGCGCATGACCTCGCAGGCCTTGAGGATGGCGGGGGTGGCCAGGCGGTAGTAGATGACCGTCCCCTGGCGCCGGCTCCTCAGGATGCCCTTCTGGCGCATGAGGCTCAGGTGCTGGGAGAGGTTGGGCTTGGGGATCCCCAGGGCCCGCACCATCTCCCCCACCGACAGCTCCTCCCGGTCCTTGAGGAGGGCCAGGATCTGGAGGCGCTTGGGGTTGGCCAGGGTCTGGCAGATATCGGCCTGCAGTTCCCAGAGGCGGTCTTCGGGGCGGAGGTCTGCCGCGGACATTGTTTTATTATTTCGCATTTATGCAAGAATATAACCTGCCGGCAGGCGGCCGTCAAGGGGGGCGGAAAAAATTTCCCCCCGCCTCCCATACGTGCCGCAGGGAACGCCGGCCTCGCGGCGGTCCTCGGCCTGGCCAGCTGTCCTCCCCGGTCTCCGGGGGTGCTTCCCTGCACGGGGGCAAGGCCAGAGAAATCGGGGCCGGGGACGTGAATCCTGGGCAGGTGGCTGAGGAAGCTTATTCGGGGAGGGGCCAAGGGGCACCGGCCCCTGACCCTTCCCCCATTCCCCCAAGCCTGGGATGTGGCGTCGCCCAAGCAGCAAAATCGGCCCGCCTCACCCCCTCAGATTCCGGGGAGATCTGGTGAAAGGGGCCAAAGGCAGGGGAGTCAGGCCGGCAGGTCGCCCTGCGGCAGAGGGAGGGGCCCCGGTTTGTCTTCTTCAGCGGCGGCGTTTCTTGAGAAACAGACGCAGGGGCGTGTAGGTGAGGCCCAGGCGTTCCCGCAGCTGGCGCACAAAATACCGGCGGTAGGCCTCGGTGACCCCCTCGGGGTGGTTGACAAAGGCCACAAAGGTGGGGGGGTGGGTCTCCGGTTGGGTGAGGTAGTAGAATTTCACCGGCCGGAACTGAAAGAGGGGGGGCTTGACCCGGCCGGTGATTTCCTGGAGCACCCGGTTCAGTTCCCCGGTCCCCACCCGCAGGCCCATCTGGGCGTGGATGCGGTCGAGCCACGGGAAGAGGCGCCCCACATTGAAGCCGGTGAGGGCGGAGAGGGGCAGGAGGGGGGCATAGGGGAGGAAATTCAGGGCCTCCCGGGCCCGGTCCTGGACCGCCTTCCGGGCCTCCCGGGGCACCAGGTCCCATTTGTTCAGGCCCACGAGGCAGCCTTTGGCCTCCTCGGCGATGAGACGGGCGATGCGCAGGTCCTGGGCGGTGACGCCTTCCGCGGCGTCAAGGAGGAGCACCGCCACCTGGGCCCGTTCCAGGGTCCGCACCGCCTTCAGGGCCATGATGCGCTCCAGGCCCGGCTCCCGGAGGCTGGGCCGCCGGAGACCGGCGGTGTCAATGAGCACATAGTCCCGGCCGCCCCAGCTGACTGGGGTGTCGATGCTGTCCCGGGTGGTGCCCGGCCGCTCGCTGACGATGAGGCGCTCCTCCCCCAGGAGGCGGTTGATGAGGGAGCTTTTGCCCACGTTGGGGCGCCCCACCACCGCCACCCGCAGGGCCTCCGACTCCTGCGGAGCCACGGCCACCGGCGGCAGCAGGGCCACCAGGTCATCCAGGAGCCGCTCCAGCCCCAGACGGTGTTCAGCGGAGATCGGATACAGGGGGGAAAAGCCGAAGCGGAAGAACTCGGGGAGGACCTCCTCCCGGCCGGGGTGGTCCAGCTTGTTGACGATCAGCAGCACCGGCTTGCCGGTGGCCCTCAGATAGGCCGCCACCTCGGCGTCGGCGGGCAGAGGGCCGGTCTTGCCGTCCATCACCAGCAGGATGAGGTCGGCGGCGGCCACCGCGGCCTCGGCCTGACGGCGGATGAGGGGCTCCAGCTCATCTTCGGCGCCGATGAGCCCGCCGGTGTCCACCAGAAGAAAGCTGCGCTCCCCCCAGGTGACCCGGCCCACCAGGCGGTCCCGGGTGACCCCCGGGGTGTCGGCCACCAGGGCGCGGCTGGACTGGGTCAGGCGGTTGAACAGGGTGGATTTGCCGACGTTGGCCCGGCCGACGATGGCCACCAGGGGCAGGCCGGGGAGGGAAGGGGCAGTGGATGCCATAACAATGCCACACGGCAGGCGGCCGCGGCCGCCGGCCCCGCCCCGGCCAGGTCCGGCACGGGAGGGGGCCCCGCGGCCGCCCGTCTCAGCCCGGAGGTGATCAGGAGGCCGGCTGCTGGGCCACGAGTTTGGGGGGCCAGTTCCTCAGGATCTCCACCGCCCGCTTCAGCACCGGGTCCTGTTCCAGATCGGCGGTGGTAAGGGGCTGGTTCCAGGGCTTGTCGGTGATTCCCTCGCCCCGCATGTGGCGTTCCATGGCCTCATCCCGCAGGGCCTGCAGGGCCTTGGCATCCGTGGGCTCCGGCTCCTTGAGGAGGATGTCCGGCTCAATGCCCTTGTCCTGGATGGTGCGGCCGCTGGGGGTGTAGTAGAGGGCGGTGGTCAGCCGCAGGGCGGAGCCGTCCTCCAGGGGGATGATGGTCTGCACCGAGCCCTTGCCGAAGCTTTTGGCCCCGGCCACCACGGCCCGCTTCTGGTCCTTGAGGGCGCCGGCCACAATCTCCGACGCCGAGGCGCTGCCTTCGTTGATGAGCACCACCATGGGAAGGCTGCGGTCCTCCCCCGGCTGGCCCGGTCGGGCATAGAAGCGCATGTTCTGCTGGGGGGTGCGGCCCTGGGTATAGACGATGAGGCCGGAGCTCAGGAATTCATCCGCCACCTGCACCGCCTGCTCCAGCAGGCCCCCGGGGTCGTTGCGCAGGTCCAGGATGAGGCCCTTCAGGGGGGAGAACTTTTGCTGCATCTTGGTGAGATAGCCCCGCACATCCAGGTCGGTCTGGTCCTGGAAATTGGCCACCCGGATGTAGCCCAGGCCGCCCTCCACCACCCGGGCCTTGACGCTGCGGATGGGGATGATGTCCCGCACGAGGATGAAGTCCTTGGGGGCAGGAAAGCCCGGCCGGTTGATGGTCAGGGTCACCTTGGAGCCCTTGGGGCCCCGGATCATCTTCACCGCCTCCGTCAGGCTGAGATTGCGGGTGGGTTTGCCGTCGATCTTGACGATCTGATCCCCGGCCCGCAGCCCCGCCCGGAAGGCCGGGGTGCCCTCGATGGGGGAGACCACCGTGAGGATGCGGTCCTTCATGGTGATCTCGATGCCGATGCCGCTGAACTTCCCCTTGGTCTCAATCTGCAGCTCCCGGAACTCCTCCGGGGTCATGAAGGAGGAGTGGGGATCCAAAGTGCTCACCGCGCCCTGGATGGCCCCATGGATGACCTCCTTGGCGGATTTGGGCTCCACATAGTGCTGTTCGATGAGATGCAGTACCTGGGTGAAGTTCTGCAGGTGGGCGTCCGCCAGAGGCGGGGGGGAGGAGGAAGGGCCCCCCAGGCGGAGACGCAGGGTCTCCTGGGCCGGGGGCTGCTCTCCCACCGCCAGGGCGGCGCTGCCCGCCACCGCCAGGAGGACCAGCAGCAGGGTCAGCTTACGGAGGGCGACAGATGGCAGCATGTGAGTCACATCCTTCACGCCTGGGGTTTACCCTGTGCAGCCGGCAGGGCTGCGGCGGGCCGGGCGGGGCGGCCCCTCAGGAGCGTTTCGCCGGGGCGGCGCCCCGTTTCAGATATTCCAGCGCCTGGATGACCCAGGGATCCTGGTCCACCGATGGCGGCGCCGGGGCCGGTTCCCCGGGGGCGGGCTTTTTCCCCTCCACCTCCGGGGTGAGGCCATTGCCGGTAATCTTTTTGCCTTTGGGGGTATAGGCGGCGGCCACCGTCATGATCACCGCGGCACCGTCTTTCAGGGGAAAAGCCCGGGTGATGCCGCACAGGCCGAAGGTCTTGTCCCCCAGGAGGGTGGCCAGCCCATGGTCCTGCAAGGCGCCACTCAGGATCTCCGCCCCCCGGGCGGTGCCCTGATCCACCAGCACCATGGTGGGGGGCAGGGTCTTAAAGACCACGTCCTGGGACTTGCCCCGATAGACCTGGGATTCGGTGCCTCTGCGGCCCCGGGTGGAGACCACTTCCCGGTCGCCCACCAACAGGGAGGCGGTGCGCACCGCCTGTTCCAGACTGCCCCGGGCGTTATTGCGCAGATCCAGGATGAGTCCCTTCAGGGCCGGGTGCTGCCGCTTCAGGTCCCGCAGGAGGCCGGCCAGGGCGGCAGGGGTGTCGTCCTGGAAGTACGGCAGGCGGACATAGGCATAGTCGCCCGGGAGCAGGTGCACGCTCAGGCGCGGCGGCGGCAGGGGTTCCAGGGTGATGCTCAGATCCAGGGGCTTGGGCAGGCCGTTGCGCACCACCTGCACCCGGATGACGGTGCCGGGGGGGCCCTGGAAGCGCCGCATGCCCTCCTGGGTGGTGAGGTTGCGCACCAGCTGGCCGTTGATCTTCAGAATCAGATCCCCCGGCTTGAGACCCGCCCGGGCCGCGGGGCCATGGTCCAGCACCGACACCGCGGTGAGCAGATGGTCCTTGTAGATGAGCTCCAGGCCGGCCTCCGCCGGGGCGCTGCGCCCGCCCCGCTGGAATTCCCGGTATTCCTCGGGGGTGAGATAAGAGGAGTCCGGGTCCAGGGCGTTCATCATCCCCCTCAGGGCCCCCTGCATCAGCTCGCCCTCGTCGGTGGGCTGGACATATTTCTGCCCGATCTCATGGAAGGCTTCCGAGGCCAGCCGGAGGGCCTCATAGCTGTCTGAGCCGGACATGGCCGGCACAGAGGGCGGACCGACCGCCGGCAGGGTCAGACAAAGACCCGCCACAAGCGCCAGGAGCGCCAGACGGCGACGGCAAAAGCTGGCCAGACCTGCAGATTTCACGGTGGGGCCTGCCTCACATGTATGAAAGATACTGCGGATCCCCGAAAGATCCCCAGCCGGCTGCCCGGGCGGTCCGGGGCCGGATTCGCTGCTACTGCTGCCCCCCTTGCGGGAGGTCAGAACCTGGGGCCTCCCTTTGGCCCCCGCCCAGGGGGCATGCCCCCGGTTAACGCGCCTGTTTGCGCCGCAGGGCCCGATGGGCCGCGGCCACGATGTCCGCCGGGGTGAGGCCGTAGTGCCGGAGGAGTTCCTCCGGCTTGCCGGACTGGCCGAAGATGTCCTTCACGCCCAGGCGCTCCAAGGGCACCGGGTACATGTCCGTCAGCACCTCACTGATGGCGCTGCCCAGGCCGCCGGTGACCAGGTGTTCCTCCACGGAGACCATCGCTCCGGTCCGGCGGGCCGACTCCAGCACCAGCTCCCAATCCAGGGGCTTGAGGCAGGAGAGGTTGAGGACCCGGGCGGACAGCCCCTCGCTCTGGAGCCGGGCGGCCGCCTCCAGGCAGAAGTGCACCATGAGCCCGATGCCTGCCAGGGTGACGTCCGTCCCTTCCCGCAGGACTGTGCCCTGCCCCAGGTGGAATTGGTGGTCCGGGGGAAAGAGCACCGGAAAGGGCAGCCGGGAGGTGCGGATATACACCGGACCGTCGTAGGCGGCGGCCCAGCGCACCATGGCCCGGGTCTCCGGGCCGTCCGCGGGCACCAGCACCACCATGTTGGGGAGCACCCGCATGAGGGCCAGGTCCTCCAGGGCCTGGTGGGAGCCCCCGTCCTCGCCCACCGTCAGCCCGCCGTGGCTGGCCACAATCTTGACGTTCAGATGCCCGTAGGCAATGGTCTGGCGGATCTGCTCCCAGGCCCGGCCGGCGGCGAAGATGGCGAAGGTGCTGGCAAAGGGGATCTTGCCCCCCACCGCCAGCCCGGCGGCGGTGCCCATGAGGTCCTGCTCGGCGATGCCCACGTTGAAGAAGCGCTCCGGATAGAGCTGGGCGAAACGGCTGGTCTGGGTGGAGCCGGAGAGGTCGGCGTCGAGAACCACGATATCCGGGTTCTGCCCCCCCAGCTCCGCCAGGGTCTTGCCGTATTCCACCCGGGTGCTCTCTTTTTGCACCCCGGAGGCCTGGCCGCCGCTGTCCACCTTACCCGCCATCAGGGGGCCGAAAGCTCCTGCATCGCCTGCTCGTACTCCTCAGTGGTGGGGGCCACCCCGTGAAATTTCACCTGATCCTCAAAGATGGAGACGCCCTTGCCCTTGACGGTGTGGGCGAGGAGAATCCCGGGCCGCTCCGGGTCTTTTTCCAGCTCCCTCAGGCCCGTGAGGATGGCCGCCGGGTCATGGCCGTCCACCTCCTGCACCTGCCAGCCGAAGGCCCGCCATTTGTCGGCCAGGGGCTCCAGGCGCATGACCTCGCGGGTGCGGCCGTCGATCTGCAGCCGGTTGCGGTCCAACATGGCGGTGAGGTGACCCAGGCGGTAGTGGGCCGCGGTCATGGCCGCCTCCCAGATCTGGCCTTCCTGCACCTCGCCGTCCCCCAACAGCACATACACCCGCTGGCCGGTGCCCCGGAGCCGGGCGGCCAAGGCCAGGCCATTGGCCACGGAAAGACCCTGGCCCAGGGAGCCGGTGGGCACCTCCACCCCGGCAAGCCAGCCGGAGTCCGGATGGCCCTGCAGGGGGCTGCCGAAGCGGCGCAGGGTCAAAAGCTGCTCCGGCGGGAAGTGTCCCAGCCGGGCCAGCACGGCATACAGGGCCGGGGCGGCATGCCCCTTGGAGAGGACGAAATAATCCCGGGGCTCGTGTCCGTTGCCATGGCGCAGCCGGCCAAAAAACAGGGTCACCAGCAGGTCCGCGGCGGACAGGGACCCCCCCACGTGGCCGGAGCCGGCCCGGTAGATCATCTCCACGATATCCCGGCGCACCTGACGGGCCAGCTCCCGCAGTCGCCCGGGGTCGGTTATGGGTTCCATCTGAACAGCACCGGCAGTGATGAGCGCTTCAGGCGGGCCGCAGGGAAAATCGCCACCCCCTCCCCTTAGTTGGTATCATAAGCCGGGAGGCACTGCAAGGGCGACGATGGGGGCGGATGATTTTCCTTCGGACCCCCGGGGCCCTTTTCCTTTGTCTCCCGACCCCCGCCGGGGTATATAATGTGGGCGGCGGCACCATCGGGGGGACGGGCCGGCAGTCGGCGGCCGTCCCGCGCCGGCCTCTCCCCCGCCCTCAGAGGTGGGGAGGGGGCTCTGAGAGCGGGGGCGGGGGCAGGCGGCTCCCGGGCGCGTCCTTGCCGCCGGGCTGCATTTCACCCTGAGGAGAGCCGATGGCCATCAGTCCGGAAGAGGTTCTGCATGTGGCTTCCCTGGCGCGCCTGACTTTGGCGCCGGAGGAGGTGGGGCTCTTCACCCGGCAGCTGGGGGAGATCCTTGCCTATGTAAATAAGCTGGCGGAGGTGGATACCGCCGGCGTGACGCCCATGACCCATGTGTTGCCCGAACCCGAGGCCTTCCGGGAGGACCGGGTGAGCGACAGCCTGCCCCGGGAGGAGGCCCTGACCAACGCCCCGGCCCGGGAAGAGGGCGCCTTTGTGGTGCCCCGGGTGATCTAACCGCCGGAAAGGGCCCCTTTTTCCGGGGCGGCTCCGGGTGGCGCCGGGCCCCCGACCCTGAATGATAGAAGGTTGTGGCTGTGATGAGTGATGAATTGTGCCGCCTCAGCCTCACCGACCTGAGCCGGCGGCTTCAGGCCGGGGAAGTCTCCCCGATGGAGGTGACCGAGGCGTTTCTCTCCCGCATCGAGCGGCTGGATGGCAGTCTCCGGGCCTATCTTACCGTGGACGCCCGGGGCGCCCGGGAACAGGCCCGGGCCGCCCAGGCCCGCCTGGCCAGAGGGGAAGGCGGTCCCCTCACCGGCATCCCCCTGGCCCTCAAGGATATTCTGGCCACCCGGGGCCTGCGCACCACCTGCGCCTCTCAGATGCTGGCCGCCTTCGTGCCGCCGTATGACGCCACCGTGGTAGCCCGCCTGAGGGAGGCGGGGGCGGTGTTTCTGGGCAAGGTGAACCTGGATGAGTTCGCCATGGGTTCCTCCACGGAGACCTCCGCCTTCGGCCCCACCCACAACCCCTGGCAGCGGGACTGCACGCCCGGCGGCTCCAGCGGCGGCTCTGCCGCGGCGGTGGCGGCGGATCTGTGCACCGCCTCGTTGGGCTCGGACACCGGCGGCTCCATCCGCCAGCCCGCGTCGCACTGCGGGGTGGTGGGGCTGAAGCCCACCTACGGCCGGGTGTCCCGTTTCGGTCTCATCGCCTACGCCTCCTCCCTGGACCAGATCGGGCCCCTCACCAAGGAGGTGCGGGACGCGGCCCTGCTCCTTTCCGCCATCGCCGGCCATGACCCTAAGGACTCCACCTCCCTGCGGGCTCCGGTGCCCGACTACCCCGCGGCCTTGGGCCGGGAGATCGCCGGCCTCACCGTGGGCGTGCCCCGGGAGTACCTGGGCGAGGGCGTGGATCCGGAGGTCCAGGAGGCAGTCCGCCGGGCGCTCGCCACCCTGGAGGGCCTGGGCGCCCGGCTGGCGGAGGTGAGCCTGCCCCACACGGAATATGCCGTGGCCGCCTACTACCTCATCGCCACCGCCGAGGCCTCCTCCAACCTGGCCCGGTACGACGGGGTGAAGTACGGGCTCCGGGTGGCCGGGAAAAATCTCCTGGAGACCTATCTTCGGACCCGCACCCAGGGTTTCGGGCCGGAGGTGCGCCGCCGCATCATGCTGGGCACCTACGCCCTGTCTGCCGGCTACTACGAGGCCTACTACCGCAAGGCCTCCCAGGTCCGGGCCCTCATCCGGCGGGATTTTGACGCGGCCTTTGCCACCTGTGACGTGCTGGCCGGGCCGGTGGCCCCCACCCCGGCCTTCCGGCTGGGGGAGAAGCTGGCCGACCCCCTCACCATGTATCTCTCGGACATCTTCACCATTCCGGTGAACCTGGCGGGGTTGCCGGCCATCTCCGTGCCCTGCGGCTTCAGCCGCGCCGGCCTCCCCATCGGTCTCCAGATCCTGGGCCCGCCGCTGGGGGATGAGGTGGTGCTGCAAACGGCCTACGCCTTTGAGCAGGCCACGGACTTTCACCGGCACAAGCCGCCCCTGTGAGGGGAGGAACACCGGAGGGGAGGGCGGTGAACCAGGCGCCTTTGCCCCTTCATCCGGGCGGGGAGTCCGGGGGGAGGCCAGGGACGGCGCCTCACCCCCCGGTCTTTCCCCCCTCAATCTCAGCCTGCGGCTCAGCCTGCCTCTGAGGCCCCACGGCGTCATCGGAGGAAGGG
This sequence comes from Syntrophobacterales bacterium, assembly GCA_023512475.1. Taxonomy (GTDB): domain Bacteria; phylum Desulfobacterota; class Desulfobaccia; order Desulfobaccales; family 0-14-0-80-60-11; genus JAILZL01. The sequence continues at coordinate 46,775 of JAILZL010000008.1, forward strand.
AGGGTCATGAAGAAACGGTGTGTGGTGTATCTGCTGATGGTCTCCCTGGCCCTGGCGGGGCCGGCGCCGGCCGCGGCCGAGGAGGGGGCCCGTCGCCTCAGTCTCCAGGAGGCCATGGAGACGGCCCTGAAACAGAACCCCCAGGTGACCCAGTATCGGGAGCTCATGGCCGCGGCCAAGGAAGGCATCAGCATCTCCCGGTCGGCCTATTTCCCCCAGTTGAGTTTCCGGGGCGACTTTTTCTACGGCACCGCCTTCTCCTCGGGCTCCGCCGGCGCGGCCTTTCAGGGCGGCACCGCCCCCGGCACCGCCCGGCCGCTGTCCCTCACCAACAACCCCCGGGACTTTTATATCTACCGCTTTTCCCTGAACCAGCTGTTGTATGACTTCGGCAAGACTCCGGGGCAGGTGGCGGAGGCCACCGCCTCCTACAAGGCCTCCCAGGAGGACTACGCCGCCGCCCGCCAGCAGGTGATCCTGGACACCCGCACCGCCTATTTCAATTATCTGGCCGCCCGCCGGGCGGTGAAGGTGGAGGAGCAGAATGTCCGCCAGAACCAGGAGCTCCTCAAACAGGCCCGGGGCTTTTATCAGGTGGGGCTGAGGGCCAAGATCGACGTCACCAAGGCGGAGGCCAATCTCTATCAGGCGGAGTCCGAGCTCATCCGGGCCAAAAACGCCGCAGAGGTGGCCCGGGTGGAACTGATGAAGGCCCTGGGGCTGAAATCCTGGCCCTACAGTGACGTGGAGGACGTGCTGGAGGTCTCCCCCCGGCACCTGGACCTGGAGGATCTCCGCTCCCAGGCCCTGCGGCAGCGGCCGGAGCTTTTGCGCAACCGGGCCCAGCAGCAGCGGGACCAGGCCTCCCTCAAGGTGGCCCAGGCGGGTTTCTTCCCCACCCTGTCCTCCAACTCCGCCTACGGCTGGCAGGGGAGCGGCTATCCCCTGGATGACAACTGGTGGCTGGGGCTGGGGATGAGCTTCCCTCTGTTTGAAGGGGGCCGCACCCTGCATCAGGTGCGGCAGGCCAAGGCCCAGCTGCGGGCCACCCTGGCCAACGCCGACCTCCTCACCCTGGAGGTGATGAAGGAGGTGGAGCAGAACTACCTGGACCTGAAGGCCGCCTGGGAGGTCATCCGCTCCAGCAAAAAGGCCCGGGAGGCGGCGGAAGAGAACCTGCGCCTGGCCTGGGGGCGCTACCGGGCCGGGGTGGGCAACATCATCGAGGTCACCGACGCCCAGACCCAGTTCGCCCGGGCCGACCTGGAGTACGTCCGGGCCCTCCTCAATTACCGCATCGTGGAGGCGAGACTGGACAAGGCGGTGGGCAAGACCTTCTGAGCGGGGGTCAGACCGCCCCGCCCCTTGGGCGCCCGGCCTGCCGGGAAGCGGCTTCGGACCGTCGCCTCCCCCACGGGGGGTGGGCGTTGACTCCCTTTTGGGCGCAAAAAACGACTTGACAGACCGAGGAAAATCCATTAAACAAATAGATGGAAGCGGGCATAGCTCAGTTGGTAGAGTACAAGCTTCCCAAGCTTGGTGTCGCGGGTTCGAATCCCGTTGCCCGCTCCATTCCCGGAATATTCGGGAACCCGCTTCCCCCAGCGAGGGGGCCGGCGCCAACGTCAGGGGCGAGCCGCCGGCCTGCTTTGCGGGCGGAGAATGACGCGACTCTGGGGACGCCCCGAGATTAGTTGCAATCTTGGATTTTCCCGGAAGTGGGCCGCGGCCCGCTTTTTTTATTGGACCGCCGCCCGGGGAGACCTAAAGCCGTGCAGACGGTGGACATTTTCCTGGTGCTGCTGGGGGTGGTGGCAGGCGCATTCAGCGGCCTGATCGGGGTCGGGGGCGGGGTCATTATCGTGCCGGCCCTGGTCTTCCTCCTGGGGATGTCTCAGCACGAGGCCCAGGGCACCACCCTGGCGCTTTTGGTGCCGCCCATCGGCCTGCTGGCCGCCTGGACCTACTGGCGGGAAGGCTACGTGAACCTCCACTATGCCGCCCTCATCTGCCTGGGCTTTTTCGTGGGCGGCCTGGCGGGGGCGAAGTTCGCCAATTATTTGAGCAATCTGGCTCTGGAACGGATTTTCGGGGTGGCCATGCTGTTCATCGCCCTGAAGATGATTTTGGCCAAATGACGGGGTGGCAGGCCGTGCCGACAGCCGCGCCCCCGGAAGAGATCGCCGCCCAGGTGGAGGAACTCATCACCCCGTATGTCACCGCCCGGGGGCTGGAGGTGGTGGAGGTGGAATATCACCGTCCCGCGAGGGGCCGGGCCACCTTGCGCATCTATCTGGACCGCCCCGGCACCGGCGGCATCACCCTGGACGAGATCACCCGCATGAGCCGGGTGATCGGGGAGCTGTTGGACGTCCACGACCCCATCGGGCCCTCCTACACCCTGGAGGTCTCCTCGCCGGGGCTCACCCGGGAGCTCAAGGGGCCCCGGGATTATGCCCGCTACGCCGGCCGCAAGGTGCGTCTCACCAGCCGCCGGCCGGTGGACGGCCGCCAGGTGCACCGGGGCATCCTCAAGGGCCTGGAGGGGGACGAGGTGGTGGTGGAGGTGAAAGGCGCCCTGGTGCGCCTGCCCCTGGAGGACATCGCCAAGGCCCGCCTGGACCTGTAGACTCAGGGGTGGGAGACGGGCCCCCGCCCGCGGCTCCCCCGGGCAAGACGCCGGGGAGTCGAATTCCCCCGGGGCGGGAACAGCCCCGGTGTCCCCGGGGGCACCGGAAAAAGAGAGAGTTGGTGCTGCCGGCGGGCTGACGGCCCGAGGCAGCCGGTCAAGGAGGACAGACACGCACCATGAATCTGGAATTGAGGCGCCTCATCGATCAAGTGAGCCGCGACAAAGGCATTGACAAAGAGCTGCTCATCAGCGCCATCAAGGACGCGGTGCGTTCAGCGGCCCGGAAGAAATACGGCCCCAAGCTGGATATCGAGGTGGACTACAAGGACGACACCGGCGAGATCGAGGTGTTCCAATACAAGGAGGTGGTGGAGGAGGTCACCGACCCCCTCACCCAGGTGTCCCTGGAGGAAGGCCGCAAAATCGATCCCGAATGCGAGGCGGGGGATCAGCTGGGCTTCAAGATGGACGCCAGCCAGTTCGGGCGCATCGCCGCCCAGTCCGCCAAGCAGGTCATCATGCAGCGCATGAAGGACGCCGAGCGGGATCTGGTCTACGAGGACTTCAAGGACCGCAAGGGCGAGATCATCAACGGCATCGTGCAGCGGCTGGACCAGGACGGCATCATCGTCAACCTGGGGCGCACCGAGGCGGTGCTGCCGCCATCGGAGCAGGTGCCCAAGGAGATCTACCACAAGGGCGAGCGCATCCGGGCCTATATCCTGGATGTGAAGCGCCAGAGCAAGGGGCCGCAGATCATTCTCTCCCGGACGCACCCCAACTTCCTGGTGGCCCTGTTTGAGGCCGAAGTGCCGGAGATCGCCGACGGGACGGTGCAGATCCTGGCCTGCGCCCGGGAACCGGGCAGCCGCTCCAAGATCGCGGTGGCCTCCCGGGACTCCGATGTGGACCCGGTGGGTGCCTGCGTGGGCCTCAAGGGCTCCCGGGTGCAGAACATCGTCCAGGAGCTTCGGGGCGAGAAGATCGACATCATTCCCTGGAGCCCGGATGTGGCCCGCTTCGCCACCAACGCCCTGCAGCCGGCGGAGGTGAGCCGCATCATCCTCAACCAGGCCACCCAAACCATGGAGGTCATTGTCCCGGATGACCAGCTCTCCCTGGCCATCGGCAAGCGGGGGCAGAACGTCCGCCTGGCCTCCAAACTGGTGGGCTGGAAGATCGATGTGAAAACGGAGTCCAAATACTCCAAGTCCCTGAAAGACGGCTACCTCTCCCTCCTGCGCATCCCGGGGGTGGGGGAGATCACGGCCAGCGTGCTCCACGATGCGGGCTACACCTCGGCCAAGGAGGTGGCGGAGAGCACCGTGGAGGACCTGATGGCGGCCACCGGGCTGCATGAGAAGAAGGCGGCCAGCCTCATCGAGGCGGCCCGGGAACTGATGGGCGAGAAAGCGGCCGAAACCGCCGACACCACGGCGGAGGCGGAAACCACGTCGCCGTAAGGCCGGCGGCGGATATCAGTGTGGGGGTTGAGCGGACTGTATGGCGGAGACCAGGGTTTATAAGCTTGCGAAAGATCTCAAGATTGAAGTCCGGGAGCTGATCCAGCGGCTGCGGGAGGACTTCGGTCTGGAGGTGGGGAATAATCCGTACAGCACCATCGATGAGGCCACCAGCGAGCGGGTGCGTCAGCTTCTCACCCAGATGACGCCTCAGGTGGAGGAGACCCGCATCGGCGAGAACGTCAAACGGCGCCGCCGGGTGGCCCCGGTGGTGCCGCGGCCGGCGGCGCCGCCGGCGGAGGCGGAAGCCAAGGCGGCCGCCCCGCTGACGCCCGTGGGCGTAGCTCCGGAAGCCCCCCGACCCGTCCCGGACCTCCCCCGGTCCCCCCGGCCGCGGCGGGAGTCCCGGGCCAGGGTGGTGACTCTGCCGGTGAAGGAAAAGCCCGCCCCCGCGCCGGCGTCGCCTCCGGAGGAGGTGGCTCCGATCCCGGTGGCCGAGGCCGTGCCTCCGGTGGAGGCCATCCCGGAGGCCCCCGCGGTGGAGCCCCCGGTGACGGCCCTGGAGACCCCCCCGGCTCCGGAGCTGGCCGCCCCGCCCCTCGAGGCTGCGGTTTCCCCCACACCCGCGGCCCCGGCGGAGCCGGCGGCGCCCGTCCCCAAGCGGCCCAAGCTCAAGACCCGGAAGAAGGAGACGCCCGCCCGGATCATCAGCCTGCCCCCGGAGCCGCCCAAGGTGACGGTGCCCCCCGTGCGTCCGGCGGCGTCCCCCGCCGCCGAAGCCCCCGCGGGCCCGGGCCGGGTGACCGGGGAGGTCAAGCCGCTGGTGGTGCCGGAGAAAAAACCCGCCGAAGTCCCCAAACCCAAGAAGGCCGTCAAGGGCAAGCGCACCGAAGTGGTGGAGATCCCCAAGGCCGGCAAGGCCGGCAAAAAGCGGGAGGTGCGGGAGCGGGACACTCTCTATGCCGAGGGGGAGATCCGCCTGCCCGGCAAAAAGAAGGGCCTGAAAAAGGCGGTGAAGAAGGTCTCCCGGGCCGAGCTCACCGTGCCCAAGGCCATCAAGCGGCGCATCAAGGTGGGGGAGTCCATCACCGTGGGCGATCTGGCCAAGCGCATGGGCATCAAATCCGGGGAGGTCATCAAGCAGCTCCTGAAGATGGGCCTCATGGCCACCATCAACCATCCCATAGACTTTGACGCCGCGGTGCTGGTGGCCAGCGAGTTCGGCTTTGAGGTGGAGCGGGCCACCCCCCAGGAAGAGGACCTGCTGGCCCAGGCGGCGGCGGTGGCGGAAGGCACCGCCGTGGTGCCCCGGCCGCCGGTGGTCACCATCATGGGCCACGTGGATCACGGCAAGACCTCGCTTCTGGACGCCATCCGCAAGAGCCGGGTCATCGAGACGGAAGCCGGCGGCATCACCCAGCACATCGGCGCCTATCACGTGAAGCTCCCCGAGGACAAAGGCGAGGTGGTCTTCCTGGACACCCCCGGCCATGAAGCCTTCACCGCCATGCGGGCCCGGGGCGCCCAGGTCACCGACCTGGTGGTCCTGGTGGTGGCCGCGGACGACGGCGTCATGGAGCAGACCCAGGAGGCCATCAACCACGCCAAAGCCGCCCATGTGCCCGTGGTGGTGGCGGTGAACAAGATCGACAAGCCCGGGGCCAACCCCGAGCGGGTGAAACGGGAGCTGGCCAACCTGGGCATCGTCCCGGAGGAGTGGGGCGGCGACGTCTTGTTCTCCGAGGTCTCCGCCAAGCAGCGCCTCGGCATTGAGGATCTTTTGGAGAAGATCCTCCTCCAGGCCGAGATCCTGGACCTGAAGGCGCCGGTGGACTGCCCGGCCCAGGGCCGGATCGTGGAGTCCCGGCTGGACAAGGGCCGGGGCCCGGTGGGCACGGTGCTGGTGCTCAAGGGCACCTTGAAGCAGGGGGACTACTTCGTCTGCGGCACCCAGTACGGCCGGGTGCGGGCCATGTTCGACGACCGGGGCAACCGGGTGGAGGAAGCCACCCCGGGGCTGCCGGTGGAGGTCCAGGGCTTCAGCGGCGTGCCCGAAGCCGGGGATGAGTTCCAGGTCCTGGAAGACGAGCGCAAGGCCAAGCAGATCGCCATGATGCGCCAGCAGAAGCAGCGGGAGGCGGCCCTGGCCAAGCTGAGCCGCGTCAGCCTGGAGAAGCTCTACCAGCAGATCAAGGAAGGCACCGTCAAGGAGCTGAAGCTGGTGCTCAAGGCGGACGTCATGGGCTCCATCGAGGCCCTCACCAAGGCCCTCTCGGAGCTGGGCAACGAAGAGATCAAGGTCAACCTCATCCACACCGGCATCGGCGAGGTGAGCGAAAGCGACATCATGCTGGCCTCCGCCTCCGACGCCATTGTGGTGGGCTTCAACGTCAAGGCCAATCCCAAGGCTCAGGCCCTGGCGGAGCAGGAGCACGTGGACGTGCGCTTCTATGACATCATCTACAACCTGCTCCACGATGTCCAGGCCGCCCTGGAGGGCATGCTGGAGCCGGTGGTGGAGGAGCGGGTGCTGGGCACCGCCGAGGTCCGGGCCGTGTTCACCATCAGCAAGGTGGGCACCGTGGCCGGCTGCATGGTCACCGACGGCAAGGTGGAAAGAAATGCCCTGGCCCGGGTGAAGCGGGGCGGCGAGGTGCTGGTGGAAGGCGCCAAGGTCAATTCCCTGAAGCGCTTCAAGGAAGACGTGAAGGAAGTGCAGGCCGGCTATGAGTGCGGCCTCGGTCTGGACCGCTTCTCCGACTTCCAGCCGGGGGATGTGATCGAGGTCTATGTCCAGGAAAAGGTCAAGGCCGAGCTTCCCGGGCCCTCCCGGGGCGAAGCCCGGGAATGACAGCGCCGGGTCCACGGTTTCGAGCCGGGGCGGGGGACTTATCCCTGCCGCGGGAGATCGGCACCGGGAACCGTGAACATCAGGCACAAGGAGCGTAGCGACCCATGGTGGTGGCCGCGGCGCAGCTCACCCTGCATCTGCCCGAGAATCATTCCCTCAAGGGCAAGCGCAAGGTGCTGAAAAGTCTCCTGGACAAGGTGCGGCACCGCTTCGAGGCCGCGGTGGCGGAGGTGGACGACCACGACCTGTGGCAGAAGGCCCGGGTGGGGGTGGCCCTGGTGGGGAACGACGCCACCCTCCTCACCACCCGGCTGGAGCAGATCATGCGCTTTGTGGAAGAGCAGCACCTGGCGGAGATTGTGGACTCCCAGGTGGAGCTCTGTTACCTGGAATCCTGATGCGCCGCTCCTCCCCCGTCAAACGGCCGGTGCGGGTGGCCGAGCTCCTCCGGGAGACCCTGGCCACCATTCTCCTGACCAAGTGCGCCGACCCCCGGCTGAGGGAGCTCACCCTGACCGAGGTGGAGATGACCCCGGACCTGAAGCAGGCCCGGGTGTATTATGTGGTGCGGGAGAGCGCCGACCGGCGGCAGGTGCTGGCCGCCCTGCACAAGGCCATGGGGTTCATCCGGGGGGAGGTGGCCAAGGCCCACATCCTTCGGACCATGCCGGAGTTTCATTTCCTGCCGGATGAGGCCCTGGACCGGGCCGCCCGCCTGGAGGCCCTGTTCCAGGAGCTGGACAAAGGGGAGGCCGGGAAAGATTAAAACCACCGGGGAGAGGAATGCCGCCGCCTCCTCGGAGCCCGGAAACCTCGGGAACCGGCCGGGGTGGTCGCAATCCCGGCTCCCAGGGACCGAAACCCGGCGAAACACGGGGGCAAGGCCGGCGCTGCCGCCTGGCTCCCCCTTGAGGCGGCAATGCCTGGAGTCCGACGGTCTGGTCGCCCAACAGGCGCCGCGCGGCAAACCTGTGCGGCCCGGGAACCGGGATTGATGAGGTAAATGTCTCTGGACGGCCTCCTTCTCCTCGACAAGCCGGCGGGGCCCACCTCCTTTGAGGTGGTGCGCCGGGTGCGGCGGGCTGTGAAGGTGAAAAAAGCCGGGCACCTGGGCACCCTGGACCCCTTCGCCACGGGTCTGTTGCCCCTGGCCCTGGGGGCGGCCACCCGCCTGGCCCCTTTCCTGGAGGACCTGGACAAGACCTACCTGGCGGAGGTGGAGCTGGGCCGGGAGACGGACACCCAGGACCTGACCGGCCGGGTGGTGGCGGAGCACCCGGTGGCGGTCTCTGAGGCGGAGATCCGGACCCAGGCGGCCCGTTTTGTGGGGGAGATCGAGCAGGTGCCCCCCCTCTATTCCGCCCTGCGCCACCAGGGCCGGCGACTGTATGAGCTGGCCCGGCGGGGCATCGCGGTGGAGGTCCGGCCCCGCAAGGTCACCATCCACCGGCTGGAGATCCGGGAGATTTGCCTGCCCCGGGTGGTTCTGGAGGTGACCTGCTCCAAGGGCACCTATATGCGCACCCTGGCCCATGATCTGGGCCGGGCGCTCGGGACGGGCGGCGTGCTCGCGGCCTTGCGGCGCCTGGCGGTGGGACCGTTTCGGGTGGAGGAGGCCCTGCCGCTGGCGGAGGTGACCCACCACCCGGAGCTGGCCCGGGAGCGCCTGATCCCGCTGGCCGACTGCCTGCCTTTCCTGCCGGCGCTGCAGGTGGACCCCGGACACGCCCAGCGTCTGGCCCAGGGGCAGGCGGTGTCCCACCCCCCGCCCCAGGGGACCGTGCCGGGGCGGGTGCGGGTGCTGGCCGACGGCCGGCTCCTGGCGGTGGCGGAATGGCGCCGGGACCCCCGGGGGCTGCTGCTGGCCCCGGTGCGGGTCTTTCGGCCGCCTCTGTGAGCCGAAGGGAGCCGGGGGCAGGAGAAAGCAGGACTTTCGGGGGCAAGCCCCCATTTTCCGGCGGCAAGGGCGGGCCGCTGCCTTGCCGGCCGACATTCCTGACAAGGAGGAGACAGTGGCGTTAACAGCAGAGCAAAAAAAAGAGATCATTGACCGCTACAAGCTGCATGAGGCCGACACCGGGTCCACGGAAGTGCAGGTGGCCATCCTGAGTGAGCGCATTTCCTATCTCACCGGCCACTTCAAGACCCACGCCAAGGATCACCATTCCCGGCGGGGTCTCATCAAGCTGGTGGGCCAGCGGCGCCGTCTCCTGAACTACCTGAAAAGAAAAGACATTGAGCGCTACCGGGCCCTCATTGAGCAGTTGGGGCTCCGGAAGTAGGAGGACGGTCAGACTTACATGATGAAGAAATATGTTGTGGAAGTGGGCGGCCGGGACCTGACCTTTGAGGTGGGGCGGCTGGCCCAGCAGGCCAGCGGCTCGGTCCTGGTCCGTTATGGCGAGAATGCGGTGCTGGCCACCGCGGTAATCTCCGAACAGAAGCGGGAGGGCATCGACTTCCTCCCCCTGACGGTGGATTACATCGAGAAGGCCTATGCCGCCGGCCGGATTCCGGGGGGCTTTTTCCGGCGGGAGATGGGGCGTCCCAGCGAGAAGGAGACCCTCACCTCCCGGCTCATCGACCGCCCCTTGCGGCCGCTGTTTCCCAAGGGCCTGTTCAACGAGATCCAGATCATCGCCACGGTGCTGTCCGGCGACCTGGAGCTCGATCCGGACATTTCGGCCTTAAACGGCGCCGCTGCGGCCCTGGAGATTTCGCCGGCGCCCTTCAAGGGGCCGGTGGCCGCGGTGCGGGTGGGCAAGGTGGATGGCCGCCTGGTGGTCAACCCCACCAACACTGAGCTCAAGGACAGCACCCTGAACCTCATCGTCGCCGGGGTGCCCGACGGGCTGGTGATGGTGGAAGGCGGCGCCCGCATGGCCACGGAGGAGGAGATCCTGGAGGCCCTGTTCTTCGCCCAGGAGCGGTTGCAGCCCATTTTGGCCACCATCCGGCTCATGGGGGAGGAGGTGGGGAAGACCAAGTGGCCCCTGCCGGAGGTGCCCGATTACGGCGACCTGCCGGAGCGGGTGCGGGAGCTGGCGGAGGCCCGGCTCCTGGCCGCCGTGACCCAGCCGGAGAAAAAGGCCCGGCGGGAAGGGGTGGACGCCCTCTTCCGGGAGGTCCTGGAGGCCCTGGGGCCCGAGGCCGCCGGCCGGGAAAAGGAGGTGGCCGCCATCTTCCAGGACCTGCAGAAGAAGGTGGTGCGCCGCTATGTCCTCCAGGAGAAGCGCCGCATCGACGGCCGGGGTTTTGCGGACATCCGCCCCATCTGGGGGGAGGTGGGCATGCTCAGCCGGACCCACGGCTCCGCCATCTTCACCCGGGGCGAGACCCAGGCCCTGGCGGTGACTACTCTGGGGACGCCCTCGGACGAGCAGCGCATCGAGACCCTGTTGGGCGAAACCTTCAAGTCCTTCATGCTGCACTACAACTTCCCGCCCTACTGCGTGGGCGAGGCCCGGATGCTCCGGGGGCCCAGCCGGCGGGAGATCGGCCACGGCGCCCTGGCGGAGCGGGCCATCAGCCCCGTGCTCCCCTCGGCGGAGGAATTCCCGTACACCATCCGCATCGTCTCGGAGGTGCTCTCTTCCAACGGGTCCTCCTCCATGGCCACGGTGTGCGGCACCTCCATGGCCCTGATGGACGCCGGCGTGCCGGTGAAGGGCGCGGTGGCCGGGGTGGCCATGGGCCTCATCAAGGAAGGGGAGGAGGTGGCGGTGCTCTCCGACATCCTGGGGGATGAGGACGCCTTAGGGGATATGGACTTCAAGGTGGCGGGGACGGCCGAAGGCATCACCGCCCTGCAGATGGACATCAAGATGACGGGCATCACCCGGGAGGTGCTGGCCCAGGCGCTGGCCCAGGCCCGGGAGGCCCGCCTCCATATCCTGCGGGAGATGAACAAGGTCATCGCCCAGCCCTCCCCGGGGCTCAAGGAGCATGCCCCCAAGATCGTGGTCATCCAGATCAATCCGGACAAGATCCGGGAGGTCATCGGCCCGGGCGGCAAGATCATCAAGCAGATCGTGGCCCAGACCGGGGTCAAGATCGACATCGAGGACGACGGCCGGGTGCACATCTCCTCCCCCACCCAGAAGGCGGCGGACGAGGCCATCAAGATCATCCGGGATCTCACCGCCGAAGCCGAGGTGGGCGCGGTCTATACCGGCAAGGTGAAAAAGATCATGGACTTCGGGGCCTTTGTGGAGATTCTGCCCAACACCGACGGGCTGGTGCACATCTCCGAGCTGGCGCACCATCGGGTCAAATCCGTCTCCGATATCCTCAAGGAGGGGGACGAGGTGACGGTGAAGGTGCTGGAGATCGACCGGCAGGGCAAGATCCGCCTCTCCCGCAAGGCCCTTCTGGAACCGGAGAAAACCTCGCCGCAGGAGCCGGCCAAGAAAGACCGTGTACCGAAAAAGCGTCCTTCCTAACGGGGTGCGGCTGGTCACCGAGGAGCTGCCCCACTTCCATTCCGTGGCGGTGGGCTTCTGGCTCACGGTGGGGGGGCGGGACGAGACCGAGGCGGAGCACGGGCTGTCCCATTTCCTGGAGCACATGGCCTTCAAGGGCACTGCCCGCCGGGACGCCCTGGCCATCGCCCGGGAGGCGGACCGTCTGGGCGGCTCGGTGAACGCCTTCACCACCAAGGAGTGCACCTGCTACCATGCCCGGGTGCTGGCGGAGCACCTGCCGGTGGCCATGGACCTCCTCTCCGACCTGGTGCTGCAGCCGGCCTACCGGGAGGAGGACCTGGAGCGGGAGCGCCAGGTCATCCTGGAGGAGATCGCCGCCCAGGAGGACAATCCCGAAGACCTGGTGCAGGTGGAGTTCGCCCGCCGCTTCTGGCCGGACCAGGCCCTGGGGCGGCCCCTTTTGGGAGATGCCGAGGATGTGGCCCGGGTCACCCGGGAAGCCCTGGTGGCTTATCGCACCGCCACGTATCGGCCGGAGCAGCTGTTGGTGGCGGTGGCCGGGCGGGTGCGCCACGAGGAGGTCCTGGAACTGGCCGGCCCCGCCCTGGCCGCCTTTGCCAACGGCGCCCCGCCCCGCCGCCGGGAACCGGCCGCGGCGGTGCCAGGGGTGCATCTCCTGCCCCGGGACCTGGAGCAGGTGCACGTCTGCCTGGGCACCGAGGGCCTGGCCGCCGCCGACCCCCGGCGCTTCACCGCCACCGTGCTCCAGACCATCCTGGGCGGCAACATGAGCTCCCGCCTCTTCCAGGTCATCCGGGAGCAGCTGGGGCTGGCCTACAATATCTATTCCTATCTGGGCTTCTTCAGCGATACCGGCCTGTGGGAGATTGCCGCCGGGGTGAGTCCCCGGCACCTGCCGGCCCTGCTCCGCGCGGTCTCCCGGGAGTTGCGCCTCCTGAAAGAAAAGGGGGTGAGCGAGGCGGAGCTGGCTGCGGCCAAGGAATTTCTCCGGGGCTCCCTGTTCCTCCACGCCGAGGAGGTGGAGCAGCGCATGCTCCGGCTGGCCAAAAACGAGATCCACTTCGGCGACTATATTCCCCTGGAGGACGTGGTGGCGGGCCTGAGCCGCGTGACAGCCGCCCAGGTGCAGGAGCTGGCCCGGGAGTTCTTCCGGGCGGAGCGCTGGGGTCTGACCCTCCTGGGCCCGGTGAGCGCGCCGGGGGAACTGGATTTTTAAACCGCAATCCTGCGGGGAGGTTTGGTGGGGCACGCCCATTGTCCTCCCCGCAGGCTCCCCCTGGGATGGGGTTGAGGGGCACCCAGCCATCCGCGGTGCACGCGGGTGCGCCCGGCCTTCCAGGCCATCTCCCTTTAGGGCCGGGGAGAGGCGGCAGGGGTCGCCGGCTCCCTTTCCCCGGAAAAAAACGGCCGGGCTCCCTCAGCCCGGCCGCCTTGCCCGGAGGGAAGGTCAGATATACCCCCCCTCCGTTTCACCGGATTTTTTCCTGCCGGCTCAGTATTCCTCCTCAGCCATGATGCCCTGGTGGATGAATTTGTACAGGCTGCCGATCCACTCCAGCTCGTTGGCCAGCTCGGAGTTGGCGAAGATCCACTCGCCGTCCTTGTCCTTGGCGATGATGACGATCTCCTCGATGTCATCCAGGTCCTGGTAGAAGCGGTCCACCACCTCCTGAACCGAACGTTTGGCTTTTTCAAAGGGGATGATGTTTCTGGTCATGGCGCTCCGCGGCTTGGGGGATGCGAGGGCACAGGCCCGGGCGGCCGGGCCCCCTCTCTTTATTCATTCTTTCCGGCCGCGGCCAAAAAAGCAATGAGAATTTCCGCGGTGGCCTCCGGCGCCTCTTCCTGGGGGGCGTGGCCCACCCCGGGCAGGAGGTGCAGCTCCGCCCGGGGGAGCAGGGCATGGAGCTGTGCGGCCTGGGAGACGGGCAGGATGGGGTCCTCCTCCCCCCAGAGAATCACCACCGGCTGGTGGAGGGAGGCGAGCAGGGCTTTCACCTCCTCCGGCGGCCAGGGGTCGTTTTCCCGGGCCAGCCGCATCAGCCCCAGGCGGTTGGCCAGCGGGCGGAAGGTGGGGGCATAGCCTGCCACCACCTCGGGAGTGATGAGCTCCCGGCGGTGGTAGGCCAGCTTCAGGCCCCAGGGCACGATCCAGGGGCCCAGGGCCAGGGCGGTGAGATGCCCCAGCCCGGGGAGACGCAGGGGCTGGAAGAGGAGGGGGTAGCGCTTCAGGACCACGGCGGGATCCAGGAGCGCCAGGGCCGTCACCCGCTCCGGGGCCCGGGCGGCCAACAGCACCGCCAGGCCGCCTCCCAGGGAGTTGCCCGCCACCGCACAGCGCCTGATGCCTCGGCGGTCCAGGAGGGCGAGCAGGCCGTCCACCAGGGTCGGAAGGCGGAAGTCCGGGGTGGCGGCGGCCGGGGTGGCGCCGTGGGCCGGCAGGTCCGGGGCCAGCAGGTGAAAGCGGAGGGCCAGCCGGGGGATAAGCTCCCGCCAGGAAAAGCTGGAGGCCCCCAGGCCGTGGAGAAGCAGGAGGGCAGGCCCTTCGCCCGTCTCCAGGCAGTGCCAGGGAAGGAAATCGTTCATGAGGTCTCCGGTTGTGGCCGCAGGGTGTCTGTGCGGGGCACCACCACCGGCAGGATCACCCCCCGGGCCGCCTCCTGCTGGATCAGGGAATGCTGCTCCGCCAGATCCTGCACCAGCCGCTGCCCCAACACCAGCAGGCGCCAGACGCGATGGCGGTAGGGGAGAGAAGGCGGCGTCTTCAGCTCCCTCAGGCGGCGGAAATAGGGATATTCCAGCAATTCCCCCCAGAGGCTCAGGAATTTCTGGAAGAGGTCCGGGTAAAAGTAGGGCAGGTCCTCCTTTTTCTCCTCCAGGAAGGCCACGGCGGCGGAGATGCGCTGCAACGGCCCCAGGCGGCGGCTGTCGCCGGGCTTGCGGACCAGCTTTTCCAGATGGTGGAGCTGGTGCGCCTGGTTGAGATAGACCATCTGCCTCAGGGCCTCCCGGTGCAGGTCCGCATGCCGGGCAAAGGCCTCCTTGTGCTCCCGGCTGAGGAGGTAGCCGTTCAGCAGCCGGCGCATGGCCTCAAAGGATTCGTCGCTGTAGGTGGCCAGGCGGCGAACGTTTTTGGCCAGCCAGGCCGCCAGGAACTTCAGGCGCTCCTCGTGGGTCTTGGGGGCGCTCAGAAGTTCGGAGCGTTTATACACGATGGTGCCCAGGTATTCCCCCCGGACGATGTCGGTGAGGTCCTTGAGGAAGCGCCGGGTGTCCTTGAGGATGTTGATGCCCGCCTCCCGGCCGCCGTGCCGGGGATGGATGATCTCCTGGGTGACCACCGACAGGGCCCGGTCCTCCAGGATGTTGTTCCGGTTGTATTTATGCTGCTGATAGGTCACCTTGAGGATGAGGGCCCGCCGCTCCGGGTCCACATAAAACCCCCGGTCCAGAAGGGAGGTGTGGCGCTCGGCCAGGGAGGCAGGCAGGGCCACCAGGGCCACTTTCTCCACCAGGGGGTATTTTTTCAGCTCAAAGCCTGACAGGCTGGTGATGGTGCGGTCGGAGGAACCCAGCACCTTGATGAGGTAGGACTCCTTCAGGCGGGAGAGTGTGCGGGCGAACATGGCCGCGGAGGTGCGCCGCTCCGCGGCGATGGGAAAGCCGTAGAGCTCCATGAGGAACTGATAGACAAAATCCCGTTCCCGTTCATAGAGCTCATTGTCCAGCTTCCTGAATTTGCCCAGCTCCCGGCCGAAGGTTTTGATCTCGGCGTCCAGATCCGAGGGGAAGGAGGCATACACCCCCAGGAGCCGGAAGTGGCCGTGCTCATCTTTGGCGATGACCTGGGCCCGGTCCATGTGCAAAAGAAAGGGCAGGAGGTCATCGTAGTGGGCCAGATCGGTGACATCCCGGTGGGCAAAGCGCTGCCGGAACTGGGTCCGCAGTTCCCGGTCCAGGTGGGGGGCGATCTTCTCCAGGTTCTCCCGGTGCCGCCTTTTGCCTTCATAGTGGGGGTGCAGGAGATCAAACTGAAAGATCTCCTCCTGGTAGGACAGGGGCCGGTTGAAGGCCACCAGGGAAAAGCCGGGCAGGTCCCGGAACTCATAGAAATTCTTCTCAAAGGAGGGCAGGAGTTCCCGGGGTTCCACCAGGGGGTAGTCGGCCCGGTAGGGGGCCAAAAGTCCCTGGCGGATGTGCAGGTATTCCAGGAATTCCTTGAGCACCTGGCGGTCGCGGATGGGGGCCTCGCCCTGGAGGTAGGCGGCGAGCTTGATGCCGTTGATGGTGACGTCCTGAAAGAACCGGCCTTCCCCCATCAGCCCTCACGGATTTTGACATGCACTTTCCGGGTGCGGGGTCCGTCGAACTCGCAGAAAAAGATGCCCTGCCAGGTGCCCAACAGCAGCTTCCCGCCCGTGATGATCACCGTCAGGGCCGGACCCACCAGGGAGGCCTTGATATGCGCCGGGGAGTTGCCCTCCCGATGGCGGTAGGCCTCCCGCTCGCTGATGACCTTGTTCAGCACCATGAGGATGTCCGCCGGGACGGTGGGGTCGGCGTTCTCATTGATGGTGATGGCCGCGGTGGTATGAGGCACAAAGAGGTGGCAGAGGCCCTCCGCCACCCCGCTGGTGCGCACCACCTCCGCCACCTGGGGGGTGAGGTCAATGAATTCGGTGGGGGCGCCGGTGCGCACCGTTAAGGTGGTGAGCATGGTCACTTCCTCAGGATCAGGGGCGGGCCCGGCGGCGGGGCCACCAGCCCCGGGGCCGTCGGTTTCGGGGACTCCCGGGCCAGCCTCAGGGCCGACTCCACCAGGGCCAGAAGAAAGGGGCTTTCCCCCATCAGGGGGCTCTGTTCCCGGGCCGCCAGGTCCTGGGCCGCCGCCCTCAGGGCCCGGGCCTCCCGGTGGAGGTGGCGCAGCTGACAATAATAGGCCTGGTGCAGCAGCCGACGGCGCAGGAGCTCCCGGCTCTGGGGCGGAAAGAGGTCCCGGACTGCGTCCTCCAGGATGCCCTCCAACCGGGCCCGCTGCTGATGCTCGGCCAGAATCAGGGGGCTGGCCTCGGCCTCCCTCAGCTTCGCCAGCCAGGGGGTGAGCCGGGCCGGCTCCGGCAGCCAGGAGGAGAACCAGGGGTGGCGGGCCAGCTCCCGGGCGTATTCCAGGGCGGGGGCCCGCTCCAGATCGCTCACCGGGGGAACGGCGCTCTCCGGATCCGGGGCCTCCTCGGGGCGGCCCAGATGGCGCCAGAGACGGTCTCGGAGGGCGGCATAATCCGAGGCCGGGGGCGCCTCAGGATGCCGGGCGTAAGCCTCCTCCAGGAGACGCACGGCGTAGGCCGGCGGCACCTCGGCCCACTCGGAGAGCCCCTGCTCGGTGAGGCTCTGCCAGAGCTCCTGGCGCTGGGCCCGGTTGGCCGCCAGGGGGTGGAATTCCAGCAGACCGGCGGTGTCGCTCACCCGGGCCACCACCATGGTCCCCCCCAGGACCGCCCGGCTGCCCTCCAGGACCACCCATCGTTCCCCGCGGCCGAAGATGGGGGTCACCCGGGCCGTCACCTCCGGGGCCGCCGCCGGCCGGGGGGAGGGCCCGGCCGCCGGCAGAAGATCCTCCGGCACCGGAAAGCCCTGGGTCTTGAGGCGGTGCAGGGCCTTTTTCAGGGCCTTGCGGCGCCGCCGGTCCGGATCCTGACCGAAGAGGGCCACCAGCAGGGGCGGCACCCCGGGATGGCGCAGGTCGGCCAAAGCGGCCAGGAGGTGCTCCGGCCAGGCCGGGTCGGGCTCCGGGGGACCCACCCGGGCCAGGAGCTCCTCCACCGGGAGGTGGGCCTCCAGCCCCCGACGCACCTCCGCCTGGAGGGCCGCCAAGCGGGCGGCGGCTTCCGGGGGGAGGGGCGGCAGGGGCGCCGCGGCTTTCTTCCGGCCGGGGCTCATGCTCGTTCCGGATGGCCGGATTCGATGGCTACCGCATCCTCCCGGCCCATTTCCCGCAGGTAGACGTTCACCCGCTGCTCCGGAGGCAGATCCATGGTGAGGCCGACGAAGTCCGGGCAGATGGGGAGCTCCCGGCCGCCCCGGTCCACCAGCACCGCCAGGCGGATGCGCCGGGGCCGGCCATAGTCCATCAGGGCATCCAGGGCGGCCCGGATGGTGCGGCCGGTGAAGAGCACGTCATCCACCAGGAGCACCTCCTGGTCGTCAATGGAGCCGGGCAGCTCGGTTTTGCCCACCAGGGGTTTGTGGCTGATGCGGGTCCAGTCATCCCGGTAGAGGGTGATGTCCAGGACCCCCACCTTGAGGGGCGCCCGGGCGCGGCGGCCCACAAGGTCCGCCAGACGCTGGGCCAGATAGGCGCCGCCGGTGCGGATGCCCACCACCACCAGCTCGGCCGGGTGGGTGCAGGCCTGGTGGATTTCCTGGGCCAGCCGCTCCAGGGTGGCGGTGAGCTCGGCCGCCGACAGGGCCAGACGCGTATCCACGGGCATGGGAGGCGGTCCCTCTTTTGCAAAAAATTACCTTACCTTACCACGGTCAGCGCCGCTTGACAAGCCGCGGGGCTCCACCCGACGGCAAGGGAAAGTGCAGCTGTGACTTTATTTCCCCGGGATGCAGGCGTATAATGGGGGTCGGGAAGAATCGGCAAACGAGAGGGAAAACCGGCCCCGCCAGGGGAAGGATGACCTGGCAGGGCGGCACCCGCCCTGAAGAGGGCGGCCGCGTCCGGGGAAACCGGTCTTTGGCCCCGACTCCGGCCGGGGCCGGGCACGGGAGGCCGCCTTTTGTCCCTCTCCTCCCCCTCCCCTGCCGCGGCTTTCCCCTGGCTGGGTCGGCGCAAGGGGCGGGAGATACCCTGGGGACCGCCCGCTTCTGCCCCCGGAGCCGGCTGTGACGCTGAAGGAGGCCTGCCAGATCCTGGGTCTGGGCCCGGTGGCCACCCGCCGGGAGATCCGGGAGGCCTACCGCCGGGCCGCCCGCCGCTGGCACCCGGACCGGGCCCCTGCGGGCGCGGAGGAGGAATATCGCCGCCGTATGCAGGCGGTGAACGCCGCCTACCAGCGCCTCAAGGAGTTCCTGGAGCATTACCGCTACCGGCTGGAGGAGACGGAAGAGGAGGGCGACGTGGACCGCTGGTGGCGGGAACGCTTCAACGTGGGGGTCTGGAGCGGCCCGGGTCCGGCGCCGACGGAGGGGGAGGAGTGAGGTTTTTTCCGGAAAATTTTAACCAAATTAAAGTCCGGGGAAAAAATCCCGAATTCTAGATGGACTTAACAGGCTGGGGGAAAACACCCCTTCCCCGAAATCCGTTAAGGCTGGCCGAGCCAAGTCCTATTCCTGGGATGGGAGGAGGGGGCGGGGCCAGGGTCTGTGACCCCTCCTTCCCCGATACCTTTTTTTCACCGGCCTGTTAATGCCGCCGGCGTTTCGGGGTCTATGGAACAGGAAGGGGAAACGGGACGGATTGCCGCCGGGACCAGCAGGACCTCACCAACCTCAGGGAAAACGATCATGCCCAGCCAGCCCTCGCCAGCCGTGTCGGGTGGAAAACTTTTGGTACTGGCCCTGCTGCTGACGGTGCTCCTTGGGTGGCCAACCGTCGCTCCGTCCGGGGCGGCCCCGGCGCCGTCGGGGTCTCCCCAGATTCTGGAGGACCTCAAGTATCGGGTGGACCTCTGGATCTTCAACGACTCCGTCCCGGCCCGGGTGGTTCTCAGCCGGCTGGGGGGCAATCATTACCGGGCCTCCATCTCCGGCCAGGCCAAGGGGATCCTGGCCCTCCTAAGCGGCCATTTCAAAGGGGAGTACAGCACCGACATGCTGTTCACCGGGGGCCGGTTCCGGCCGCTCCTCTACCGGGAGAAGACCGAGCGCCGGGGCAAGCTGCACGTCACCGAGCACCGCTTCGACCACGAGGCCAGGCGGGTGGAGGTCTGGAAGTGGGACCGGGGCAAACGGGCCATGGTCAAAAAGTGGGAAGGCCCCCTGGATGACAGCCTCACCGATCCCTTAAGCTTTTATTACAACCAGCGGCTGCGCCTGGGGGAGATCAAGGAAGGGGAGGTGGTGCGGCTGCCCACCGTGCCCTACCCCAAACCCGAAGAGGTGGTCTTCCGGGTGGGGCCCCTCACTCCCGAAGGCCGGCGGGTCACCATCATCCTGGATGACAAGCTCCTGGAGACCGAAGGCCGGGAGGTGCAGGCCCTGTTGGACCAGGAGGGGGTGGCCACCCGGGCCTGGGCCAAGTTCCTGCGCTACGGCCAGGTGAGCGGCACCCTGCTCCCGGAGAGCCGGCGCCTGAAGGTGCAGGAGCTCCTGGCCGCCCCCGGGGGAACCCCGGGCCCCACCCGCCTGGCCCGCAGATTCTGACAGGCTGTTGCAAAACCCCCTCCCCGAAATCCGGTGGCATGAGGCCGGCCGATTCTGCCGGTTTGGCGAAGCCACCTTTCATTTATGGGGTTGGGGAGGGGCTCGGGGAAGGGCAGGGGTCTGCGACCCTTGGCCCCCTTCCCCGAATAATCTTTTCATCAACCTGTCAGGCGGATGGAGTCAAAGGAAGGACCTCCCGAAGGCCATGGAAGGCCTGACAAAGGGATTGCGGCCCAGGTTGAACCCGGTTCCGGGGCCATGTCCTGGGCCTGGATCCCGAGGATCCCCGGCAGAAGCGGCTTCAGCTGGTGCGGTTGACAACGGGGAACATAGCTGCGGGTCCTCGGTGATCACCCGCGGGCCGGGAGCGGCGCCGGTCGGGCGTGGCCGGAGGTGAGCGCGGCCCAGGGGCGCAATATCTTCTGGGAACAGCCGGATTATCCCCCGCACCGGGACAAGGGAACCAGAATTCCCCTCCCCGGGGCTTTGGAAGGGCGAGGATCCGAGACCGGGGAGACCGAGACCCCACCCCCCGGCCATTTCTGACAACCCCCCCCTTGACGAGGGGCCACGAATGATTAACTAATAATCAGAGCCAGCAGCCAGAGGACCGGAAAGTCTGCATTGCCGGCCCGCCTCAAGCACTGCGTCTGGAAGGCGAAGGTATGAGGGAGTTGCAGCCCCTCCTGGCTGACTGGCCGGAAGAGGCCGCGACCGGAAACGGCGCGGCCTCTTCTTATTTGGGGGAGGATGCGGGGGGAGGTGGCCCCTCCTTTTTCCCCTCCCCCGAGGGTAATTTCCGCGGCTTTGGGAGTGAGACACGAGGGGACAAGAGCTTGGGATCCCGGCCCCCGCTCCCGCCAACTCTTTTGGAGGCATGCGTTGACAACTAGTGGGAATTTTTTTAAAATCAAAGGCTATCTGGAAGTTGACGCCGATATGGGGCCAAGCTATGGAAGAACGGGACTTGGAGCTGATCCGCCGGGTCATGGAGCTGGAGCCGGAATTGAAACAGCGGCTGGCGGAACACGAGGAATTCGAGCGCCGGCTGGAGGAGTTCAACCGGCGTCCCTATCTCACCAGTGAAGAGACCCTGGAGAGGAAACGGTTGCAGAAACTGAAGCTGGCGGGCCGGGACCGCATCGAGCAGATCCTGGCCAAATACCGGGAAAAGGAAGGGATGGCATGAGCACCAAGCGCACCGGCGCCCAAATCTTCCTGGATTGTCTGGAGAGGGAGGGCGTCCAGCACATTTTCGGGTATCCCGGGGGGGCGGTCATCGACATCTATGATGAGCTGACCCGACGCCCCCACATCAAGCACTACCTGGTGCGCCATGAGCAGGCCGCGGTACACGCCGCCGACGGCTACGCCCGGGCCTCCAACAAAGTGGGGGTGGCCCTGGTCACCTCCGGGCCCGGCGCCACCAATACGGTCACCGGCATCGCCAGCGCCTACATGGATTCCATCCCCATCGTGGTCTTCTCCGGGCAGGTGCCCACCCACCTCATCGGCAACGACGCCTTCCAGGAGGTGGACATTGTGGGCATTACCCGGCCGTGCACCAAGCACAACTACCTGGTGACCGACATCAAGCACCTGGCCCGCACCATCCATGAGGCCTTCTACATCGCCCGCTCCGGGCGTCCGGGGCCGGTGCTGGTGGATTTGCCCAAGAATGTGCAGCAGGCCAGTATCGTGCCGGAGCCCCTTGACCCCAAGGAGATCCGCATCCCCAGCTATCAGCCCACGGTGCACGCCAACCCCCGGCAGGTGCGCCGGGCCCTGGACCTCATTCTCCAGGCCAAGCAGCCGGTGCTGTACACCGGCGGCGGCATCATTCACAGCAACGCCTCGGAGGAACTCCTCAAGTTCGCCGAGGCCCTGCAGATCCCGGTGACCAGCACCCTCATGGGGCTGGGGGGCTTTCCCGGGATCCATCCCCTGTGGATGGGCATGCTGGGTATGCACGGCACCTACTGCGCCAACATGGCGGTGGCCAACTCCGATGTGCTCATCGCCGTGGGGGCCCGCTTCGACGACCGGGTCACCGGCCGGCTGGACGCCTTCGCGCCCCACGCCAAGATCATCCACATCGACATCGACCCCAGCTCCATCAGCAAAAACGTGGTGGTGGACATCCCCATCGTGGGGGACTGCCGGGACGCCCTGCACCAGCTCAACAACCTCCTGAAAAAGGAAGAGCCCCGGGATTGGGCTGCCCTAAGGGAGGAGTGGCTGGGCCGCATCCGGGAGTGGGACCGCAAACACCCCCTCAAATACAAGAAATCCAAAGAGGTCATCAAACCCCAGTTCGTGGTGGAGAAGCTGTGGGAGGTCACCGGCGGGGATGCCTACATCACCACCGAGGTGGGCCAGAACCAGATGTGGGCCGCCCAGTTCTTCAAATTCAAGCGGGCCCGGCAGTTCATGACCTCCGGGGGCCTGGGGGCCATGGGCTACGGCTTCCCCGCCGCCATGGGGGTGCAGGTGGCCAAGCCGGATGCCATCGTCATCGACATCGCCGGGGACGGCAGCATCCTGATGAACATCCAGGAGCTGATCACCGTGGTGGAAAACAACCTGCCGGTGAAGATCGCCATCCTCAACAACGCCTACCTGGGGATGGTGCGGCAGTGGCAGCAGCTTTTGTATGACAAACGCTACAGCGCCACCGATCTGAGCGCCCAGCCGGATTTTGTCAAGGTGGCCGAGGCCTTCGGGGCGGTGGGCTTCCGGGCCACCAAGCCCGAGGAGGTGGAGCCCGTCATCCGGAAGGCCATGGAGATCAAGCGGCCGGTGATCATGGACTTTGTGGTGGACCGGGAGGAGTGCGTCATGCCCATGGTGCCGCCGGGCAAAGCCACCCATGAAATGCTCCTGGCCTAGGGGAGGAAGCCATGGAAGCCAAAAAGAACCGGCGCCATACCATTTCCGTCTGGGTGGACAACCAGCCCGGGGTGCTCTCCCGGGTCACCGGGCTCTTCTCCGGCCGGGGCTTCAACATCGAATCCCTGTGCGTCGCCGAGACCATGGACCCGGCCACCTCCCGCATCACCCTGGTGACCAGCGGCGATGAGCAGATCATCGAGCAGATCATCAAGCAGCTCCGCAAGCTCATCAACACCCAGAAGGTGGTGGATCTGAGCGAGCTGGACCACGTGGAGCGGGAGATGGCCATGGTGCGGGTCAAGGCCGAGGACAAGTCCCGGGCCGAGGTGCTGCGCATCGCCGACATCTTCCGCTGCCGGGTGGTGGACGTCTCCCCCACCACCTACACCCTGGAGATCACCGGGAACCACGAAAAGATCCAGGCAGTCCTGAGCCTCCTCAAGAGCCACGGCATCCTGGACATCGTGCGTTCCGGCACCCTGGCCATCCAGCGGGCCAAGAAAGAATAAGGATTATGCGGGTGCTCATCGTGCTTTCCAGCCCGGATCCGGAAATCAAATGGAACGCCCTGCGCTTCGCCAATGTCCTCTTGAATGAAGGCGAAGAGGTCACGGTATTCCTGAACGGGCCGGCTACCGACTTGTATGACGGGGATTCACCGCAATTCCCTCTCCGGGAGCAGGCCAAGCTCTTCGGCTTAAGCGAGGGAATCCTTTACGCCTGAGGGAAATGCCTTGCCCTCCGCGGAGTGGAGGCCACCGACCCCCTCAAAGTTGGCAACATGAAAATTCTCTATGAGCAGGTGAAACAGGCGGACAAAATCCTCACGTATTGACCTGTGCCGAGAAAGGAGCCTGCATGGCGATTAAAATCTATTATGACCCGGATGCGGATCCCGGAGTTCTTACGGGGAAAAAGGTAGCCATCATCGGCTTCGGCTCCCAGGGCCACGCCCAGGCCCTCAACCTCCGGGATTCCGGGGTGGAAGTGGTGGTGGCCGAGGTGCCCGGCACCCCCAATTACGAGCTGGCGGTGAAGTACGGCTTCCAGCCGGTGAGCGCCGCCGAGGCCGCGGCCCAGGCCCAGGTGGTGCAGATGCTCACCCCGGACCATATCCAGGCCCGGATTTATGAACAGGACCTGAAGCCCCACCTCACCCCGGGCAAAACCCTGATGTTCTCCCACGGCTTCAACATCCACTACGGCCAGATTGTGCCCGACCCCCAAATTGATGTGGTCATGGTGGCCCCTAAGGGTCCGGGGCACCTGGTGCGCAGCGAATACGAGAAGGGCGCCGGGGTCCCCGCCCTGGTGGCGGTGCACCAGGACGCTTCGGGGAATGCTCTCAAGACGGCTCTGGCCTACGCCAAAGGCATCGGCGCCACCCGGGCCGGGGTCCTGGAGACCACCTTTCGGGAGGAGACGGAAACCGACCTTTTCGGGGAGCAGTGTGTGCTCTGTGGCGGGGTCAGCGAGCTGGTGAAGGCCGGCTTCGACACCCTGGTGGAGGCGGGCTACGCCCCGGAAATCGCCTATTTTGAATGCCTTCACGAACTCAAGCTCATCGTGGACCTCTTCTACCAGGGCGGCCTCAGCTACATGCGCTACTCCGTCTCCGACACCGCCGAGTTCGGCGACTACACCCGGGGCAAGCGCATCATCACCGAGGAGACCCGGGAGGAGATGCGCCTCATCCTGGAGGAGATCCAGACCGGCGAATTCGCCAAGGAGTGGATCCTGGAAAACCAGGCGGGGCGGCCGGTGTTCAATGCCTTGAGGCGGCTGGAGGCCCAGCATCCCATCGAGGAGGTGGGCAAAAAGCTCCGGGGCATGATGTCCTGGCTGAAACGCTGACGCGGGTGTCGGATGGGCGGTGTGGAGAAGGCCCCGCGGGGGAAGCTCGTGCCCCTGGCTCGGGAGGGCTACCCCTTCATCCTGATCTCCCTGGCCGTCGGACTGGCGGCCCTGGCCCTGGGCTGGCCCCGGACGGCCCTCCTGGCCTTGGCCGCGGCGGCCTTCTTCGCCTTTTTTTTCCGGGATCCGGAGCGCCGCTCCCCCGATGACGAGCAGGCCATCGTGGCTCCGGCGGACGGGCGGGTCATCCGGGTGGATCGGGTGGAGGATGAAGAGGTGGGACCCGCCTGGCGGGTGGCTACCTTCATGAACATCTTCGATGTGCACGTCAACCGGGCCCCGGCCGCCGGCACCGTGATCACGAGCCGGCATTTCCCCGGTCGCTTCCGGGCGGCCTTCCGGGAAGAGGCCGACACGAGCAACGAACGCCAGGTGACCCTGCTGGAGGTGGCCCCCGGCCGCCGCCTGAAAGTGGTTCAGATCGCCGGACTCCTGGCCCGGCGCATCCTCACCCGGGTCAAACCCGGCGACCATCTGGCACAAGGACAACGCATCGGCATGATCTGCTTCGGCTCCCGGGTGGACCTGTATGTGCCGGCCACCTGCGAGATCATCACTAAACAAGGCGACCACCTCACCGCCGGCACCACTCCCGTGGCCCGCTGGCAGTGAGGCCCATGGGGGGAGGCCCGGGAACGCAGTTCCCCCGTCCCACCCCCTCCCACATCGGGAGGGGCGGCGGGGAGGGAAGGGTCCACCGGCCCCTGGCCCCCTCCCCCACAGGAGGCGACATGGGCAGGCGGAGGAAGAAGGATCGGCGGAAATTCCGGGGGGCGTATCTGCTTCCCAATCTCATCACCACGGGCAGTCTGTTTGCCGGGTTTTATGCCATTGTGGCGGCCATGGAGGGGCGGTTTCTGGCCTCGGCCTGGGCCATCTTCGTGGCCCTCATCCTGGACGGGCTGGACGGCCGGGTGGCCCGCATGACCCAGAGCACCTCCAATTTCGGGGTGCAGTATGATTCCTTGTCTGACCTGGTGGCCTTCGGGGTAGCCCCGGCTTTGTTGGTTTACCTGTGGGCCCTGAAGCCCTTCGGGCGCTTCGGCTGGGTGGCGGCCTTTCTCTTTGTGGTCTGCGGGGCCCTCAGGCTGGCCCGCTTCAATGTGCAGAGCGGCTCCATGGACCCCCGCTACTTCAACGGTCTCCCCATCCCGGCGGCGGCCATGGTGGTGGCCACCTGCATCGGCTTTTATTACCAGATCGGGGAGTGGGCCCCGGAGAAGCACAAGTTCGTGTTGGTGATGATCTATGTCCTCTCCTTCCTTATGGTGAGCAACCTCAAGTTCTTCAGCTTCAAGAAGCCGGAGCTCTTCACCCGTCACCCCTTCCAGTCTCTGGTGGCCCTGGTGCTGTTGTTTGTGGTCATCGCCGCGGCGCCGGAGCTCATGGGGTTCCCGGTGATGCTCGTGTATCTGGCCTCAGGGATCTACAGCACCTATCTCTATTATTCCCGGAGGCCGGCGCTGCCGGAGAGCGCAGGGGAAGAGGAGGCGCCCACGCCCGGGAATCCCTGAGCCGGGCCTGGCAGTCCCGGGGCCGGCGGCGGCCCCGGGATTGGGTAGTGCCCGCTTCCCGGGGGAAAGGGTTCGTCAAGGCCTTGCGCCTCGGGAAAAAATGGTGCACATTATAGGGGTAATGGATATTTTTCCGGTGTTTCCCCCTGCTTTTAGTCTCTCCTTAAGGAGCCGGAAGCCCGCCGCCCTGCGGCGGGTGGTCCTGAAGGGGCTCCTGTCCCTAGCCGGCGCCTGAGCGTCGGCCCTGTCCCCGTTTTTCCTGACCTGTGCAGGTGGTTGGTCCGGGCTGTGACAAGCGGTCCCGGTCCTGGTATATTGTCAACCCGGAAGAGGAGGTGGACCCATGCCGGAGAAAGTCATCATCTTTGATACGACCCTGAGGGACGGCGAGCAGACCCCGGGTGCCAGCCTCAATGTGGAGGAAAAGCTGCAGATCGCCCGCCAGCTGGAGCTGTTGAACGTGGATGTCATCGAGGCGGGGTTCCCCTTCTCCTCCAGAGGGGATTTTGAGGCGGTGAAGACGGTGGCCCGGGAGATCCGGGGCTGTCAGGTGGCGGCGCTGGCCCGGGCCAACTTCCAGGATATCGACGCCGCCTGGGAGGCGGTGAAGGAGGCCACCGCCCCCCGCATCCACACCTTCATCTCCACCTCGGACATCCACCTGAAGTACCAGCTCCGGAAGACCCGGGAGGAGGTCCTGGAGCAGGCGGTGGCCGCGGTGAAGCACGCCGCCCGGTATTGCTCCAACGTGGAGTTCTCCGCCATGGATGCCGGGCGGAGCGACCTGGAGTATGTGGCCCGGGTCTTCACCGCGGTGATCGACGCCGGGGCCACCACGGTGAATTTCCCGGACACCGTAGGCTATACCATCCCCCATGAGTTCGGGGCCAAGATCAGGTATCTCATGGAGCATGTGCCCAACATCCACAAGGCGGTGGTCTCGGTGCATTGCCATAACGACCTGGGGCTGGCGGTGGCCAACACCCTGGCGGCCATCGCCAACGGCGCCCGCCAGGCGGAGTGCACCATCAACGGCATCGGGGAACGGGCCGGCAACGCCTCTCTGGAGGAGATCGTTATGGCCCTCACCACCCGCAAGGACCTCTTCGGCCTGGAGACCGGCATCGTCACCCAGTATCTCTATCCCACCAGCCGGCTGGTGAGCAAGCTCACCGGGGTGGTGGTGCAGCCCAACAAGGCCATCGTGGGGGCCAACGCCTTCGCCCATGAGTCCGGCATCCACCAGGACGGGGTGCTCAAAGAGGCCAGCACTTACGAGATCATGACCCCCCAGGCGGTGGGGATCAAAAAGTCCAGCCTGCCCCTGGGGAAGCTCTCCGGCCGCAGCGCCTTCAAGGCCAAGCTCCAGGACATGGGCTTTTATCTCAACGATGAGGAGCTCAACCGGGTCTTTGCCCGCTTCAAGGACCTGGCGGACCGCAAAAAGACGGTCTTCGACGAAGACCTGGTCTCCCTGGTGGAGACGGAGGTCATTTACAAATCCGTGCCGGAGTACCTGAAGCTGGAGGAGCTGGTGGTCCTCACCGGCACCATGGTGAAGCCCAACGCCACCGTCAAGATGCGGGTGGGGGGGGAACTCAAGACGGTGAGCGAATTCGGGGACGGCCCCATCGACGCCACCTACAAGGCCATCACCCGGCTCTCCCCCATCAAGCCCCGGCTGCTGAAATTCTCGGTGAGCTCCATCACCGGCGGCACCGAGGCCCTGGGCGAGGTCTCCGTGCGCCTGGAGGATGACGGCTATACCGTCACCGGCCAGGGGGTGGACCCGGACATCGTCACCGCCAGCGCCCGGGCCTACATCAACGGCCTCAACCGCCTGAAATTCTCCCAGGAGATGGGGCCCAAGCTGGGAAAACCCGAAGAGTTGTAAGGAGACGCGGGGGTGGGCCGGGGCGTCGAACTCCCTTTCCTGCTCCCACACCCCTTCACCCCACTTTTATTCGCCCGGAGGGCGAGGCCTTTGACCTCCCCTCCCAGGCCCGGAAAAATAAAACTCAGGGATTGGGGAAGGGGCATGGGGAAGGGGGTAAGGGGCCACGCCCCTTGGTCCCCTCCCCACAAAGCCAACACAGGAGCAGATCATGGCCAAGCCGCAGACCATAACCCAGAAAATCCTGGCCGCGCATTGCGGCCGGGAGTATGTGGAGCCGGGGGAGTTGATCCTGGCCAAGGTGGACATCGCCCTGGGAAATGACATCACCGCGCCCATCGCCATCAAGGAGTTTCGGGAGTCGGGGGCCAAGCGGGTCTTCGATCCGGAGCGGGTGGTGCTGGTGGCGGACCACTTCGCGCCCAACAAGGACATCCCCTCCGCCATCCAGTGCCAGATCCTCCGGGAGTTCGCCCGGGAGCAGGGCCTGCGCCACTTCTACGACGGCGGGGAGATGGGGGTGGAGCACGCCCTCCTGCCGGAGAAGGGCATTGTGGTCCCGGGGGACCTGATCATCGGCGCCGACAGCCACACCTGCACCTACGGGGCGCTGGGGGCCTTTGCCACCGGGGTGGGCTCCACGGATCTGGCCGCGGCCATGATCACCGGCGAGGCCTGGTTCAAGGTGCCGGAGTCCATCCGCCTGGAATACCAGGGGGTATGTCCGGAGTGGGTGACGGGCAAGGATTTGATTTTACATACCATCGGCGATCTGGGGGTGGACGGGGCCCGGTATATGGCCATGGAGTTTGTGGGCCCGGCCATCAGCGCCCTGAACATGGCGGAGCGCTTCTCCATGGCCAACATGGCGGTGGAGGCGGGGGCCAAAAACGGCATCATGGCGGTGGATGAGGTCACGCTGGCCTATGTGCGGGAGCGGGCCCTGCGGCCCTACCGGGTGTATGAGAGCGATGCCGGGGCCCCATACGCCCTCACCCGCACCTATGAGGTCAGCCGGCTGGAGCCCCTGGTGGCCTATCCCCCCTCCCCGGAGAACGTGCATCCGGTATCCGAGGCCCAGGAGCAAGGCATCCGCATCGATCAGGCGGTCATCGGCTCCTGCACCAACGGGCGCCTGGAGGACCTGCGGCTGGCGGCCCGGGTGCTGAAAGGCCGCACCGTGGCCAGGGGGGTGCGCCTCATCGTCATTCCGGCCACGCCCCTCATCTACCGCCAGGCCCTGGAAGAGGGTCTGCTGGCCATCTTCCTGGAGGCCGGGGCGGTCATCAGCCCGCCCACCTGCGGGCCCTGCCTGGGGGGCCACATGGGCATCCTGGCCCCGGGGGAGGTGGCCATCGCCACCACCAACCGCAACTTCACCGGCCGCATGGGGCATCCCACCTCCCAGGTCTATCTGGCCAACCCGGCGGTGACCGCGGCCTCGGCGGTGACCGGCCGCATCACCTCCCCCGCCGCCCTGTGAGGCCCGCCCCACTTTTTCCTTGGGGGAAATTTTTTCCTCTGCTATACTGGTGCCCACCGGGAAAGAGGCAAAATCAGCCTCTTTCCCCGGGTGGCCGACATTCCTTCCCGTCAGAACCGTTGCCTGAGGTGGAATTGCCTGCCGTGCCCACCAGGGTACGCCTTTTGCAAAACTCGTGGTAACTCTTCATCCCGGCTGCGTTTGAAGAATGTGGTGCGGCCGGAAGGCTGGCGAGGTGGGCATGAAGATCCGGGGACTCTGGGTGACGGCGGCCGTGTGTGCGGCGGTGATGGCAGGATGTGCCGATCTGGGGGGCCCGTCCTCCCGCACCGGTCAACTGCTCCGCGGCCATCTTCTGGAAACCACCACTCCCTCCGGCCATGTGCTCCGGTTCAGCGCCCAGGAACTGGAAGGCTGGGACTGCTACGACCGCAATCCCCGCAAAGGCGACGGTGACGCCTGCATCCTCAAGGCCGAAGCCAGATTTTAAACCGCCCCCGGCACTGCCCGGGCCGGTAGGCGGCGGAGAAAGCTTGGGTTTTACCGGCCCGGGGTTATGAAAGTCTGGGTTTTCCGGGAAAGACCGGAGCGCCCGCGGCCGTGCCTCGCCTATTAAGCCTCATCCCGCATCGGGACGAAAAATCAACCCGGCCCCCCAGGGGCGCGGGAACGGTCCCGGCGGGAAAGGGGGGACCAGAACCTCATCCCGTTCTTTGTTTCGCCCGATTTCACTCAGAGGGGAAAGGGGGGCCATGAGGGGGGATCCAGGATGTTATCTCGCCAGCCGGATGGTCTTCCCGAGGAAGGGGGCGAGGTCTCTTACGGGGCCATCTGTTCGGTCCCCCAAGGAGCGGGGTGGGGGGGGAAGGAAAATTCCCGATTCCTGACGCAGTGGCCGGCCGGCCTGGGCATCCACGGCAGGCGACAGGGGCCGGCCTCAGGCCGGCTGCCGCCTGGCCCGCACCACCCGGGGGATGCCCTGATAGTCCCGCAGGGTGGCGATCCCCTCATAGGCGCGGGTGTCCGACAGCGAGGCCCGCACCGCCTCCGCCTGCCCCTGGCCCACCTCCACAGCCAGCCAGCCTCCCGGCGCCAGGAAGCGATGCACCTCGGCACAGAAGGGTTTCACGAGCGCCAGCCCGTCCTCGCCGCCCCATAGAGCCTCCCGGGGCTCATACTCCCGGATCTCCACCGGCAATGTCGCCCAGTCTCTGGCCGGCACATAGGGAAGATTGGCCGCCACCGCCTGAAACCAGGGGCCGGGCTTCAGGAAGCCCAGCAGGTTGCCCTGAATGAACTGCACCCGCGGCGCCACCCCCAGGCGGGCGGCATTGGTGCGGGCCACCTCCAGGGCCGGGGCCGAGAGCTCCACCCCCAGCCAGCGCCACCGGGGGAGCTCCCGGGCCAGGGCGATGATCACTGCGCCGGAGCCCACCCCCACCTCCAGACCCAGGAGCGGGATACCGGGGCGGTTTTGCTCCCCGGCCCCCGGTGGCGCCGGGGGCACTTCCGCGCCGAATTGCCGCCCCCGGAGCACCTCCAGGAGACTTTCCACCAGGAGCTCCGTCTCCGGCCGGGGGATGAGGGTGGCGGGGCTGACGAGAAAATCCAGGGACCAGAACTCCTTGTGGCCGGTGAGGTAAGCAGTGGGCTCGCCCCGGACCCGGCGGCGGATAAGGGCCTTGTAGGCCGCCAGCTCTTCCGGGGTGAGGGGCTGATCGTGGCGCAGGTAGAGCTCCAGGCGGCTCAATCCCAGGACATGGGCCAACAGGACTTCCGCGGAGGCCCGAGGCTCGGACACCCCTTTGTCCTGGAAGTAACGGGTGGTCCACTTCAGGACCGCCAGGATGGTCCAGGTCTGCGGGGGCCCAGCCATTTACGCCTGTTTCAGGGCCTCGGTGCGGTAGTGGGTGATGAGGGCCTGGAGGAGCTCATCCAGGTCGCCTTCCAGGATGTCCGCCAGGCGGTAGAGGGTGAGGCCGATGCGGTGGTCGGTGAGGCGGCCTTGGGGGAAATTGTAGGTGCGGATGCGCTCGCTGCGGTCGCCGCTGCCCACCTGGCTTTTGCGCTCCCGGGCGATCTGGGCCTGCTGCTCCTGCATCTTGGCATCCAGCAGGCGGGCCCGGAGCACCTTCAGGGCCTTGGCCTTGTTCTTGTGCTGGGATTTCTCGTCCTGGCAGGTCACCACCAGACCGGTGGGCAGATGGGTGATGCGCACCGCGGAATCCGTGGTGTTCACCGACTGGCCGCCGGGCCCGGAAGAGCGGAAGACATCGATGCGCAGATCCTCCGGGTTGATCTGCACGTCCACCTCTTCGGCCTCCGGCAGGATGGCCACAGTGACCGCGGAGGTGTGGATGCGGCCCTGGGACTCCGTCTCCGGCACCCGCTGCACCCGATGGGTGCCGCTTTCGTATTTGAGCTGGCTGTAGACCCGGTCCCCGGAGATGGCGGCGATGATCTCCTTGAAGCCCCCCAGGCCGGTGGGGGAATGGCTCAGGACCTCCAGCTTCCAGCCTCGGCGCTCCGCCAGGCGGCTGTACATGCGGAACAGGTCGGCGGCGAAGAGGCAGGCCTCCTCTCCGCCGGTGCCGGCCCGGATCTCCAGGATGACGTTTTTCTCATCGTTGGGATCCTTGGGGAGCAGGAGGAATTTCAGCTCCTCCTCCAGGGCGGCCAGCTGCTCCTTAAGGCTCTGGATCTCCTCCCGGGCCAGGGCCTTGAGCTCCTCGTCCGTCTCCTCTTTGAGGAGGCTCTGGCTGTCGGCCAGCTCCTTCTGCACCTGACGGTAGCGCCGGAAGGCCTGCACCAGAGGCGCAAGTTCGGCGTGCTCCTTGCTGAGGCGCAGGTACTCTTCCTGCTGGCGCAGCACCTCCGGGTCCGCCAGGCGGTTTTCCAGGTCCAGGTATTGGCGTTCCAGATTTTCCAGTCGGTCGAGAAACATAAGGTCTCAGGAGAATTGTTTATCTGAAATTATTTTACCAGAAATTTCCGGAGTTGGCCCGGAATCGGGACGGTGGGGGCAAGAAAGGGGCTATTGGCCGGCGGGAGGAGGGCAGCGGTGCCCGGCGGATGGGGGAACCCGGCCCGCACCGGAGACCGGAAGGGAGCCCGGAAGTCGTGGGCCACAACCGCAGGCCCGAGGCGGAGCCGGGAAGGAAAGGGGTGGGGGAAGAAGACGGAGGGTGCCGCTCCCTCCCCCTGCTCAGGTCAGCGCGGGGACGCCGAGACGGGCCCCTTGGCTTCGCTCCAGGGCCCCAGCCCCTGCCTGAAGGAGCCGCAATTCAGGGAAAAAGCGCCGGTCGGGACTGCCGGCGGATTATTTTTTCTTCTCGCCGTGCCCCGACATGAGGCCGATATCCGGCCGCAGGCAGACCTCGGGACTGCACCATTCGGGCATGGGTTCGCCGGTGCCCTCCAGATGCCGCTCAAACCGGGAGACCACCTCCCAGCCCTTTTCCTGCCAGACGGACAGATCCGGCGGCGGCGCGCCCCCATACTTGAAGGTCTTGGGGCCCTTGGTGTCATAGACGTGCACATCCACCTCCACGTCGCCCTTCTTCACCCGATAGCCGTACTCGATATTCATCACCGTATGGGGGGTGGTGTATTTGGCGACAAAATAGTAGGTGTTACCCTCATGCTTCACCGTGGAATAGGTCATGCAGCAGTCGCCGATGCCCGCCCCTCCCGGGCCGGTGAGGCCGCCGCAGCCGCAGTTTTTCCGCACCAGGTCCACCCCGTCCACCCGATAGCCATGGGGGATCTTCTCCACCACCGGATTCATGACCGCCTCCTGGAAATTAGTTTTTCCAAATAATAATTCCGGGAGGAAGAGAATCAAGGGGAAGGAGGAGGTCCCCGCGGCGACGGCCCAGCCGTGTCCCGGAATTCCGGGAGGGGTGAGGGCCTCTGGGGACGGCGGCCCGGGGGGAGGGCCTCAGGGGGCCGCCAGGCGGCGGATGATGGGGGGGATGGTGGCCGTGGCCAGGTGGGGCAGCGAGCCGCCCCCCAGGACCACCTGCAGAGGCACTTTCAACTCCGCGGCGGCGGTGCACATGAGGTCGGCGATCTCCAGGAAGGCCGCCTCGCTGAGCCCCAAGGCGCCGTAATCCTCCGCGTGGGTGTCGAAGCCGTAATACCACACCAGCAGATCCGGCCGGAAGGGGGAGAGGCGGGGGAGCTCCCGGCGCACCGCCTCCACATAGGCCCGGTCCACCCCCGGCTGCCAGGCCAGATCATAGACGTTCACGTCCACCTTGGTGCCGTCGGCGCTGGCATAATCGGTGCCACAGAAGCAGACGTGCAGGATTTCGGGATCCTTCTGCACCAGCTCCCGGGTGCCGTCGCCGTGGTGGGCGTCGGTGTCATAGATGGCAAAGCGGCGCCAGGGGCTGATCTCCCGCACCCGGGTGAGGGCGATGACCACGTCGTTGAAGCAGCAGGCGCCCCAGAACTGCCGGTAGCCGGCGTGGTGACCGCCGGCGCCGATGAAGCAGAAGGCCCGGTCCAGCTCCTCTTTGGCCAGCGCCTCCATGGCCGCCACCACCCCGCCCACGGACTCATAGGCGGTGGCACACAGGCTGTCCCGGGCCACCAGCCGGGGCATGTCCGGGGCGTGCACCTTGCAGATGAGCTCTTCCGGGGCCCGGGGGCACTCGAAGAGCCGCACCCCGGGCAGTTTCAGGACCTCCTCCAGGGCCTCGGGGAAGTCCCGGAGGCGGTTTCCCACTGTGAGGTAGCTTTTGCGGCTGAAACTGGGATGGTAATAGATGCCGACCCGGGGCATGGTTCCGGCCTCACTGAGAGGGGGGGCTCTCTTCCGGTCCTTCCCCCAAAATGGCCTCCCAGGTGGAGTATTTGGGGAAATAGACCCAGAAATAGAGGAGGGAGACGGCAAAAAAGACGTAAAAATCCAGGGACTTGCCTGTGAGGAGAAAGAGCATCAGCCCGAAGAGGGCCACCAGCTCCGCCAGGACGTAGGCCAGGAAGGTGGCGTGGGGCAGCAGCTCCCGGTTCCGGGCCACGAGGCGACGCTGGCCGAACAGGATGACGAAATAGATCACCCCGGCCACCCCCAAAAGCACATGCCGCAGGCTTTCGGCGAACTGGGGGGAGAGATCCCCGAAGCCGGTGAAGGGGTCCCACACCCGTTTGAGGATCTCCACCACCCCGGCGTAGAGAAAGACCGAAGCGATCATGGCCAGACCGATGAAATTGGCCACCAGATAGCGGGCCTTCAGGGGGGTGAGGGGGCCTTTCTCTGTCATTGTCTGCGTCTGTCGGGACCGGGTAGCCAGGGACCGGGCCACCGGGGGGAGGTCCTTCGACCGCCCTCCCCGCCCGTTCTTCGGACCTGAAGGTGCGGCCGGCTTCCCGGTCCCCGGCTGCCGGTCAGTCGCCGAAGCGTTCCCCCGGCCTGGGGTTCAGGGCCTGAATGAACTCCTCCGCCTTGACCTTGCCCAGTGCCTGGGTACGGAAGCGGGT
>JAILZL010000001.1 GCA_023512475.1 Syntrophobacterales bacterium
CCCCAACCCCCTCCCCCAACCCCCTCCCCCAACCCCATACAGGGGATCTGGCTTTGCCAGCAGGGAGGGGTGTTTTTCAACCGCCCGCCGAGTCTCACTCTTATCAGATCGGGAAGAAAAGGGGAAGGGGTCAGGAAGAGGAGGGCGAAAAATTCAGCCTTTCCCGGACCAGGCCCGGGGCAGATACTGACTGCTGGCTACCGGGGAAGGGGGTCAGGGCACTCCCAGAAGGGTGAGGGTCAATACCGCCGCGGCCACCAGCAGGCGGTAGAGGGCGAAGGGCAGGAAGGTGTGGCGCCGCAGGAAGCGCAGCAGGAAGCGGATGGCGGCGTAACTGGAGCCCAGGGCGGCGAGAAAGCCCAGGAGGCCGGCAGTGACCGAGAGGTTTTCCGGCGGGGCGTAAAAGAGTTTGCGCAGGTGAAAGAGACCGGCGCCGGCGATGATAGGGGTGGCCATGAGAAAGGAGAAACGGGCGGCGGCCTCCCGGGTGAAACCCAGAAAGAGGGCGCAGGTCATGGTGATGCCGCTGCGGGAGACGCCGGGCATGATGGCCAGGGCCTGGGAAAGGCCGATGAGGAGGGCGTCCCCCAGATGCAGGTTGGTGAGGGGGCGCTCATGGCGGGCCAAGCGCTCCGCCAGGAGGAGGAGGAGGCCCACCCCTCCCAGGAGGAGGGCGACACGCCACGGGAGGCGGAAGACGGTTTCGGCCTGGTGTTCCAGTAAGACGCCGGCCAGGGCGCCGGGCACGGAGGCCACCAGGATGCAGATGAACAGGCGCCGGTCCAGGCGGGTATAGGGCGAGGGGCGCCAGACAGCTTTGCCCATGGCCAGCCAGTCCCGGCGGAAATAAGTGAGGAGGGCGGCCACAGTGCCCAGGTGGAGAAGGATGTCAAAGGTGAGGCCGGCCCCGGGAGCCTGAAAATAATGCTCCAGGAGGGCCAGATGGCCGGAGGAGGAGATGGGGAGAAATTCCGTGATCCCCTGAACGACACCGAGGAAGAGGGCGTAAAGCGGGTGCATGGGATCTCCGGGCGCATAAGTGGCGGCTCGGCGGACAGGGAGCCGAAGCCCGTCCCGGATTGACATATCACGAAGGTGTCCGCCAGGCAACCGGAAAGGCGGCCGGCTCGGCCCGGGACCGGGACGGGGCTCAGGAGGGGCGCCGCACCTGGACGGCAACGGTGGCCGGGGTGACCTTGAGAAGCTTCAGGCGTGGAGGGAGCTCCACCTTGACGGCGAGGCGGTGCTGGCCGGGCTTGAGGCCGCTGGTATCCACCACGGCCAGGAGATCGGCGGCTTTGAGGTCCTTCACCTCCCGGTAGGGGCCTTCCAGGATGACGGTCACCTGGGAGGGGGCGAGACGGGCGGGCAGGGGCTGGGCCGCCACCGGCAGACCGGAGAGGGTGCGGCGGATGGTCTTTTCCACCACCGTGACTTCGGCCAAGAGAGGCACCGGGTTGGTCAGGGTGAGGTGGAGGTTTTTGACGTCCAGGTCGGTGACCAGGGTGGCGGGGCCGGTGAGGGTGGAGACGTCGATGGGCAGGGTGGCGAGGACCTTGAGATCCTGGAGTTCCTCCACCGGGCCCTTGACGGAGACAAAGGAGGGGCGTAAGTCGACGGCCTTGACCTCATAACCTTCCGGGGGGGTGCCGGCAAGGACGGGTTGAAGGGGGAGGGTGCGGACCGCAGTCTCCACGATAGTCAGGGAAAGGGGGTTGGGATGGACCCGGAGGATGGTCACTCCCCGAGGGAGATTAAAGGAGGCGGGGCCGAAGGGGAGGCTCAGCCGCCCGGGTTTGGCCCCCGCCAAATCCACGGAGTGCACCAGGCGGCTCTGGGTGAGGGCCCGGATAATGCTGCGGGGGCCGGCCAGACGCAGCTGCAGGCCGGAGGGGACCTCGCTGGTAATCATGAGCTGGGGGTCCAGGTTGACGATCTCCAGAGGGACGCTCAGGGTGGTTTCGATGCGCTCCTCCCCTCCCACGGCAAACCAGAGGGCCACCGCCAGGAAGAGGGAGAGGATTTTGAGCATTTTATGACGTCCCCAGGAAGCGAGCCAGCCGGTCAAGGAGAGATCTCCTCTGGTCATTGGGTTCCAGGAGGTTTTGCAGTTCCTGGCGCAACTGCAGGCGGGAGAGGTTCTGGGTGAGCTTGCCGTTGCGGGCCAGGGAGACGGTGCCGTTGGTTTCGGAGACCACCAGGGCCACGGCGTCGGAGTTTTCGGTGATGCCCACGGCGGCCCGGTGGCGGGTTCCCAGGGTGGGGTCCAGGTCGGGGGCCTTGGAGAGGGGCAAAAGGCAGCCGGCGGCCAGGATGCGGTCACCCTGGATGATGACGGCGCCGTCATGGGTGGGGTTGTGGGGCCAGAACAGACTTACCAGGAGTTCCCAGGTGATGAGGGCATCCAGGCGCACCGAGCCTTCCAGGTAATCGGAGAGCCCCACCTGACGCTCGAAGACGATGAGGCCGCCGATGCGGTGGTTGGCCAGGGTGTCCACCGCCTCGCAAATCTCCTCCGAGACCCCGGGGCCGGGGCCGCTGGAGGGGGCCAGGGCTTTTCGCCCCATGCGGCTTAAGACCCGGCGGATGTCGGACTGAAAGAGAATGATGATGATGAGGAAGAAGCTCTTGACCACGCCGTCCAGGAGCCACTCCAGGGTGAAGAGTTCCAGGCGGCGGGCGAAGAGGTAACCGAGGAAGAGGAGGAAGAGACCGGCCAGGACCCAGATGGCCTGGGTGCCCCGGAGGATGAGGAGGACCTGGTAGATGAGGATGGCTACCAGGAGGATATCCAGGCCGTCCTGCCAGCGGAAATTGGCGAAAAACGGAGGCATCAGGCCGGGCAGCACCGAGCCGGGGCGGGAAGGGGCCGTCTTTCCTGAGGGAGGCGGCAAACCCGGCCCGGACTTTTCCGGGAGATGGGGGTCACTCGTTGACGATGGCGGGCCATTCCCCGGGAAGGGATCCTTAGGCCACCGGTCGGGATAACGACATCCTGATTCATGAAAGACTTAAGGAAAGAGCTCCGGGGAGAGGGGCTCAGGGAGCAGCGGTCTTCTGCGCCCTCTCCCCCACCCCCTGATTTCCCTGTATTTTACCCGGTTTTTCCGGGGCTGTCGAGAACCCCGGGGGTCAGGCGGTCTGAATGATCCTCAGGAGGGTGAGGAACTGGGAGGCGGCGGCGACGTTGTGGACCCGGAGGATTTTGGCGCCCTTGTGAACGGCCACGGCCACGGCGGCGAGGGTGCCGTAATCCCGGTCGTCCGGGGGGAGGCCGCCCAGGTAGTGGCCGATAAAGGCCTTGCGGGAGGGGCCCACCAACAGGGGGCAGCCCAAATCGAGGAAGGTGTCCAGATGGTTGAGGATTTGCAGGTTGTGGGCAAAGGTCTTGCCGAAGCCGATGCCGGGGTCCAGGACGATGGCGTCGGGGGCGATGCCCTGGGCCAGGGCGAAGTCCCGGCGCTCCTTGAGGAAGGCTTTGATCTCTCCCAGGAGGTCGTCGTAGCGGGGGTCGGCCTGCATGTCCCGGGGAGTGCCTTTCATGTGCATCAGGATGACGGGGGCGCCGGTGGCGGCGGCCAGGGGGGCCATGTCGGGGTCGAAGCGCAGGGCGCTGATGTCGTTGATAATCTGGGCCCCGGCCTTCAGGGCCTGGCGGGCCACCTCGGCCTTGTAGGTGTCGATGGAGAGGGGCACGTCCAGCTCGGTCCGGATGGCCTCGATCACCGGGATAACCCGGCGCAGCTCCTCCTCCAGGGGGACGGGCTCGGAGAAAGGCCGGGTGGATTCGCCGCCCACGTCCAGAAGGTCGGCGCCCGCGGCCACCAGATTCCGGGCGTGGGCGAGGGCGGCCTCCCGGGAGAGGTGCCGGCCGCCGTCGGCAAAGGAATCGGGGGTGACGTTGACAATGCCCATCACCAGGGGGCGGTTGAGGGCCAGGAGTTGCGACCAGATCGGAGCGGTCATGACTTATCCCGAGACATGACGAAGATGTTTGTCCCTGTCGGGAAAAGGGCGGGGTTCATCAGGCCCCGCCCTGAGGCACAGCATACAGGAAAAGGGGCCAGGGGGCAGCGCCCTCCTGCCCCTACCTCTCAATCCGGTTCAGGGATGGAGTCAGTCTTCTGCCTGCGGGTCTCTGACCCCGAAGAAGATCTTTCCACGGTTCCTCCTGATCCCAAGATCCCCAGGGGAATCCGGCGCCAAGGTCAGGCCTGCTGGAGACCCAGGGAGAGGGGTGGGGACTGCTCCTCCTCCGGGGGAGGGGGGCCGGGTTCTGCGGCGCTGATGATGCGATCGATATCGGCGCTGTCCAGGGTCTCCTTTTCCAGGAGGGCCTGGGCCAGGGCCTGGAGGCCGGCCCGGTGGCTGGCCAGGAGGCTTTTGGCCCGGTCGTAGGCGCCCAGGACCAGCTTTTTGATGGCGGCGTCGATGGTGCGGGCGGTTTCCTCGCTGAAATCCTTGGGCTGGGCGATCTCCCGGCCCAGAAAGACATGTTCCTCCCGCTTGCCGAAGGTGATGGGCCCCAGTTCTTCACTCATGCCCCAGTTGCAGACCATCTTGCGGGCCAGCTCGGTGGCGCGCTCCAGGTCATTGCCGGCGCCGGTGGTGAACTGGTTGAAGACGAGCTCTTCGGCGGCGCGGCCGCCCAGCAGGACGGTGAGGGTGGCCTGGAGGTAGTCCTTGGAGTAGGTGTGGCGCTCGTCCAGAGGGAGCTGCTGGGTGACGCCCAAGGCCCGTCCCCGGGGGATGATGGTGACCTTGTGGATGGGGTCGGTGCCGGGGAGGAGCCGGGCCACCAGGGCGTGGCCGGCCTCATGGTAGGCGGTGTTGGTGCGCTCCGCTTCGCTCAGGATGAGGCTTTTGCGCTCGGAGCCCATGAGGACCTTGTCCTTGGCGTGTTCGAAGTCCTGCATGGAGACGGCCTCCCGGTTGACCCGGGCGGCCAGAAGCGCTGCCTCATTGACCAGGTTTTCCAGGTCGGCGCCGGAAAAGCCGGGGGTGCTGCGGGCCAGGATGGAGAGGTCCACAGAGGGATCCAAGGGGACCCGGCGGGTGTGGACCCGGAGGATGGCCTCCCGGCCCTTGACATCAGGGATGGGGACCACCACCTGGCGGTCGAAGCGGCCGGGACGCAGGAGGGCGGGATCCAGGACGTCCGGGCGGTTGGTGGCGGCGATGAGGATGACGCCCTCGTTGGATTCAAAGCCGTCCATCTCCACCAGGAGCTGGTTCAGGGTCTGCTCCCGCTCATCGTGGCCGCCGCCCAGGCCGGCGCCCCGGTGGCGGCCCACGGCATCAATTTCGTCGATGAAGATGATGCAGGGGGCGTTTTTCTTGGCCTGGAGGAAGAGGTCCCGGACCCGGGCGGCGCCGACGCCCACGAACATCTCCACGAAGTCGGAGCCGCTGATGCTGAAGAAGGGGACGCCGGCCTCGCCGGCGATGGCCCGGGCCAGCAAGGTTTTGCCGCTGCCGGGGGAGCCCACCAGGAGCACACCTTTGGGGATGCGGCCGCCCAGGCGGGTGAACTTTTTCGGGTCTTTCAGGAATTCAATGATTTCGGCCACTTCCTCTTTGGCTTCCTCGATGCCGGCCACGTCCTTGAAGGTGACCTTGACGGAGTTTTCCGTCATCAGGCGGGCCCGGCTTTTGCCGAAGGACATGGCCTTGCCGCCGCCGGCCTGCATCTGGCGCATAAAGAAGATCCAGATGCCCACCAACAGGAGCATGGGGAGCCAGGAGACCAGGAGGGTGGTGTACCAGGGGGTGTCCTCCTTGGGCCGGACGCTGATCTCCACCTTTTTGTCCTGGAGGAGACGGATGAGGTTGGGGTCGTTGGGGGAATAGGTCTTAAAGGGTTTGCCGTCGGCCTGCTCGCCGGTGATCTCCTCCCCCTGGAGCAGGACCTTGGTGACCTTGCCATTTTTCACCAGCTCCAGGAACTGGGTGTAGCTGATGGTGGTTTTGGCGCGGGCCTGCTCGGTGGTATTGAAATAGTTGAAGAGGAAGATCATCACCAGGCTGATGAGCAGCCAGAGGGCGATGTTCTTGTATAAGGGGCTTAAGCGGTTATTCATGCTGACCCTGGGTCTTTGGGGGGTGATGGCAAGCGTTTACTAGAAATATACGTGGATTTTGGCAAAAAGCAAAGTGAATCTTAGGGTTGCCGGATGGGTGGCGGGCAAAAGGTTTAAGAGATGTCAGGGGTTGCGCTCAGGGAGGGTGTGGGGGAAGAGGCGGAGAGGAGAGCGGCCAGGTTACAGGCCGCCCTTTGGTGGTAGGGATTGATTTTCAGGGCTTCCTGGAAGCAGCGGGCGGCCTCCTGGGGGGAGTCGTGGGCCTGGAGGCATTCTCCCAGGAGGTTGAGCACCTGGGCGCTTTTTTTCCGGACCCGGGGAGGGAGCTGATGGATCAGGTCCAGGGCCTGGTCGGGGAAGCCCGCGGCCAGGCAGCGGCGGGCCTCCTGGAGGAGGCGTTCCCCGGGGCCGGGGGAGTGCCGGCCTTTGAGGATGGCGGCCAGCTGGCGCTGCAGGGCGGGGAGGCGGAAGGGCTTGAGGAGATAACCGTCCACCTCGTTTTCCACCGCGGCGGCGACGATGTCCTCGGCGACCTCGCCGGTGATGAGGAGGAAGGGGGTGTTTTCATGGCGGGGGTGCCCCCGGAGGCGTTTTAACAGCTCCAGGCCGGTCATGCGGGGCATGTTGATGTCGCAGACCACCACATCATAGAGATGTTCCTGGAGGAGCTCCCAGGCCTCCAGGCCGTCGGCAGCCTGGCGGATGGGGGAGGCCACCCCCAACTGCTGGAGCATCTGGGTCAGCAGGCGGCGGATGGCGGGGATGTCGTCCACCACCAGGAACCTGCAACGGGGCGAAGAGGTCCAGGGAGGGGCCATCCGGCGGAGAGAGGCAGACCTGGGTCATGGAGGGGGTCACCTCAACCACTTTTCTCCTGCTATCGGCAGGATGCGGCTGAAGTTTAAGAAAAAAAGCGGGCCTGCCGGCCCGCCAGGTCAAGGACACGAGCAGAGTTCAGCCGGAGAGGGGCAGCAGGGCCAGGATGTTTTCCCGGGCGATGCGCCAGGGGCCGGAGCCGAAGCGGGTGCCGGGCAGGCGGCCGTCCTTGATCATGCGATAGACGGTTCGCCGGGAGAGGCAGAGGATTTCGGCCACTTCATCGGGACGGAAAAAGCGCTTTTTGAAGATAAGATCCATGGATGCCCTCCTGTGGCGGGAGACCCGGGCCGGGTCCCCGCTTTTTTGGGGAAGGGGTAGCAAAGGACATGCCGCGTGGACAGGCGGACGGGAAGGCCTCTCGGGCCGCAGATGGACCCCCGTTTCTTGGGGGAAAAGGCCTCCGGGGGGAATTGTTCTAGGTTTTTTCCCTATATTTTCTTCAGAATTATCCTGACCAGGTTATCAGGATAACCCTGAGACCCACTTGGCGCATGCCTTCGGGCTGGCGGTCACCGGCCGGCCGGGGCAGGCTTACAGTTTCCCTGCCAGCGAGCATGACGACACGCATTTCCGGAACATGGTACAGCAGTTCTTCACGATGAGCGGGGACCACAAGCCCAATGTCCTGAATGCCGACGGCATTCCCTTTGCCTGTGTGGAGGACGCCGACATCTGGGACTATGCCCCAAATTACATCATGGCCCGGGAGATGGGGTCCCTGGAGGGAGTGGTGCTCATGCTTGAGGTGGCCCTGGACTGGGCCCGGGTCAGCGGAAACTGGGGCTGGTATGAGACCCTGAAGGGCTTTATCCTGGCGGACCACCGGACCACTCTGGGGCCGCACCAGATCAGCCGCCTCACCTTCTCCCGGAGCGCCGCCGGGGTGAGAAATCTGATCCGGCTGCGATTCGCTGATTTTGACCGCAATCCGGCCAGTTATGTGGAAGAACGGGATGAGGCGGCCATCCGGGCCTGGGGGGAGCAGGTGCTGGATGTGGACTGCCGCTACGGGTCCCCGGTCATCGTGGAAGATCCGGATACCGCCCGGCTGATCGCCCAGCGTTTGCTGAAGCGGCTGGCCCTGCCCTGGGAGATGGTGCACCTGGTCACCTGGCTGGAGGGCGCCCGCCTGGAGGTGGGGGACACGGTGGCCATCACCTCGGATTTTCATGGTTTCCAGGGGGAGGAATTCACCCTCTTCGGCAAGAGCGTGGACTTGAAAAGACACCGGGTGGAGCTGCAACTGGCCCGGCCCGCAAAGCCCGGCAGCTGAAGTTCTTCCCCGCCGCCCCGTGCCCAGTCCGGGGCCCTTGCAGGCCGTGGGCGGCGGGAGGCTCATCTGCCCGTGGCATCCCGGCAGCCCTGGGAACTTCCGGGCCCGGCCGGCCCGAGGGAGGAACAAGCATGGACTTCTCAGCTTCCCTGAATGTGGGGCTGGCCCTCCTTGGCGCGCTCCTGACCGCCATGGGCGGGTACGGCCTGTGGCTGAGGCGCGTCTTTAGGAGGCTGGAGCGGAAACTGGAGCAGCTGCAGCAGCACTGTCAGGCCTGCCGCCGGGAGGTGGCGGCCCAGTTGGCCGGATGTCTCCTGTATGATCCGGAACGCACCGCCCTGTGGGAGGCCCTCCATTACCATGACCACCCCCCCCGGGAGTCCTCGCCGGACGGGGTGAGGATCATCGGCGGCTGACCCGGCGCCCAGGAACAGGGCGCACCTTTCCCTTCCTTCCTCCCCCACCCCTTGGTCCGGAACCTGAACGGCCGGCCACCGATGCCCCCCTGTGACCCTCCCCCGACTCGGACACCTTGCCCCGGGGGCTCTGCGCTCCTGCCCGGCTCATTTCCCCTGCCTGCCGTATTCATGCTTGACGAGCGGCCCCTTTTCTATAAAATGCTCTAGTGGGTAATTTCACAATTTCTGGTCGCCCCAAGGGGAGGGATCCCCTGACCGGACGGCGGCCTGAGGAAGGAACTGTATGGCGACACAGGTGCAGCCCCAGGCTCCGGTAGGCAAAGTCATGGTCATCGGCGCCGGCATCGCCGGGGTTCAGGCCGCTCTGGACCTGGCCAATGCCGGATTTTATGTGTACCTGGTGGAGAAGAAGTCGGCCATCGGCGGCGTCATGGCCCAGCTGGACAAGACCTTCCCCACCAACGACTGCTCCATGTGCATCATCTCCCCCAAGCTGGTGGAGTGCGGCCGGCATCTCAATATCGAGATCCTCACCTTAAGCGAGGTGGAGGCCATTCAGGGGGAGCCGGGCAATTTCACCGTGAGGGTGAAGCAGGAACCCCGCTTTGTGGATCCGGCCAAATGCACCGGCTGCGGCGCCTGTGCCGAGGTCTGCCCCGTGGAGCTGCCCAATGAGTTCAATGTGGGTTTGGATACCTCCCGGGCCACTTATCGCCTCTATCCCCAGGCCATTCCCGCCACCTTCGCCATCAAGAAGTACGACCGGGCCCCCTGTGTGCGGGCCTGCCCGGCCAATCTGAGCGCCCAGGGGTACGTGCAGCTCATCAAGGCGGGCAAGTTCCCCGAATCCCTGGCCCTGATCATGGACCGGCTGCCGCTGCCCGGCACCATCGGCCGCATCTGCCCCCACCCCTGTGAGACCGACTGCCGGCGCCAGGAGATGGACGAACCCATCGCCATCTGCAGTCTGAAGCGCTTCGTGGCGGACCAGGTGGACTGGGACGCCCTGCCGGTGCCGGA
Organism: Syntrophobacterales bacterium; assembly: GCA_023512475.1. GTDB lineage: Bacteria > Desulfobacterota > Desulfobaccia > Desulfobaccales > 0-14-0-80-60-11 > JAILZL01. The sequence goes on from JAILZL010000001.1 coordinate 9,672, forward strand.
GATCCAGAAAAACGACCAGCCCGTGGCCATCGTCGGCTCCGGCCCCGGCGGGCTGTCCTGTGCCTACCATTTGGCCCTCCTGGGCTACAGGCCGGTGATCTTCGAGGCCGCCCCGGAACCCGGCGGCTGGCTGCGCTACGGCATCCCGGAATACCGCCTGCCCCGCACCGTCATTGACCGGGAGATCAACTACCTCAAGAAGCTGGGGGTGGAAATCCGCTGCAACACCCCCATCGGGCCGGGCCGCACCATCAATGACCTCCTCACCCGGGACGGCTTCCGGGCGGTGTATCTGGGGGTGGGCTGCCAGGACTCCCTGCGCCTGCCGGTGCCCGGCGCCGACGCCCAGGGGGTGCTCTGGGGGGTGGAGTTCCTGAAGGACACCGCCTCCGGCCAGGCCCCGGATCTCAAGGGCAAGCGGGTCATCGTGGTGGGCGGCGGCAACGTGGCCATGGACGTGGCCCGCACCGCCAAGCGCCTGGGTCCCGCCGAGGTGAAGATCGTCTGCCTGGAGACCCGGGAAGAGATGCCCGCCAACCCCTGGGAAGTGGAGGAGGCGGAGGCCGAGGGCATCCCCATCCTGCACCGCTGGGGCATCAAGGAGATCGTGGCCCGGGGCGGCAGAGTCAGCTCCCTGGTCCTGAAGGCGGTGGAGCGGGTCTTCGACGAGCAGGGCCGCTTCGCCCCCACCTACTTCGAGGATCAGACCCAGACCGAGGCCTGCGAGGTGGTCATCCTGGCCATCGGCCAGAAGGCCAACCTCTCCTTCCTGACCCCTGAGGACGGCATTGAGCTGACCCCCCGGGGTCTGATCAAGGCGGATCCCGACACCAAGGCCACCAGCCGGGAGGGCGTCTTCGCCGGCGGGGATGTGGTCTCCGGACCCTGGATTGCCATCGCCGCGGTGGCCGACGGCCGGGAGGCGGCCATCTCCATCGACCGCTACCTCAAGGGGATGGACCTGAAGGAGGGCCGGGAGCTGCCCCTGCGGCCCCTCAAGGAGGGCCACTGGGCCCCCATCCCCCAGGACGAACCCAAAAAGCCCCGGGCCGCCATGCCCCACCTGCCCGTGGAGGAGTGGCTCAAGGGCTTTCAGGAGATCAACCTGGGGTTCGACCGGGAGCAGGCCGTGGCCGAGGCGGCCCGCTGCATCAACTGCGGCCTGTGCTCCGAGTGCATGCAGTGCGTCATCGCCTGTCAGGCCGGCGCCATCGCCCATAAACAGGGGCCCCAGACCCTGGACCTCAATGTGGGCGCGGTCATCCTGGCCCCAGGCTTCCAGACCTACGACCCCTCACCCTACGCCGCCTACCATTACGCCCAGTATCCGGGAGTGGTCACCAGCCTGGAGTTTGAGCGCATCCTCTCCGCCTCCGGGCCCTTTGCCGGGCATCTGGTGCGGCCCAGCGACCATAGCGAGCCCAAAAAGATCGCCTGGCTCCAGTGCGTGGGCTCCCGGGATCTGCACCACTGCGACAACAGCTACTGCTCGGCGGTGTGCTGCATGTACGCCATCAAGCAGGCGGTGATCGCCAAGGAGCACTGCAAGGAATACACCCTGGACACCGCCATCTTCTTCATGGACATGCGCACCCACGGCAAGGACTTCGAAAAATACTACTGGCGGGCGGAACAGGAGCACGGGGTGCGCTTCATCCGCTCCCGCATCCACAGCATCGACCGGGTGCCGGGCTCCGATGACGTCTCCATCCGCTACGTGGCGGAAAACGGCGAGATCAAGGAAGAGACCTTCAACCTGGTGGTCCTCTCCGTGGGCCTGGAGTCCTCCCCCGACGCCCTGAACCTGGCCAAAACCCTGGGGGTGGAGATCAAGCCCGAGACCCGCTTCGCCGCCAGCTCCCCCTTCACCCCGGTGAACACCAGCAAAGACGGCATCTACGTCTGCGGCGTCTTCCAGGCCCCCAAGGACATTCCCCAGTCGGTGATGGAGGCCTCCGCCGCCGCCGCTGCCGCCGGGGAGCTTCTGGCCGCGGCCCGCAACACCGCCATCAAGAAGCCGGAGATCCCCCCGGAGCGGGACGTCAGCGGCGAGGAACCCCGCATCGGCGTCTTTGTCTGCAACTGCGGCATCAACATCGGCGGGGTCATCAACATCCCCAAGCTGGCGGAATACGCCAAGACCCTCCCCCATGTGGTCTTTGTGGATGAAAACCTCTTCACCTGCTCCGCGGACACCCAGGCCAAGATCATCCAGGCCATCCAGGAGCACAACCTTAACCGGGTGATGGTGGCCTCCTGCAGCCCCCGGACCCACGCCCCCATGTTCATGGAGACCATCCAGCAGGCGGGCCTCAACCCCTACCTCTTTGAGATGGCCAACATCCGGGACCAGGATTCCTGGGTGCACATGCACGAGCCCGAGGCCGCCCTGGAGAAGGCCAAGGACCTGGTGCGGGGCGTGGTGGCCCGGCTCCGGAACCTGGAGCCCCTCCACAAGATGGAGTTCCCGGTCACCAAGGCCGCCTTGGTGATCGGCGGCGGCGTGGCCGGCATGACCGCGGCCCGCTCCATCGCCGACATGGGCTTCCAGGCCTACCTGGTGGAGAAGACCGACAAACTGGGGGGCAACGCCTGGAATCTGGTCATCAGCCACCGGGGCTATGATTACCAGGGCTTCCTCACCGACCTCATCGACACGGTGACGAAGCACCCCAACATCGAGATCATGTACAATTCCGAGGTGGTGGAGACCAGCGGCTTCATCGGCAACTACCGCTCCACCGTCAAGACCCCTGCCGGCAACCGGGACCTGGAGCACGGCGTCACCGTCATGGCCACCGGCGGCCAGCCTTACAGCCCGGAGGAGTACCAATACGGCCAGCATCCGCACGTCTACACCCTCTTTGAGCTGGACAAGCTCATCGCGGCCAAGGACCCCCGTCTTGCGGAGGCCAAACAGGCGGTCTTCATCCAGTGCGTGGGCTCCCGGGAGCCCCAGCGGCCCTACTGCAGCCGCCTCTGTTGCACCCATTCCGTGGAGAGCGCCCTGGCCCTGAAGGACCTCACCCCCGAGATGGATGTCTTCATCCTCTACCGGGATATGCGCACCTACGGCGAAAAGGAGCTCCTCTACAAGGAGGCCCGGGAGAAGGGGGTGATCTTCATCCGCTTTGACCTGGACAGCAAGCCCAAGGTACGCACCAAACCCGACCGGGGCCTGGAGGTGACGGTGGTGGATCCCATCCTGGGGATGCCGGTGGTGCTGCACCCCGATGTCCTCACCCTGGCCAGCGCCGTGCTCCCCAACGATGTGGAGGAGCTGGGGGAACTCTTCAAGGTGCCCAGAAACGCCGAAGGCTTCTTCAACGAGGCCCACGCCAAGCTGCGGCCGGTGGACTTCCCCACCGACGGCATCTTCCTGGCGGGTCTGGCCCACTACCCCAAACCCATCGACGAGTCCATCGCCCAGGCCAAGGCCGCGGCCGGCCGGGCCGCCACCTTCCTGGCCCTGGACACCGTCAAGGTGGGCGGCATCGTGGCCGTGGTGGATCAGGACAAGTGCGCCGTCTGCCTCACCTGCGTGCGCACCTGCCCCTTCATGGTGCCGGTCATCGACTACACCGTGGACGCGGCCTACATCGATCCGGCCAAATGCCAGGGCTGCGGCGTCTGCGTCTCCGAATGCCCGGCCAAGGCCATTCAGCTGAAACACTACACCGACACCCAGATCATCGCCCAGGAACTGGCCCTGGCCGCCAGCTGAACCATACCCGGGGAGGGCAGGCCACGCCCTCCCCGGATATCCAGAAAATAAGGGAGGCATCATGACCGCCACCGACTGGACCCCGAAAATCATTGCTTTCTGCTGCCGCTACTGAGCCTACAGCGCCGCGGACCTGGCAGGTTCGATGCGGTTGCAATACCCCCCGGAAATCAAGATCATCATGGTTCCCTGCACCGGCCGGGTGGATATCCTCCACCTCCTCAAGGCCTTCGAAGGCGGGGCGGATGTGGTCTTCGTGGCCGGCTGCCTGGAGGGCGAGTGCCATTACCTCTCCGGCAACATCCGGGCCCGCAAGCGGGTCACCAAACTGAAGAAGGATCTGGAGGCCATCGGCTTCGAAACCGAGCGCCTGGAGATGTTCAACCTCTCCTCGTCGGAAGGGCCCAAATTCGCCGCCATCGCCAAGGAGATGGCGGAGCGGGCCTACCGCCTGGGGCCCAGCCCGGTGAGGAAGGAGGCCCGGGAGGCCTGGCTGGCCAAACAGAAGGCCGCCAGCGCCTGAGACCCTTGACGGAGCCGCCTGCCGGCGGAAAAGCCGGGCCGGAACCTGGCTGGGGCAGCACCTGTCATTGAGCTGAGGCGGGAGACCCCCTCCCGCCTCAGGTTTGACAAAGGGTCATCTGGCCGGGAGGGACGTGGGGCCCTGAATCCCTGCGACGAATGAAAAAAGGCCGGCAGCACCCGCTTCCGGCCTTGCTTTGCCGCCCAGGCAGGAGGAGGAGAGGGGGCCTCCTTGCCGCCTGCCTTTCATTTCCCCCCCGGTTAGAGCAGGGGCTGGATCAGTTTGAGGAATTCCTCTTTTTTGCGGGTCCCCAGCACTTTGTGGGCGACATTGCCCTGTTTGTCCACGATGATGGTGGTGGGCACCACCTCCACCCCGCCATAGGCCTTGGCCACCTTGTCATCCCCCAGCAGCACCGGATAGGTGACCCCCAGCTGCTTGATGAGGAAGCGGAGCTGGGTCGGGTCCGAGGACAGGCCGATGCCGATGGTCTCGTAGCCCTTGCCCTTGAGCTCCTGGTTGATCTTCTCCAGATCCGGCATCTCATCCCGGCAGGGACCGCAGAAGAAGGTGAAGAAGTTGATGAGCACCACCTTGCCCTTGAACTGGCTGAGGCTGTATTCCTTCCCTTCCAGGATATCCTTGAGGGTAAAATCCGGGGCCGCCTTGCCCTGTGCTCCTGCCGCTCCGGCCCCTGCCACCAGCAGGGCGGTGATGACCAGCAGCACTCCCAGCCGCGCGCCGGTTCTGTTCGCCATGGGATTCTCCTTCTCACGGCCTAAATGGATTTCGTGCTGACCCCTTTATAACAAATCCCCCCTGACCCCGCAATTCACCTTCCGGCCCGGTGCCGGCCCCATCCTCCCCTTGACATCCCCCCCGTCCTCTCCCATATTGGGAAGCACAAGGGCTCCCGGGCCGAGGGTCCGGGGGCCGGGGTGAGGAGCGAGACATGAAAATTCTCGGCATCTGGGGCAGTCCCCGCAAAGGCGGCAATTCCGAGATACTCCTGCAGGCCTTCCTGGACGGGGCCGCCGACGCGGGCGGGGAGGTGGAACGCCTGGCCCTCCGGGAGCTGAAGATCACCCCCTGCCTGGAGATCTACCACTGCTTCAAGGACGGCACCTGCCCCATCAAGGATGACATGCTCCCTTTGTATGACAAACTCCTGGAGGCCGACGTGGTGGCCCTCGCCTCCCCCATCTTCTTCTATGGCGTCTCCGCCCAGGCCAAGGCCTTCATCGACCGCACCCAGGCCCTGTGGTCCCGGCGCTATGTCCTGAAAAAAGACTTTCCCGGCCCGGAGCGTCAGGGGGTGCTGCTCTGCACCGGCGCCACTCACGGCCGACTCCTGTTTGTGGGCGCCCGCCTCACCGCCAAATACTTCTTTGACGCCATCAACGTCACCTACGCCGCCGAAATCCTGGTGCGGGGGGTGGATGAAAAGGGGGCCATCCTGGAGCTCCCCGACGTCCTGGAAAGCGCCCGCCTCCTGGGCCGGCGCCTGGCCCGGGGGGAAAAACTCGGGCCCATCAAACTTTCACCTTTGGCGGTGTGAACCACGATCCGAGGAACAGCGCCTCCCAGCGGGGCGAGGTCTTGGGCACCCTGGGGCCTGCCGGCCCCCGGGCAATCCGTCACCAGAGGAGGGAACGATGCTGGCAGTGGGCATGAAGCATGAAAAGGAGATCACCACCGGCCCGGAGCACTCCGCCCGCAATTTCTTCCCGGACCTGCCGGACGTCTTCGGCACGCCTTATCTCGTGGGCCTTTTCGAGGGGGTGAGCGCCGAACTCATGGCGCCCCACCTGAGCCCCGGCGAGCAGTCGGTGGGGGCCGGCATGGACCTGAAGCACACCGCCCCCACCCCCCTGGGGATGAAGGTCCGGGCGGTCACCGAGCTGGTGGAGGTGGACAAGCGCAAACACGTCTTCAGACTGGAGGCCTTCGACGAAAAGGAAAAGATCGGCGAGGCCACCCACATCCGGTATATAATAGATGCAGCCAAGTTCATGCAGAAAGTGGAGGCCAAGAAGGGCTGAGCGCCGGGACCCTGTCCGGTCTGTTACCCTTAAGGGACTTTGAGGGCGGCTTCGGCTGGGACGCCCAGCTCCGGCAGTACGTCCGGAAAAAATACCGGACGGACCTGGAGGGGCTGGCGGACCTGGACGCGGCCCTGCTGGCCCGGCTCCTGGGCGGGGGGCTCCTTGAGGCCACCCCCTACCCCGGGGTGCGCTGGGTGCTGCATCTCCGGCCCTTCCGCCCCTTGGAGCTCTTCTTTCTATATATCGCGGAGGAGGAATTCGGGACGGATCTCCGGGTCTATTTCGGGCCCCGGAGCCGGGCGGTGCCCACCGAGGACGCCTATGTCTTTGCCTGGGATTACCTGGCGGTGCTGGCCCGCTACGGCCGCCGGGAATATCCCCTCCTACCCGCCGCCCCGGACCCGGACTGGTGGTCGGTGGCGGAGTTCGCCCCGCCCGGCGCCCGCCCGATTCAGGACACGGCCCTGGGGGCGCGGGAGGAGGTGTTGCCGCACCTGACGGCGCCGCTGGTGGAGGTGGCGGTCCTGCGCCTGGAGAGCGGGCGCTCCCAACCCCAGCCCGGAGGCTGGGAGGTCGTGTGGCCCCTCCTGGGGGACGCGGCCTTCCGCCTCACCCTGACCGCCGGTCAGGTGGATCTGGCCTTTGACCGCCACGGGGCCCGGAAGTACGCCCCGGAGCTCCTCCTCAGCTTCGCCTGGCTCTACATCAATGCCCTGATCCGGGAGTATCGGCAGGTGGACCCCGCCCTGCCCCGCCTGTCCCGTTATCTGTGATGCTGTGCTGCCCTGACTGCCGCCACCCGGGCCTGCGCCTCCATCCCTCCTGACAGGGCCTGACGGTGGTCTGCACGGCGTGCGGACGGGAGGTGGCGCCGGAGACCTTCGCCCTGCTCGTGGCCCGGGCCAACGCGCGGCGGCGTCCTGGGGCGCCCCCCGCCCCCGCAGCTGCGGACGGCCTGGAGGGAGACCCCCGGTTGCAATCCGGCGGTGAGAATTTATACTAAATAACGCATCATCCGGCCGGTGCGGGGCTCACCGCGCCGGCGCCCTGATCTGTCAGAGGAGGGAGGTCTATGGCACGCGTCACCATTGAAGACTGCCTGCGCCGGGTCCCCAACCGCTTTGCCCTGGTGCACATGGCGGCCAAGCGGGTGCGTCAGCTCTACCGCGGCGCCCCGGTCCTGGTGCCGGGCAACAACAAGGAAATCGTCATGGCTCTGAGGGAGATCGCCGCGGGTAAGGTCATCCCCACGTCGCCCCTGCCCGCCCTCCCGGAAAAGACCCCTTACCGGGACGAGGATGCCGGCTAATCTGCCGCCTGCCTATTTCGAAGCCGAAAAACGCTACCGGGAGGCCCGGTCGGTCAGCGACAAGATCCGCTGCCTGGAAGAGATGCTGGCCATCATGCCCAAGCACAAGGGCACGGACAAGCTCCGGGCCGATCTGCGCCGGCGTCTCTCCCAGCTCCGGGACCTGGGCACCGCCCGCCACGGCCCCGGACGCCGGACCCCGGTCTATCTCATCGACAAGGAGGGGGTGGGCCAGGTGGCCCTGATCGGCCCGCCCAACACCGGCAAATCCTCTCTGCTCGCCGCCCTCACCAAGGCCCAGCCCCTCATCGCCCCCTACCCCTTCTCCACCCGCACTCCTCTGGCCGGCATGATGCGCTTCGAAAACGTCCAGGTGCAACTGGTGGACACCCCGCCTCTGGGAGGCGATTTCCTGGAGCCCTGGTTCCCGGACCTTCTGCGCCGGGCCGACGCCTGGGCCATCGTGCTGGCCCCGCCCGCCGACCCCATCGCCGAGCTGGACCGCCTGGCCCATATCCTGGCCGGCTGCCAGCTGGCCTTCACCCCCACCCCCGGCCTCACCCGTCGCCCGGCCCTCATCATCCTCAACCAGGCGGACCTCATCGACGACCCCGAGGAGGAGGCCTTATACCTGGAGCTGCTCCGGGAGCGCCTGCCCACCTATCCCGTCTCCGCCGAGACCCGCCGGGGGCTCCCGGAACTCAAGGCCGCCCTCTTCGGCCTTCTGGGCCTCATCCGGGTCTACACCCGGGCGCCGGGCAAAGCCGCCAACTACAACGCCCCCTTTGTGCTGCCCCGGGAGACCACCGTCCTGGAGCTGGCCGGCCGCATCCACCATGACCTGGCCCGCCAGTTCAAGTTCGCCCGGGTCTGGGGCCAAAAGACCTTCCCCGGCCAGCGGGTGCAGCGGGATTACGTCCTCCAGGAGGGCGACGTGGTGGAAATCCACACCTGAGCCCACCCGGACGGCTGGGCCTCCTCCCCCCAAAAACCGACGGTCTCCGGAAAGGCGGATGGAGGTAGGAGAAGGGCGGTAATAGGCCCCGACCCCGACTGTCCCGGGCCCTGAAAGGGCGGAGCTCCCCGCGCTCCCGCCGCCAAGGCCGGGGAAGGCCCGGGCACTTTCTCTCTCCCTTTTGTCGTCTGACCGTGGCCCGCCTCTCCCGGAGCCTCACGCCCCGGGGAGAATGTCGGCGTTGACGCCCCCCCAGCACAGCACCGGCCCAAAATCCTCCTGCCCCGGGCTTCGGGCCCAGACCTCCAGATCCCAGCTCACCTGGGGGCCGACCCAGGCGGGCAGCACCTCCTCCGCCAGGAATTCCCGGAAGGTCTCCGCCTGCTCGGCCAGGGCCTCGTCGCCCTCCGCGGCCGCGGCCAGCAGCTCCTCCAGCTCGGCGTCAAAGTCCGCCTGCCACGGCGGTTCCGCCTGCCGCCGCCACTCCTCTTCGCTCTTGACCCCCGGCAGGATAAAGGTCTCCCGCACCACCTGGGTCCAGTCGGGCCAGCCCTGCAGGACCCCGAAGATGGCCCGGGAGGTGCGGCTCAAGAGCACCGGCGCCCACGGTTGCGGGCTGGACCCCACCATCTCCCGCTGCCAGAGGGCAAACCGCAGGCGGGCCAGTCCCGGGTCCACCATCTCCTTCAGGCCGGGCACGCTGCCGAACTGCGGCTGCGGCTCCCAGGGCTCGGGGGCCAGGATCTCCGCCAGCCAGGCATGGCCCCGGTCCACCAGAGTCATCTGCGCCTCCTCATCGGCCTGGAGCTTCTCCAGCTGCCAGGCCAGGGTCAGGGCCTGGGCCTCCACCTTGGGAGGTGCGGGCTTCTCCTCCGGCGGCAGCCCCTTCAGCTCCCGCAGGATCTCCCCCACCTCCTCTTCCTGGGCCGAAAGAAAATCTTCAAATGCCTTCTGCTGGGTGAGTTCTCCGGGCCGGTAGTGGGCCAGCTCCTTCAGAGGCCGCTGGGCCGCCGGCGGCAACGGCCGGGTCTCATAGGGCATGGCCGCCGGCCAGCCCAGGGCCACCCCCACCTCCAGGTGAGGAAAATACAGGGGCAGGGTCCAGAATTCCTCCCGCCAGGGGAGGATGAGGGGAAAGGCGATAAGCCGCCAGGCGGTCATAGGGGCTCCTTATGCGCTCTCAGCCGTGGAATGGTTGCCTGCCTTTCGGGGAGCGGAAGCAGAAGATTATCCCTCCCCTCCCGCCCGCACCCCACCTTGCAGAATCCGGCGCCCCTCGCGGGCCGCGCCGTCTGGCTCTCCGCCCCGCTCTCCGGGAAGGAAGCAGGTCCCCGCCGGGAGGAGGCCCCTTATTGCGGTCCGCCCCGCCCAGGACCGCGCCCTCCCGGCGGCCGGGATGCCCCGGGGCCGGCTGGCCTGGCGGGTGGGTGAAATCGGTTATGCAGGGAAGGGGCCAGGGTCACAGCCCCTCCCCCTCCTCCGAGCATTGCCCCCCACCCCCGCAGGGGGAGGTGGAACATGGAGCTGGCTGCACAGCTTGTGGGTGATTGCCCCCCACCCCCGCAGGGGGAGGTGGCTTCGGCCTCCCGGCTAACTTGGCAGCTTCATCCCACAAAGTTCGGGGAGGGCTGTTTACACTAGCCTGTTAGCGGCACACCCGGTTTTTTCCTCCCTCCTTGGCCCGGTACAGGGCCCGGTCCGCCGCCTCCACCAGCCCGGCGCCGTCTGTGTGCGGCGGCAGCCCGGCCACTCCGATGCTCACCGTCACCGTCAGCTCCCGCTCCGGGAGGGGGATTCTCAGTCCGGCGATGCCGGCCCGCAGACGCTCCGCCAGAACGGCCGCCTGCTCCGGCGGGGTCTGGGGCAAAAGCATCACGAACTCCTCCCCCCCATAGCGGCACAGGATGTCGGCCTGACGCACCGAGCGCTTCAGGTAGTCCGCCACGCTTTTCAGCACCACATCCCCCGCCGGGTGCCCCAGGGTGTCATTCACCACCTTGAAGTCGTCCAGGTCCAGGAACAAAAGGGACAGGGGCCAGCCATAGCGGCGGCTCTGTCCCACCTGCTGGGTGAGCATCTCATGGAAATACCGGTAATTATAGAGCCCGGTGAGGCCGTCCCGGATGGCCAGGCTTTTTACTTCTTCAAACAGCAGGAGGTTGCGCAGGGCCGCCTCCCCCTGGAGGAGGAAGATGCGGAAGAGCTCCGCCTCCTCCCGTTCGAAGGGCTCCGGCCGGCCCCCGGCCGCCAGCCCCCGATGCCCATCCGCCGCCATCTCCTCCCGCATCAGGGCCCAGCCGCAGGGTGCCTCGGAGGGCGGGTCGGCGGGGCAGGCCAGACAGTGGGCCAGCCAGCCCTGCCAGGCGGCCTGGGCCTCCGGGGAGAGCTCCGGCCTCCGGCGATGCGCCTCTCCCCAGCGTTCGCCCTCCGGCCCGGTGAGCACCAGACTGAGGCAGGCCAGGGGCAGGCTTTCCCAGATGAGGTCCGCCAGACCCTGGGTAAGGCCCTCCAGGGTCAGGGGCCCTGCCAGCCGCTCCCCGATGCGCCGGATCTGCACCAGTTCCTGGGCCCGGCGTTGGGCCAGGGCCTCCCGGGCCTGCTTCAGATCCTCCACCAGCTCCCGGTTCGCCCGGGTCAGGTGGCGCCGCTCCAGAGCCCGCTCCACCACCGCCGCCAGCTCCGGCAGCTTGAGCTCGGATTTCACCAGATAGTCGTAGGCCCCCAGACGCAGGGCCGCCACCGCACTGTCCAACCCCCCCAGGCCGGTGAACAGGATGACCTCGGTGTCGGGGCGGGTGGCCTTCAGCCGGCGCATCACCTCCAGACCCGACAGGTCCGGCAGGTTGAGGTCCAGGATGGCCACCGCCGGCTCTTGTTGCTCCACCGCCGCCAAGGCCGTCCCGCCCCGCTGATGGGCCTCCACCGCAAATCCCTGACCCTGCAAAAACCGGGTCAGGACCTGGAGGAGGGCCGGATCGTCATCCACCACCAGGATCTGCTCGGGCATCAGAGAAAGCCTTCCAGAGACAGGAGGGTGTCCCGCTTGAAATGCTGATCATCCCGCCGGGGGTAGTCCAGGGTGTAGTGCAGGCCCCGGCTCTCCTTGCGGCTGAGGGCGCAGCGGATGATGAGATCCGCCACGGTGGCGATGTTACGCAATTCCAGCAGGTCCCCGGTGATGAGAAAGTTCCAGTAATATTCGGTGATTTCCTGGGTGATGAGGTCAATGCGGTGCTTGGCCCGCATCAGGCGCTTGTCGCTGCGTACGATGCCCACGTAATTCCACATCATACGCCGGATCTCATCCCAGTTGTGGGACACCACCACCGCGTCGTCGCTGTCCGTGGCCCCCCCGGGGTTCCACTCCGGGACCGCGGCCACCGAGGGGATGGGGGTCTGGGGCAGCACCTCCTTGGTGGCCAGGGAGGCCTGGTGGGAAAAGACCAAGGCCTCCAGGAGGGAGTTGCTGGCCAGCCGGTTGGCCCCGTGCAGGCCGGTCATGCTCACCTCCCCCACCGCCAAGAGGTTGCCGATGCTGGTGCGCCCGAAGTGGTCCACCACCACCCCGCCGCACATGTAATGGGCCGCCGGCACCACCGGGATGGGCTCCTTGGTCAGGTCAAACCCGAACTCCAGGCATTTCTGGTAGATGTTGGGAAATCTCTGGATGATGAATTCCGCCGGCCGGTGGCTGATGTCCAGATAGACGCACTCGGCCCCGGACTTCTTGAGTTCATGGTCAATGGCCTGGGCCACCGTGTCCCGGGGGGCCAGATCCTTCATGGGATGGTAGTCCGCCATGAAGGCCCGCCCGTTTTTGTCCAGCAGCACCGCACCCTCGCCCCGCAGGGCCTCGGAAATGAGAAAATTCTTGGCTGCCGGATGATACAGGCAGGTGGGGTGGAACTGCACAAACTCCATGTTGCCGATGACCGCACCGGCCCGGTAGGCCATGGCCACCCCGTCCCCGGTGGCGATGTCCGGATTGCTGGTGTAGAGATAGACCTTGCCCGCCCCCCCGGTGGCCAGCAGGGTGATGGCCGCCAGGAAGGTATCCACCTCCCCGGTCCGGGTGTTCAGCACATAGGCCCCCAGACAGGTGGCCTCCCGGTTCACCACCGAGCTGCCCCGGCGCACCAGGCGCTCCTCGGTGATGAGGTTCACCCCCATGTGGTATTCATACACCTTGATGTTGGGGTGGCTCAGGACCTTCTCCACCAGGATGCGCTCCACCTCGGCGCCGGTCATGTCATGGGCGTGGATGATGCGCCGGTGGGAGTGACCCCCCTCCCGGCCCAGATCAAAGCCGTTTTCCGCGGTGGTGTCGAACTGCGCCCCCAGGGCCACCAGCTCCCGGATGCGCTCCGGTCCCTGGCGCACCACCAGCTCCACCACCTCCGGGTGGCTCAGGCCCTCCCCGGTGTTCAGGGTATCCTGGATGTGAAATTCGAAGCGGTCCTCCGGCCCCAGGACCGCGGCAATGCCCCCCTGAGCCAGGCGGGTGGAGGTCTCGGTGATCTCCCGCTTGGTGATGATATTCACCGTGGCGAAATCCGCCACCTTCAGGGCATACCCCAGGCCCGCGAGACCGGAACCGAGGACCAGCACATCGGAAATGCGATACAAGGTCGGCGTCCTTTGTCGAGATGGCAAATGAGCGTTTTTCCGGGAATGGCCCACGGGCGTGTCGGCTCCCGGCTCCTGGAGCCCTGGGCTCTCCCCTCCCCGGCTTGGCGCGCACCCGGGGCGGCGGCTTCAATTTCCCCCACCCGGCCGCAAGCCGAAGAAAGCCCCCGGCCCGGGCTGCCTCCTGACCGCCCCCCCTCCTCCCCCGGGGCAGCCGACGCAGAGCCAGGGAGCGCCGCCCGGAGCCAGCCGCGTCACCCCGCAACCCTCTCCCCGGTCAACACCTCCGCCAGGTTGCGGTACAGGATCATCTCCTGCGTCTCCGGCGGCAGCCCGGCCTCTTCCAGCTCCTTCAGGCAGCGCGCCGCGGTCAGGAGGGGGTAGTCGGTGCCGAAAAGAATCTTTTCCGCCCCCACCATGTCGATGGCCGCCCGGTAGATGGCCGGCCGGTAGAGATACGGGGAGGCGGCGGTGTCGAAATAGACCCGGCGGAAGACCTCCGGGGTCTCTTTTTTGCACAAGCCATAAAAAGGGAGACCGCCCCCCCAATGGGCCAGGATCCAGGTGACCTCCGGGGCCTGTCTCAGGCAGGCGTACAGCTCCTCCAGAGGCACCGCCGCCTTGCCGGGATACCGGTGCCCGATCCCCAGGGGGTCGTTGACGTGCACCAGGAGGGGAACCTGGTAATGCTGACAGAGCTCCGCCAGGGGCAGAAGCACCTCGGCCAGGGTGCCCCGGGGATCATCGGTGTACCAGGCCAGCTCCCCCACCCCCCGGAAGCCCGCCGCCAGGCAGCGCTCCACTTCCCTGACGGCCCCGGGTTCCAGGGGGTTGACGGCGCAAAAGGGGACCACCACCTCCGGCCAGCGGCGGGCCGCCTCCAGGAGGATCTCATGGTGCCGCCGCCAGAGGCGCTCCTGCCGCCAGGGAAAGCCCATGACCACCGCCCGCTCCACCTGGGCCTCGGCGAGCGCCGCCACCAGCTCCTCCGGATCCACCAGCCGGGCCGTGGGGCTGCCGTACAGAAGCCGGAAGGCGGGCTCATCGGCGAAAAAATCCTCCCGCCGGCGGCAGACCTCCGGGGGGAAGGCATGGGTGTGGGCGTCCCACAGCATGGCGGCGGCTTCCTTTCCCTTCCGCTGCCGCTAGTTTTCATATAAAATTCACTGCATGTCAATAATCTTGGCTCTCCTGCCCCGGCTCCTGCTCCTAATGGCGGTCCTCTGCCTGACCGACCCCGCCCGGGCCGCCGGCCCCTTCCCCTACCGCCCGCCCCGGTATGCGGGGGACCCCGAGGCCGTCACCGTGGTGGGGGAGTTTCAGCGCCACCGGCTGGTGCGCTACGAAAACCTTTACGACATCGCCCGGCGCTACGACCTGGGCTTCTGGGAGCTGGCCCGCTTCCACCGCCACCTGGACCACTTCTACCTCCCCTGGGATACCGAGATCGTCATCCCCAGCCGCTGGATCGTGCCGGAGCATCCCTCCCCCCCGGGCTACCTCATCAACGTGGCGGAGCTGCGGGGCTACCACTTCTTCCCCGAGAAGGGGGAGGTGCGCACCTATCCCATCGGCGTGGGCGTCCTGGAATACAAGACTCCCATCGGCCGCCGCTTCCGGGTGCAGAGCAAGGCCGAAAACCCCGGCTGGCGCATCCCCCGCAGCCTGCAGGCCAAATACGGCCGGACCTTCATGCCCCCGGGGGAGGACAACCCGGTGGGCTCCCACTGGCTGGGCCTGGGCACCTACGGCCTGCACGGCACCCACGCCCCCATGGGGGTGGGCCGCCTGGTGAGCCACGGCTGCATGCGCCACTATCCCGAGGACATCAAGGAGCTTTTCGATCTCACCCCCGTGGGCACCACCGTGGAGATCATCTACGAACCGGTGAAGTTCGGCTATCTCACGGGCCGCATTTTCGTGGAAGTCCATGAGGACATCTATTTCCGCCACCCCGACTTTTTCCGCTACGCCATCAGAAAGGCGGAGGAGAAGGGTTTGGGGCCGCGCATCAACTGGCACCGCTTCCTGAGAGCCGTGGAGGAGCGAAACGGCGCCCCTCTGGACATTACCCGCTGAGGACGGGAAAACCTGTGCGGGCACCCGCCTCACACCGGAATTCCTCCGGTGACCCCAAAAGACATCGAACTGCCGCCGTCAAGAGCCGTAGCGTGCCTCCCCCTTGCGATCTGCTCGTCCATGACGCCCTGATCCTCACCCTGGAGCCGGAGGCCGCACCTCTCTTTCCCGGGTTTGTCGCCGTCTCCGGCGGCCGCATCCGGGAGGTGGGGGTCAGGGACCCAGACCGGCCCCTGCCGGAGGCCCGGGAATACCTGGACGCCGCCGGTCTCCTGGTGCTCCCCGGCCTGGTGAACACCCACTGCCACGCCCCCATGGTCTGGTTCCGGGGCCTGGCGGACGATCTCAGTCTTAAGGACTGGCTCACCCGCCTCATCTTCCCGGCGGAAGGCCGCTGGCTGACCCCGCAGCGGGTCTATCTCGGGGCCCGGCTGGCCGCGGCGGAGCTCATCCGGGCCGGCATCACCACGGTGGCCGACGGCTATTTCCATGAGGAGGAGGTACGCCGGGCCCTGGCGGAGGCGGGCCTCCGGGCGGTGGTGGCCCAGGGGGTGGTGGACTTCCCCGCGCCGGGCGTCCCCGACCCCAAAGAGAACCTCCGGGTGGCCCGGGAGTTCATGGATGCGGGCGCAGACGAACCGGAAGGCCTCCTCACCTCCACCCTCTTTTGCCACTCGCCCTACACCTGCGGCCCCGAGACCCTCACCGCCGCCAAGGACCTGACCCGGGCGCGGGGACTCCCTTTCTTTATCCACCTGGCGGAGACCCAGGGGGAGGTGGCGGAGTGCCGCGCCAAGACCGGCCTCACCCCGGCCCGTTACCTGGACCGGCTGGGACTTCTGGATGAGGCCACCGTGGCGGTCCACGCCGTCTGGCTGGAACCGGAGGAGGTGGAGCTTCTGGCCCTCCGGGGGGTCAAGGTGAGCCACTGCCCCACGAGCAACTGCAAACTGGGGTCCGGGGTGGCCCCGGTGCCGGAACTGCTGGCCGCCGGGGTGACGGTGGGCCTGGGCACCGACGGCGCCGCCTCCCACAACCGCCTGGACCTGTTCTCAGATATGGCCCTGGCGGCCCGGCTGCACAAGGTTCACCGCCAGGATCCCACCGTGCTGCCTGCCGCCCAGGCCGTGGCCTTGGCCACCCGGGAGGGCGCCCGGGTCCTGGGGCTGGAGCACCGGGTGGGCACCCTCACGCCCGGCAAGGCCGCGGACCTCATCTGCCTGGACCTACAGCAGCCGCATCTCGTGCCCCTGTACGACCCGTATTCGCACCTGGTCTATGCCGCCGGGGCCGCAGATGTCCGCCATGTCCTGGTGAACGGCCGCTGGCTCATGAAAGACCGCCGCCTCCTCACCCTCCCCTGGCCGGAGCTGGCCAGCCGGGTGCGGGCGGAGGCCCGGGATCTGGCGGCTTTCCTGGCCGGACTTGCATCCGGCCCGGATTACCTTTAAGTTAAGACAGATACCACCACCGGGCCCGCTCCCTTTCGGCCCCGCTCCAGGTGCGGCCGGCAGGCATCGGGCTCGCCGGAAAGGACGGCATGGAGGCCAGACGCACCTCCCCCAAGGCAACCATCCCGCTCAAGGATTACCTGCAGACTCTGGTGACCTCCAGTGAGGTGGTGCGCCTCATCCATGACGTCACCTCCTGCTATGTGGAGTGCCACGACACCCCCCACGAAGCCGTGGCCCCGCAGGCCCAGGGACTGGAGCTCTTCCCCTGTCTGCGCCTCTATTTTCAGCGCCATCTGGTGGAGCTCAGGGCCACCATCTTCCCCAACCTGGTCTCCCGGGACTGGGAGGGCCTCTCCCACCTCATCCGGCTGCAGTCCCCCCACTTCCACCTGGACTTGAGGCTCTACACGCCCCACACCACCTTTCTCCTCTCCCCCTTTCACATCCGCTTCCTCAGCGTCCTCTTCGGCCGTCTGGTGCTGCAGCAGCTCTCCCTCACCCCCGGGGCGGAAGGTATCCTGGCCTACACCCCCTTCTCCCTGGAGGAGATGGTGGTGGCGGGCTATCTCCAGAGCCTGGAGGCGGTGCCCTGCGCCACCATCAAGCTGGACTCCCAGGACAACCCCTACATCGGCTCCATGCTGCACACCGGCGCCGACCTCCGGCGTTGCGAAATGCCCGGGGGATTGCAGGAGGAAGCCCTGGTCAATGCCTGGCGGCTCTTCAAACGCCTGCTCTATTATTCCGTGGAAGGGGAGCGCCTCTTCACCGGCTTCGCCTTCCTCCCCACGGTTCAGCCGCTGGAGATCTACCGCAAGCGCTGGCCCGGCCTCCTTTTGTATGAGGAGGACGGCCGGGTCTCCCTGAGCGAAGGCCTGGCGGCCCTGAAGCAGTTCCTCCTCAACGCCGACGGCCGCACCACCTTTCTGGCCCTTTATGGCCAGCAACTGGTAGGCCTGCTGCACCTGAGCCAGGGCGTGTACCGTCAGCTGGCCTCCATCAAGGCCTGGCGCTCCGCCCTGCCTTTGGCCTCCATCTCCTCCCGGGGCCGCATCTTCCTCTGGGTGCCCCTGCGGGGTCGGCACAGCAGCCGCATTCCCTTGGGGCTGCTGGAGTATCGTCAGGGCCATCTGCACATTCCCCTCTTCCAGGACATCTTCTGGCAGCGCCTGGAGCGCCAGCTGGCGGAGGTCTGTCCCGCGCCCCGGGAACCCCGGCCCCTGCCGGTCCTCAAGCGCCTCCTGGAGATGATCCGCCGCAGCGGCCACGGCGCCATCCTTCTCATCGGGCTGACCCCGGAGCAGCTCGCCGCCCCGGACCTGCCCATGGAAAATCAGGTGCGCATCACCCCGCCCCCGCCCCTCAGCCCCCTCTGGCTGCCCCACTTCGCCGGCCTGGCCAAATCCGACGGCGCCCTGGTGTTCAATGACCGCCTGGAGGCGGTGCAGTTCCGCACCCGCCTCAAGGCCATGGCCCCGCCCCTGCCCCTGGAGCGGGATGACCTGGGAAGCGGCATGCGCCACCAGGTGACCCGGGAGTTCACCGCCTGCTGTCCCAATGTCCTGGGGCTGGCCATCTCCCAGGACGGGTTCATCTCCCTCTACCGGCACGGCCGCCTCCTCAGCCGCTTGTATTAAAAGGGCTCCGCCCCGGTTCCGGGCGGCTTTTCGCCTCTCCCGGAAAAAAGGGCGATTTTTCCGTCTCCCCCTCCGTCGCCAGGGGAGGGTCGGTCGCCCCGGTCCGGCTTCAGGAAGGCCTGCAATCTGAGGCGGGGGTGGTGACTGCCGGCGGCTGTCCCAAGGCCGCGGCGTTAAGACGGCGGGCCAGCCCCCGGGAGTCCGGCGCCACCCCAAAGACCTGCCGCCACACCCGGGGACTCTCCATGCACAGATACAGGGTGGCGGCGGGAAAGGCCGCTTCCAGCCACTCCCGCAGGCGGCCATACATCTCCACCCGGCGGGTGTGGAAGTAGCGCAGCTTGCCGTCTGGCGCCAGGATCATCTCCTCTGCGGCAAAGCGGCTGGCGGGGAAGCGCCTCAGGATCTGGCGCCGCAAAGGTGGGGGGAAGCGCAGGGCCCCCAGACTGATCCACACCGCGGCAGAAGCCGGCACCGCCCGGGCCAGCCGGTCCACCGTCTCCCGGTAAGCCGCCTCCCAACCCGGGAACCAGATCAGGGGGTCGAAGTGAAAGGCCAGCCGGAAGCCCGCGGCCGCCGCCCGGGCCGCCGCCTGGAGCCGGGCGCCCAGAGAGGCGGTTTTCGGCTCCAGCTCCCGGATCACCTCCGGCGGATTGAGGGACCAGGCAAAAATCACCCGGGGGGTCGGCCCTAGGGGCAGGAGAGGGTCCAGAGCCCGGCCCTTGCTCTTGATCTCCAGCACCGCTGCGGCCTGCCGGGCAAAAAGGGGGATCAGGCGGGCATGCAGGCCGGTGAGCTCCTCCAGGGCCAGGCTGTCCCCGAATTCCCCTGTTCCCAGACGCCACACCCCCCCTGAGGCCAGTTGCTCCTCCAGTTCCCGCAGGCAATCCTCCAGGTTGACGAACACAGTGAGGGCCGGCAGGTTGAGATACCCCTGCAGGATGCAATACCGGCAGTCAAAGGGGCAGTTGAGCCCCACCTGCAGCACCTGGTAACCGCAACAGATATATTCCGGGGTGCCGGGACAGGGCCGCCAGAACGGCCCCCGCTGCACCGCCAGCAGCAGGGTCTCCTTGGCCTGCCGGGGCCAATCCGCCGCCAGCCCGCCCCGGGGGCGCAGCACCTCCCGATGGGGAATGACGTCCACCGGCACCCCGGGAAGCCGGGCCAGCACCCGCCGGGTGGTCTCATAGGGCAAGGCCGCCTCCTCCACCCAAATCCGCCGCAGCCGCATCAGCCTCCCCGCCTCCCGACCGGTGGCACCCTTTCTTTCCTGAACATTTCCGGCTATATTCTGAGGTGAGGAACTCCCAGGGAGATCCTGGGGGCAGGGGAGGCTCCCTCTCCTGCCCCTCTGGGCCAGGGAGGGCGCGGCAGATGAGCGGGAGGCCATACCCGGCCCTCTCTCCCGCACGAATGCCTCCCGGAAAGGAATCGGATGCCCTTCGACCTGCTGAGCCGTCTCTGGCAGGCCTGGCGGCGGCCGGCCCGTCCCCGCCCCCCGGCCTGGGGGGATCAGCCCCCGGTCATCGTGGGGATTTGTCGTCTCTGCGGCGCCGTGGTCCTGGACGACTGGCAGGTGGCCGACCCGGAGGGCTGCCTCTGCCGCCGCTGCCATTCCGCCCGCTCCGTCACCCCCGGCGGCTGAGCCTGGCCTGGCGGGCAAAGGCGCCAAGGTCGGCGCCTAGCCTGCTTTTCCTCTGAAGGCCCTTAGGAGCTCAAGCCCAAAAAATCCTTTTCCTCCCCCCATCCCTGGGCCCGGGCCCGGCGGTACACCTCCCACCCCAGGGCCAGATCCTGGATGATGAGGCCGGTGGAGTCAAACACCGTGATCTCCTCCGGCCGCTCCCGCCCCGGCTTTTTGCCGGCCACCACCTCCCCCAGGCTGCCGTACACCTGCTCAGGCCTGAGCTCCCCCCGGCTCAGGGGCACGTTGATCTCCCCGGAGTGGCGGGCCTGGGCCCAATCATCCACCACGATCTTGGCCGCGGCCAGGACGGCGGGGTCCAGCTCCTGTTTGCCCGGGGCATCGGCCCCGATGGCATTGATATGGGTCCCGGGCCGCACCCACTCCCGGGACACCAGGGGCGCCATGCTGGGGGTGGCGGTGACCAGGATATCCGCCGCCTGGGCCGTCTCCTGGGGGGTGGGCGCCAGGGTCACCTTCACCGGATAGGCGGCCGCGGTCTCCTCCACCAGACTGCGGGCCCGGGCCAGGGCACAGTCGCAAATGATCACCTCCTCGATGGGGCGCACCTTGAGCACCGCCGCGATCTGGGTGCGGGCCTGGGCGCCGGCGCCGATCACCCCCAGACGCCGGGAGTCGGGCCGGGACAGCACCGCTGCCGCCAGCCCCCCGGCGGCCCCGGTACGGTAGTTGGTGATGTGGGTGCCGTCCATGTCGGCCCACTCCCGCCCGGTCTCCGGGTCATTGAGGAGAATTTTGGCCATCACCGTGGGCAGGCCCACCTGGGGATTCCCGGGATGCACATTCACCCATTTGAGACCGCAGACATGGGCCTCCGGGAGAAAGATCTCCCCGTACATGGCCCGGAAATCCCCCTGGGCCAGACTGAGATAGGCCTTGGGCGGCATGTTCACCCGGCCCTCGCCGTAGGCCAGGAAGGCCTCCCGGGCCGCCGCCAAAGCCAGGTCCATGTCCAGCACCTTAAGGATCTCCGCCGCCGTCAGAATGAGACTCATACCGTTCTCCCCTCCCCCTCCCGGAGGCCTCAGGCGGCGGCACCACTGACCGCCAGGAGCCAGGAAAGCAGGCGCGCCGTCGCCGGCGCCTCCAGATGGAGAATCACGTCGCTCTCCTGGCAGGGCAGCCGCCGGGCCTTGAAGGGACCGCTGACCTCGCACTCCACCTCCCGGGGCCCGCAAATCCGGCAGCGCAGCACCGCCTCCTCGGAAAAGACAAACATCTTGCCTTCCGCCACATGGCTGGCGGCCAACAGCAGGGGCTCCTCCCAGGTGGCCCCCGGAGGGGCCGGGGGCGCCAGGGGCAAGGAGTGCAACCCCGCAAAGGCTCGGATGGCCGCCTGGACCTCCCCCTCCGGCGCCAGGCGGAGGCGCAGGCGGATCAGGTCGCTGCCCGCAGCCCCCGGCCCGGAAGTGACCTCAAGGGGGGCCGCCCGCAAGATAAAGGGGGGGCGGTCGTGGCAGTCCAGGCTGACGGACAAAGGCCCGGCGCCCCTCAGGGCCGCCGGCGCCCCAGGGAAGAGGGCCTCCAGCACAGTACAGGTGAAATGCATCGGCGCCATGGGACTTTCCCGGCCCGGGGCCGTCCCCCTCCTTGATTTCCGAGTATGCCGCTATTATAATGGAGGCACCGAGAAAAAAGGAAGGATGCACTCATGGCTTATTCGGAAATCGTCATGGATCATTTCAAGAATCCCCGCAATGTGGGAGAAATCCCGGACGCCGACGGGGTGGGAGAAGTGGGCAACCCCGTGTGCGGGGACATGATGAATGTCTACATCAAGGTGAAAGACAACGTCATTGAAGACGTGAAGTTCAAGACCTTCGGCTGCGGCGCCGCCATCGCCGTCTCCAGCATGATCACCACCCTGGCCAAGGGCAAGACCCTGGAAGAGGCCATGAAGATCACCAACAAGGACGTGGCCGAGGCCTTGGGGGGCCTGCCCAAGAACAAGCTGCACTGCTCCAACCTGGGGGCCGACGCTCTGCACGCCGCCATCAAGAACTATCTGGACCGCAAGGCCGGCAAGGTCCCGGATCTGGCCAAGGACCGGGAGGAACACATCAAAGGGGCCGGCGGGGAGGGCTGTTACTGCCCCTACTGTCACAAGGAGACCCTGGAGGAAGCGCCCTTCTGCCTCTTCTGCGGGTCTGAAATCCCCCACGAGCACGATCACTGAGTCCGGGGAGGACAGCCATGGCCCTCATTTATCTGGATCACCTCTCCGGCACGCCCCTGCACCCCCGGGTGAAGGAGGCCATGATCGACTGCATCCAAAACGTCTTCGGCAATCCCGTAAGCGACCACCAGGTGGGCCAGCGGGCCGCCGCCCTGCTGGAGCGGGCCCGGGAACAGGTGGCCGCCCTCATCCACGCCGACCCCGGGGAGATCGTCTTTGAATCCTGCGGCACCGAATCCATCAACCACGCCATCAAGGGCGTGGCCCTGGGCCTGAGGGAAAAGGGCCGCCGCATCATCACCTCCAATATCGAACACAAAGCCGTCCTCAATTCCCTGCGCACCCTACGGCTCCTGGACTACCAGGTGACCTCCCTGGATGTGGATGCCTACGGGCTGGTGGACCCCGCCCAGGTGGACAAGGCCATCACCCCGGACACCATCCTGGTGAGCATCATGCTGGCCAACAACGAAATCGGCACCATCGAGCCCATCGCCGACATCGCCAAAATCTGCAGGAAGCACAAGGTCCTCTTCCACACCGACGCGGTGGACGCGGTGGGGGTCATCCCGGTGGACGTCAAAGACCTGGGGGTGGATCTCCTGTCCCTGGCCGCCAACCAGTTCTACGGCCCGCCCGGGGTGGGGGCGCTGTACATCAAAAAGGGCACCCCGGTGTGGCCCCTGTTGGACGGCGGCGCCCAGGAGAACAAGCGCCGGGCCGGCACCGAAAACCTTTTCGGCATCGTGGGCATGGGAGTGGCGGCGGAAGTGGCCCAAGAGGAGATGGCCGAGCGGGCCCCCCGGATGCAGCGCCTGCGGGACAAGCTGCGGGAAGGCCTCCTGGCCCGCATCCCGGAGATCATCATCAACGGCCACCCCACCCAGTGCCTGCCCCATCTCCTGAGCGTCTCCATCAAGTACATCGAAGGCGAAAGCCTCATGCTCATGCTGGATGAAGAGGGCATCGAGGTGGCCACCCGCAGCGCCTGCGCCTCCGGGTCGCTGCGGGCCTCCCACGTGCTCATCGCCACCGGCCTGGACTTCGCCACCGCCCAGGGCACCCTGCTCTTCAGCCTGGGCCGGGACACCACCGAGGCGGAGATCGACCGGGTCCTGGAGGTCATGCCGCCCATCGTCCAGACCCTGAGGGATATGTCGCCCCTGTACAAGCGGGCCCAATAAAGAGTAAGGGGGCCAGGGGTTATGGCCCCCTGCCCCCATCCCACGACCGGGGTGGAGAGGGAGGTGGACTGAAGGGGGGAGTGCCCCTACTCCCCGGACCTCCCCGCCCCAATTACCTTCCCCCCGGCCTTACCCCCGCTCCACCAGGCGGGGGAGCAGCTCCCAGGCCCGCTCCAGCATCAGCCCCGTGGCGGCGGCCGCGGCCTCGGTGTACGGCCGCTTTAGGCCGCTCTCCCGGCGGGAATCGTAAAGCACGAAGGGCACCGGTTCAGACGTGTGGGTGCGCACCGCGATGGGGGTGAGGTGGTCACAGAGAACCAGCAACCGGAAATCCCCCAGCTGCTTTAGGCCCGCCACCAGCGGCCCCACCACCCGCCGGTCGAAGTCCTCCACCGCCTGGAGCTTGAGGCGCACCTCCCCTTTGTGGCCCGCCTCATCCGGCGCCTCCACATGCAGAAAGACGAAATCCCCGGTCTGTAGGGCCTCCAGGGCAGCGCTGACCTTGCCCTCGTAGTTGGTGTCCAGATATCCCGTGGCCCCGGGCACCCGGATGGGGGTGAGACCGGCATAGAGACCGATGCCCCGGATGAGGTCCACGGCGCAGATCACCGCCCCGGTGAGCCCGAAGCGTTCTTTCAGGGTGGGGAGAGCCGGGGGCCGGCCCTGGCCCCACAGCCAGATGGAGGTGGCGGGGCGCTTGCCTTCCGCCCGGCGGCGCCGGTTGACCTCGTGCTCCGCCAGCACCGGCCAGGAGGCCCGGATCAGCTCCCACAGGGGCTCCCGGCCGCCGGCCGCGGTCATCAGGGGGGCGACATCCCGGCCGCTCCAGTCATGGGGCGGATAGGTCTGCCAGTCCTCCCGGCCCCGGTCCCAGACCAGGAGATGCCGGTAGCTGACCCCGGGGTAGAAATGGCGGCCGTTGTGCCCCAGGGCCGCCTCCAGGGCCCCGATGAGCTCCCGGGCCTCCTCGCTGGAGATATGACCGGCGGCGTAATCCTCCATGATCAGACGGCTGTCCTCCGGCCGGAGGGTCACCAGATTGCAGCGGAAGGCCACTTCCTCGGGGCGCAGCTCCACCCCCAGGGCCGCAGCCTCCAGGGGGGCCCGGCCGGTATGATAGCGGGCCGGATCATAGCCCATCACCGCCAGATTGGCCACATCGCTCCCCGGCTCCATCCCCGGAGGGATGGTGCGGGCCAGGCCCAGCTCCCCCCGGCTGGCCAGAAAGTCCAGGTTGGGGGTGGCCGCCGCCTCCAGCACCGTGCGGCCGCCCAGTTCCGGAATGGGGTAGTCCCCCATGCCGTCGCCCACCAGAATCACGTATTTCATGGATGTGCTCTCATCGCCTCCTGCCGCGCTTCCTTGGCCGCTGAGGAATTTTTATCCTATTTCGGCCGCCGCACCAAGAGGGCCCGCTGCCGGGAGCCGGAGTCAGTCCCCGGGTCCCTCCGCCGGTGCGGCCGCCCTGATCCGCTCCTCCAGCACGTGCCTGATCTCCGTCAGGGTCTCATTGATGCGGAAAAAGACGATGAAAATTTCGCAGTACAGCCGCACCACCAGCGGCCCCAAGAGGAAGAGGACCAGACCCCAGAAGACATAGGGCCCGCCTCCGTGGGGGGCCGCCAGCCCCCGGACCACACAGGCCAGTCCCACCACCACCGCCAGCGCCGCCCCCACCCAGAAGACCGCCTGGATGAGGAGAGGCGTGAGCATGGTGCGGAAGGTGAGAAAATCCCGCATGCCGCCTCCTTCCCCGCTCCGGGGCACCCTTATACCCGGCACTCGCACTTGCCGTCCACCAGGAGGCAATACTCCCTTTTTTTCTCCTCCGGCAGGGCCTCATACTCCTCTTCGCTGAGAAAACAGTCCAGGGGCAGGCTGGCCATGTCCTCCCGATAGGGGCTGCCCGGCAGGTAGATCTCACAATTGCGGTGCACATACATCTTGGCCATCTGGCTCACCTCCTGCGGTAAGGCTCAAAATGGGGCGCCCCTCCCATAAGATGGGGCCGCCCTCCCCCCGGGGCAAGGTGACGCCCCGGGCCGGATCGCGGCGGAGCCGTCCGCCCGGGCCTCAGATCCGGGCGCTGTGCAGATGGGGGTCTTCAATGCGATACATCACCGTGGGGGGGCTGACCACGGGCAGGCGGTCAATCTCGGCCAGGGCCTGCTGCACGTCCGCTTCCCGGGCCTCATGGGTGATCATGACGATGGGCACCGCGCCTTTGACTTCCCGCCCCTTTTGGATCACCGCGGCGATGCTGATCTGGTATTTGGCCAGCACCCCGGAGATCTGGGACAGCACCCCGGGCCGGTCCAGGGCGGCGAAGCGGAAGTAATAGTTGGTCACCACCTCCGCCAAGGGCTTGACGGGCCGCCGCCGGGTGAGGGCCGCCTCGGAGCCCAAAGGCGGCAGCCGCCGCCTGATCCCCAGGCTGAGGTTGCGGGCCACATCCAGAATGTCGCTCAAGACCGCGCTGGCGGTGGGAAGCTGCCCCGCCCCGGCCCCGGAGAGCAACAGCGGCCCCACCGCATCGCCGATGAGGTGCACCGCGTTCATGGCGCCGCTCACCCCGGCCAGGAGATGGTCCCGGGGGATGAGGGTGGGATGCACCCGGGCCTCCAGCCTGTCCCCGTCGTTGCGGCTGATGGCCAGAAGTTTCACCGCGTAGCCGAACTCCCGGGCGAACTGCAAATCCAAGGGGTCCAGACCCCGGATACCCGAAACACTCACCGCCTCAAAATCAATGCGGGTCTCATAGGCCAGGGCCATGAGGATGGCCAGCTTGTGGGCCGCGTCCACCCCGTCCACGTCCAGGGAGGGGTCGGCCTCAGCATACCCCTGGGCCTGGGCTTCGGCCAGGGCCGTGTCATAGGGGAGATTGTCTTCGGCCATGCGGCTGAGGATGTAGTTGGTGGTGCCGTTGAGGATCCCCAACAGCTCCTGGAGGCGGTTGGCCGCCAAACCCTGGCGCAGGGCCAGGATAATGGGGATGCCGCCGCACACCGAGGCCTCAAAGGCCACCTCCACCCCCGCCTGGGCCGCGGCCTCGAAGATCTCGTTGCCATGCAGGGCCAAGAGCGCCTTGTTGGCGGTGACCACGTGCTTGCCCCGCGCCAGGGCCGCCAGCACCAGCTCCCGGGCCGTCTCGGTGCCGCCGATGAGCTCCACCACGATGTCCAGGTCGGGATCGTCCAGCAGGTCCTGCGCCCGGGGGGTGAACAGGGAGGGCGCCAAGCCGGAGGCCGCCGCCCGGGCCGCCTCCACCTCCGCCACCCGGCCCAACACCAAAGGTACCCCCAGGCGGCGTCGGAAGGCCTCGGCCCGCTCCACCAGGAGCCGGGCCACCCCCTGCCCCACCGTGCCGCAGCCGATGACCCCCACATGGATCGCCGCCATGGTCAGCGCTCCACCGCAAACAGGGCCAGTTCCCGGGCGAATTCCCGCTCCATGGCCTCCGCCACCGCCTTGATCTGCTCCTCCGGCATCTTCAGCATCTTCCGGAAGCCCCGCACGGCCTGATTGGTGCGGTGCACATTCTCCACCAGGGCGAAGCGCACATAATCGTCCCCGAACTCCCCGAAGCCCCGCCCCGGGGAGACCGCCACCTTGGCCTCCCGGAGGCACAGGATGGAAAAGAGAAACGACTTCATATGGTTGCGGAACTTCCGGGGGATTTTGGCCCAGACGAACATGGTGCCCTTGGGCGGCTCCACCCGCCAGGGAATGCTGTTCAGCCCCCGGCAGAGGGCATCCCGCCTCTCCTTGTAGGTGGCGACGATCTCCTCCACGCACTCATAGGGGCCGTTTAAGGCGATGATGGAGGCGATCTGGATGGGCTGGAAGGTGCCATAATCCAGATAGCTCTTGATGCGGGTGAGGGCGTGCACCAGGCGCTTGTTCCCCACCACAAACCCCATCCGCCAGCCCGGCATGTTGTAGCTCTTGGAGAGGGAGAAGAGCTCCACCCCCACGTCCTTGGCGCCGGGAACCTCCAGGAAGCTGGGGGCCCGGTAACCGTCAAACACCAGATCGGCGTAGGCGAAGTCATGGATGACATACATGTCGTGGCGCTTGGCGAAGTCCACAATCTCCCGGAAGAAATCCAGCTCCACGCACATGGTGGTGGGATTGTGGGGGAAGGAGATGATGAGCATCTTGGGGCGGGGCCGGATGAGCTCGGTGATCTGCACCAAATCCGCCAGGAAGTCCCGTTCGTGGGTCAGAGGGACGCTCACCAACTGGCCTCCGGCAATCACCACGCTGGCGGCATGGATGGGATAGGTGGGATTGGGGACCAGCACCACATCCCCGGGCATCACCGTGGCCAGCACCAGATGCGACAGGCCCTCCTTGGCCCCGATGGTGGCGATGGCTTCCGTCTCCGGATCAATGTCCACATTGAAGCGGCGCTTGTACCAGTCGGAGATGGCCACCCGGAGCTTGGTGATCCCCTTGGAGGCGGAATACCGATGGTTGCTGGGCTTGCCCGCCGCCTCGATGAGTTTGGCCACGATGTGGGCCGGCGTGCCCATGTCCGGGTTGCCCATACCCAGATCAATGATGTCCTCTCCCCGCCGCCGGGCCTCCATCTTCAGGGCGTTGACCGTGGCGAAGACATACGGCGGCAGCCGCTTCATACGGGGGAATTCTTCCATAGACCGGCCTCCTTGCGACCAAGGCGCCCCGCCCGAAAGCTGAGCCTCCTGGTCCGAGACGCCCCTTTCCGGGGACGGCCTCCTGGGTTCTCCAGGGCTAACCGGGCGGAATCGCCGTTGAATTTTACGCCAAGGCTATCTGTCTGTCAAATGCACATATTTTACAAAAAATGAGCAAAAAGCACAAAAATCTGGATTTTATAATACTTGCTAACCGCCGATGATTCAATAAAAATGATGGCATCTGGGGGAGGGCCCCGCGGCGGCAGGCGGCGGGGCCCCCCTGGGGCCGGAGGTGCAAAGATGGCAGGCGCCCCGCACGACAGGCTGAGCTGGCGGTTATTTCTGCTGGCGCTGGTGGGGCTCCTCTGGCTGGGCTGCCCCGCCCGGGACAAGCCTCTCAGTCCCGCCGCCGCCGCCTTCCGCCAGGAGATGCGGGAGACCCTGGGAAAGCTGCTGGCCGTCCTGGTGGAACCGGTCTGCCGCAATGACACCCGCGCCTGTGAGCAGGCCATCATGACCATCTATCCCGAGGCCCCCCGGGATACCCTGACCTTCCCCTTCCGCCTGGGGATCATCAACCGGGACGGGGTCCTGATTTACAGCATCCCGCCCCTGAGAAACATCGGCGAGGACTACTCCCACTACCAGGCGGTGCGGGAGGCCTTGAAGAGCCGCCGCATCATCAACGCCCGGCTGTACGCCCCCGACGGCAAAGAAGTCTATCTCATCCTGGCCCCCATGTTCAAAAACCGGCAACTGGCGGGCCTGTTGGTGCTGCGCCTGGACCCGGGCCTGGTCATGCAGCGCTGGGGCCTCGGTGAAGAGGAATTCCTCGCCGTTGATCTCAATTAGGGGTCGCCCCCGCCCCGGGGGCCGGAGGGCGGCGGGAATAAGGGCCCGTCCAGGCGGTGCCACAGCGGGGGCTAAAACCGTGCCCGCCCCCAAGCCGGTTATCTGAGGTGAGGCATGGCCGTGTCCGCCCCCAAGGCGCATCACTTTACGCTGGGCGTGGCCCAGGAGCCGGGCGAGGGGATCACCCTGACGGTGCAGGGACGCCTCACCCTGGATAATCTCACCTCCTTCCTGGCGGCCCTGGAGGCGGAAATTGCCCGTCACCGGCCGCAGCAGCTCCGCCTGGACCTGGAGGGTCTGGAATTCCTCGACACCGCCGCCACCCTGATGCTCCACCGGCGGGCCGCCGAACTCCGGCGCGCAGGCCTTCCCTGCGAGTTTGTGCGGCTCAGCCCCGAAGCCCGGCGGATGTTTGCCCTCCTCTCCTGGGAGGAGTTTCTCGCCGCTCCGATCCCGGCACCCAAGCAGCGGGCCTGGTTCCTGGAGCGCCTGGGGGACTGGACCCTGGCTTTCATCGCCGACGTCGCCGAACTCATCACCTTCACCGGCGGCCTCATCCTGGAGCTCCTCACCGTGCCCTTCCGGCCCCGGCGGGTGCGCTGGGCCGAGGTCATCACCGCCATGAAACGGGTCGGGGTGGACGGCCTGCCCATCATCACCCTCCTCAGCTTTCTGCTGGGGCTCATCGTCGCCTTCCTGTCCGCCATGCAGCTCAAGCAGTTCGGGGCCCACATCTATGTGGCCGACCTCACCGCCATCGCCATGGTGCAGGAGCTGGGCCCCATCATGACCGGGGTCATGGTGGCGGGCCGCTCCGGTTCCTCTTTCGCCGCCGAAATCGGCACCATGAAGGTCAATGAGGAGGTGGACGCCCTGGCCACCATGGGCTTTGACCCGCTGCGTTTCCTGGCGGTCCCCAAAGTCCTGGCCTGCCTGGTGGTCCTGCCCCTCCTCACCTATTACGCCGACCTCTTCGGCATCCTGGGGGGCATGGTGGTGGGCTTTGTGAGCCTGGACCTCACCGCCTACACCTTCCTCAAGCAGGTGCAGGCCAGCATCGCCCTGTTCGATATCCTCTACGGCACCGCCAAGAGCTTGGTCTTTGCGGTGCTCATCGCCGGCATCGGCTGCCAGCGCGGCTTTCAGGTCCGGGGCGGCGCCGAGGCCGTGGGCGCGGCCACCACCTCCGCGGTGGTGGCCAGCATCTTCATGATCATCGTGGTGGATTCCGCCTTTGCGGTGGCGCGCCAGTTTTTGCGCCCCTATACCTTCGTGTGATGCCGGCTGCGGTGACCGGGAGCCCTCGAGAGCCAGACGCCGCCCTCCCGGGACGGGACGCCATCATCGTGGTGGAGAACCTCACCTGCGCCTTCGGGGAGCGGGTCATCCTGGAAAAGGTCTCCTTTGAGGTCTACCGGGGGGAGATCTTCGTCATCCTGGGAGGCAGTGGCTGCGGCAAATCCACCCTGCTCAAGCACCTCATCGGCCTCTATCCGCCTGCGGCCGGCCGCATCGTGGTAAACGGCATCGACATCACCTCCGGCGATGAACGGGCCCTGTCCCAGATGCGCCGGGAGATCGGGGTGCTCTTTCAGTCCAGCGCCCTGTTCGGCTCCATGACCCTGGGGCAGAATATCGCCCTGCCTTTGGAGGAATACACCGATCTGCCCCCGGAGGCCATCGACCTCATTGTGCGCCTGAAGCTCCGGCTGGTGAACCTGGCGGGCTTTGAGGACTACCTCCCGGAGGAGCTCTCCGGCGGCATGAAAAAAAGGGCCGGGTTGGCCCGGGCCCTGGCCCTGGACCCGGACCTCCTCTTCTTCGATGAGCCCTCCGCCGGTCTGGACCCCATCACCGCCGTGGGCCTGGACCAGCTCATCCTCCGCCTCAACGCCGGCCTGGGGGCCACCATGGTGGTGGTCACCCACGAACTGCAGTCCATTCTCACCATCGCCCATCGGGTCATCATGCTGGACAAGGAGGCCAAGGGCATCATTGCCATGGGAGAGCCCCATGATCTCAAGGAGCACTCCACCGACCCCCGGGTGGTGAACTTCTTCCACCGCCGGGCCCCCGAGGGCTGAAAGAGGATAGGGTATGGTGAAACGGCAGATACCCCGGTTTGTGGTGGGACTTTTCACCCTCCTGGGCTTCCTCCTGGTCCTGGTGGCCATCATCTGGATCGGAGCCAGCCATTATTTCGAAAAGGGCCGCACCTATCTCACCTTTTTCGATGAGTCGGTCCAGGGCCTGCAGCGGGATTCCAGCGTCAAATACCGGGGCGTGGACGTGGGCCGGGTGGTGGACATCCGGGTGGCCCCCGACAACCGCCTCATCATGGTGGTGATGCGCATCGACATGAAGGATGACCTCACCAAGCGGCTGGCGGCCCAGCTCCAGTTGGCGGGCATCACCGGCATCGTCTTCGTCAATCTGGATCTGCAGCGGCCCGAGGACTTGACCCGCACCCCCAAAATCACCTTCCCCACCGAATACCCGGTCATCCCCTCCCGGCCGTCGGAGATCAGCCGCCTGATGCAGTCCGTGGATGTGGTGGTGAGCAAATTCGGCGAGATCGACACCCGGGGGGTGCTGGATCAGGTCAAGGCCACCGCCGCCCAGATCGAGATCTTTTTCCGGGGAGAGCGCATGGAGAACATCCTCAAAAAGGTGGAGGCCACCATCGGGAATCTGCAGAGCATCACCGCCCGGGTGGATAAACTCCTGGCGGAGGGCAAGGTGGACCGGGTCTTCGGAGAGGGGGCCGATGCCCTGAAGGAGGTGCGCCTGGTGGCCGCCTCCCTGAAAAATGAAGTGGAGGAGCTCAACCTCAGGGATACGGTGGCCCGGGTGAACCGCCTGCTGGCCGACATCAAGTATACCGGTGCCAGCCTCAACCAGTCCCTGGAGAACCTGGACCTCCTCCTGGGACGGCTGAAGGACAGGCCCTCGGATGTGCTCTTCGGCGGCAGCCCCCGGCCCCGCTTCAATGAAAAGGTGACGGTGCAGCCATGAATCGCCGGATTCTCCTGACGTGGTGGCCGCTTTCGGTCCTGGCGGGCCTGCTCCTGACCGCCGGCGCCTGCAGCCGCCCCCCCATCCTGGTGCAGCGCTATGTTCTGGAATATCCCGCCCCTGCCTTCCCGCGCCAGACGCCCCTTCCCGAAGCCGTCAAGGTGCAGCCTTTCGCCGCCGCCGAGGCCATCAACACCACCCACATGCTCTACCGCCCGGATGCCTACCAGCGCCAGGCCTACGTCTATCACCAATGGCGCATCACCCCCGGGCCCTTGGTCACCGACAGCCTGGTCAGGGACCTGCGCCACGCCGGGCTCTTTCAGGCCGTGTTCACGGAAGACTCCCCGGACCGGGCCCGCTTCCGGCTGGAGGGCGGCGTGACGGAGATGCAGGAGGAAAATCATCCCGCCGGCTGGCAGGCGGTGCTGGGCCTCAGCGTCACCCTCCTGGACACCAACTACCCCATCCGGGAGGTGAGCCGCCGGGTCATGTTCCAGAAATCCTACCGGGCGGTGGAACCCATGCCCGACCAGACCCCCCGGGGACTGGCCGAAGCCCTCAGCCGGGCCATGGGCCGCCTCTCCCGGGAGATCATTGCCGACCTCTACCGGGCCGCCCAGACCCGCCTGGCGGAAAAGGCCCCCTAACCGGAAATCTGGTGGGAGGGGCTGACCGATCCTGCCCGTTGTATGGGGGTAGGGAGGGGGTCAGGGAGGACCAGGGGTCTGTATCCCCTGGCCCCGAATAAGCTTATTCAACGATCTGCCACGGGAAGGCCGGGGACACAGTGGCTCCCTCGTCCGCCCTCACCTTTCCACCCCCATTAAAAGATTGAGGGGGGAGGGTGAGGCAGGGGACCGCCGCCTGCCGGCCCTCCCTCACAACAGGCGGGAAGGTGAAATGGATTGGGACAAGCTGCGACAGGAGATCATCACCCTCCGGCCCATCGGCTATGTCTCGGTGGCCGCCGCCACTGTGCCCCGGCACTACACGGTCTCCGACCTGGAGGGCTATCTGGTGGTGGATCCGGCCTATGAGGCGGGACTCAGGGACATCCGGCCCGGCCAGCGGCTGGTGGTCCTCTTTCATTTTCACCAGAGCCCGCCCTTCACCCCGGAGCGCCTCATCCAGAAGCCGCCCCACCGGGAGGAGCGGCTGGGGGTCTTCAGCACCTGTTCCCCACACCGCCCCAACCCTCTGGGCCTCTCCATCCTGGAGGTCCTGGAGGTGCAGGGCAACCGCCTCCGGGTGAGGGGCCTGGACATGTATGACGGCACCCCCATCCTGGATCTCAAGCCCTTCGTGCCCCCCGACGGCACGCCGGAGGCCGGCGCCTGAGGCGTGACCCCCGGCGGTCTCAGGCCGCCCGCCCCTTACCTGCTCTCCTGGGGCACAAACTTCAGGGCCACCCCGTTGATGCAGTAGCGCTTGCCGGTGGGCGCCGGACCGTCATCAAAGACGTGCCCCAGGTGGCTGTCACAGCGGGCGCAGAGCACCTCAATGCGCTTCATCCCCAGGCTGGTGTCCTCCTCATAGCGCACGTGTTCCGGGGTCACCGGCGCCCAGAAGCTGGGCCAGCCGGTGCCGGACTCAAACTTCTGCCCCGAGCTGAAGAGCGGCAGATCACAGGCGGCGCAGTGATACACCCCCGCCCGTTTTTCGGGATACAGCGGGCTGCAGAAGGCCCGCTCGGTGCCTTTGCGGCGCATGACCTCGTACTGCTCCGGGGTGAGGATCTGACGCCATTCGGCCTCGCTTCGGATGATTTTCTCTATGGCCACTGAACTCTCCTGAGAAAAGGCGGCCGCCGGCCCCAGCCCCCAGATCAGCAAAAGGGCCAAAAACCGGAGATGCCTGAAACGGGATATTTTATTTTCCATATCTAAACAATAATTATTCCAAAGCCAAAGAAAAGGGGGTAAGGCATTGGGGGGAGGAGGTCAGAGGGTGAAGCCGTCACCGTGCCAGCCGCGTCCGCTCCGGCAGCCCCAAGGGTTCGATTTCCCTCAAATAAGGTGGGAGGAGAGGGCGCAGGAGAGCAGGCAGAGGCCGCAATCCCGGCCCCTTCTCCCTCCTCCCTGGCCGGCCCCTCATTCCCCCGGCTTGACCAGGGGCACGAAGCGCACCGGCAGGGAGCCTTCCTCCCGGAGCTCTCCCTTCACTTTGCGGTATTTCTTGAGATACTGCAGGCCCCCGGGGCGGCCCAGGGGGATCACCAGCCGGCCGCCCTCCAGAAGCTGGGCGCTCAGGGCCGGGGGGACCTGGGGGGCGGCCGCGGTCACCAGGATGGCGGCAAAGGGGGCCTCTTCCGGCCAGCCGGCGTAGCCGTCCCCGGTGCGCACCTGCACCCGGGCGTAGCCCAGCTCCCGCAAGGTGGCCTGGGCCTGCCGGGCCAGTTCCGGAATCAGCTCGATGGTGAACACCCGATCGGTGAGCTCCGCCAGCACCGCGGCCTGATAGCCCGAGCCGGTGCCCACCTCCAGGACCTTGTCCCCGGGCCGTACCTCGGCCCACTGGCTCATGAGGGCCACAATATAGGGTTGGGAGATGGTCTGGCCCTGGCCGATGGGCAGCGCCTGGTCGGCATAGGCAAAGGGGGCCAGCCAGGCGGGCACAAAACGCTCCCGGGGCACCTTCCCCATGGCCGCCAGCACCCGAGGGTCACTGATATCCCGGGCTTGCAGCTGTTCTTTCACCATGCGGGCCCGGGCCGCGGCCGCGCTGCCCTCCCCCGCCAGCAGCCACCACGCCGCTGCCAGCAGGACCCCGGCCAGCACCACAAACAGGATGAATTTCCATTTCATGGAGATGTTCCAGTTTATCCCGTGCTCTCCGGGGGGAGCCGCCGGGCCTGCACCACCAGCCGCGGCTCTCCCACCAGCGGCAGGCGGTAGGCCAGGCGTTCCAAAGCCCCGAACCCCAAAGCGGCCGCCGCCTCCTTAGCCGCCTGCCATTCCGCCTCCGGCAGGTGCGGCCCCTTCAGGGCCAGCGCCCGCCCTCCGGGTATCAGCAGGGGGGCGGCCACCGCCAGGAATGACCTCAGCTTCAGAGTCGCCCGACTCACCACCGCCTCAAACCGGGGCCCCCAGGCCGCCGCCAGCCGGGGGGTGAGATACACGGGCGCAATCTCCACCCCTTGAAGCCCCCACAGGCTCACCAGGTAGTCCAGAAAGGCCGCCTTCTTCCCCCGGGATTCCACCAAAGTCAGGGAGAGGTCCGGGCGCACCAGCTTCAGGACCAGCCCCGGAAAACCCGCCCCGCTGCCGATATCCGCCACGCGGCCCCCCTCCCCCAGAAAAGGCAGCACCGCCAGGGAGTCCAGAAAATGCCGGAGGAGGATGTCCCGGTCGCCGGTCAGGCCCGTCAGGTTCACCCGGGCGTTCCAGCGCTTCAGCTCCGTGAGGTACTGGCCGAAGCGCTTGAGGAGCGGTTCCCCCAGGTGCAGCCCCAGCTCGGCCGCGCCCTCCTCCAGGAGCGCCCGCACCTCCCCGGGCGCCAGATCCGTTTCGGCCCCCCGGCCCCGTCGCCCCCTCACGGCCCCAGCGTCCGGATGGCGGCGGTCAGGGTGTCCACCCCCACCAGCTCCAGATCAAACCTCTCCCCCAGCCGCTCCACCTGGCGGGAGGCCAAAAGCGCCCGCCGGAAACCCAGCTTGGCCCCCTCCTTGAGGCGCACCTCCGGCTGGCTCACCGCCCTGACCTCCCCGGTGAGACCGATCTCCCCGAAGATGATGGTGTCCGGCGGCACCGGCCGGTCCAGGAAGGAGGAGGCCAGCGCCAGGGCCACCCCCAGGTCCGCGGCGGGCTCGCTCAAACGCACGCCCCCGGCCACGTTGACGTAGATGTCCTGTCCCCCCAGAGGCAGCCCCACCCGTTTCTCCAGCACCGCCACCAACAGGGACACTCGCCCCGGGTCCACCCCCATGGCCTGGCGCCGGGGCAGGGCCAGAGAAGAAGGCGACACCAGAGCCTGGATCTCCACCAGAATGGGCCGGGAGCCTTCCAGGGCCGGGATGACCGCCGAGCCGGGCGTCTCCAGGGAGCGTTCCGCCATGAACAGGGCCGACGGGTTGGTCACTTCCACCAGGCCCTGCTCCTGCATCTCAAACACCCCCAGCTCCTGGGTGGGCCCGAAGCGGTTCTTCACCGTGCGCAGCAACCGGAAGGCGTGGGACCGGTCCCCCTCCAGATACAGCACCGTGTCCACCAGATGCTCCAGGACCATGGGCCCGGCCAGGGTGCCCTCCTTGGTGACGTGGCCGATGAGAAACACCGTCAGACCGGTGGCCTTGGCCTGCTGGGTGAGGCGGAAGGCCGTCTCCCGCACCTGGGGGAGCGACCCCGGCGCCGCCGGCAACCCGGTGGTATAGAGCGTCTGGATGGAATCCACCGCCAGGCAGACCGGCTGCACCTCCTCCAGCAGGCGCAAAAGATTCTCCAGGCAGGTCTCAGTAGCAAACCACAGGTGCGGGGAGGACAGCCCCAGGCGCTCGCTCCGGAGCTTCACCTGGGCCTCCGATTCCTCCCCCGAAAGATACAGCCCCACCTCCCCGGTAGCGGTGAGGCGGTCCATGGCCTGGAGGATCAGGGTGGATTTGCCCACCCCGGGATCACCCCCCACCAGCACCACGGAGCCGGCCACCAGGCTTCCTCCGAGCACCCGGTCGAACTCCGCCAAGCCGGTGCTGCGGCGGGTCTCCGGCCGGACCGCCAGGCTGCTCAGGGGCTTGGGGGGTGAGGGCCGGGGCCCGGGCACCATATGGGCCGCAGCCTGGGGGTCCGTTTCCTCCGCCAAGGAGCCCCAGGCCTGGCACTGGGGGCAGCGCCCCAGCCACTTCCCCGTCTGGTGGCCGCATTGCTGACAGACAAAGACGATTTTCCCGGCGCGGCTGTTCATGGTGCCATCCCCGCGGGGCCGGCAACGTGCCCGTCTCCCTGGCCTCGGCGGCAAATTGGGCGCTTCAGCCTCTCTCTCATTGTAAAGGAACCGGGCCAGGTTGACCAGCCGCCGCCCCCCGGGAAGGCCCGGTCAGGCAATACTTGCAATCCGACCGCCCCTCGGAAAAAATGTTAAGATGGCCACTTACCCGAACTCCATGGCACCCGCAGTCCTGGTGCAGCACCTCCAGACCGGGGCCGCCCGGCTGGCCTCGCATCCCTCCCTCAAGGTGGTGTTCCGCCTGGCCCGGGAACGGGGCCTCAAGGTCTATCTCGTGGGTGGTACGGTGCGGGAACTCCTCCTGGGCCGGGACTCCCCCGACCTGGATCTGGCGGTTTCCGCCCAGACCCTGGCCCTGGCCCGGGAGCTGGCCCGGGAGCTCGGGGGTACCTTTGTCCTGCTGGACGACAAGGAGCGCACCGCCCGGGTGGTGGCCGGGGCCGACATCCTGGACCTGGCGGAGTTTCGGGCCCCGGATCTCCCGGGCGACCTGCGGGGGCGGGATTTCACCGTGAACGCCATGGCCCTGGAGCTGCAGGAGCTCCTCCGGGGCGGCCCCGTCACCCTGGTGGACCCGCTGGGGGGTCTTGAGGATCTCGCCGCCGGACGGCTCCGCCTGGTAGCCCGGGACAACCTCCGGGCCGACCCCTTGCGGCTGCTTCGGGCCTTCCGCTTTGCCGCCACCCATGGCTTCGCCCTCACCCCGGAGACCCAGGCCGCCGTTCAGGAGCTGGCCCCCCTGATCGAGGGCGTGGCCGGGGAGCGCCTGCGCCAGGAGCTCTTCCCTCTCCTCGCCGCGCCCCGGGCCGGGCAGGTGCTGCGGCGGATGGACGAGGCCCGCCTTTTCTGCCACCTCCTGCCGGAGCTCTGCGATGGCAAAGGCGTGGCCCAAAACGGCTTCCACCACCTGGACGTCTTTCACCACTCCCTGGAAGCGGTGGCCTGCCTGGATGACATCCTGGCGGCTCCGGCCCGGTTTTTCCCGGTCCTGGGGCCGGAACTGGCCCGCCAGGCCGCCGACCCCTGGTGGCGGGCGGTGGTCAAGCTGGCGGCCCTGTTCCACGACGTGGGCAAGCCCAAAGTCCAGGCCTGGCGCACCGACCCGGAACGCTACACCTTCTACCACCACGACCGGGTGGGGGTGGAGCTCTTCACCCAGGCGGCCCGGCGCCTGCGCCTCAGCCAGGCGGAAACCCGTCTGGTCAGCCAGATCATCTCCTGGCACATGCGGCCGTTTTTGCTGCTTCCGGCCTTCCGGCGGGGGGAGCTCACCCCCCGGGCCCTCGGGCGCCTGGTGCGGGCCCTGAAAACCCACCTCCTCGCCGGCTTTGCCGTGGCCATGGCCGACAGCCTGGCCGCCCGGGGGACGCAGAAACCCCCGGACTCCGAGGCGGCCCTGGCGGCCCTGGCCGAGGAGGCCTGGCGCTTCCTCAAACAACGCCTGGAGCCCCAGGAACGGCAGCCCCGCCTGCTCACCGGCCATGACCTGCAGGATATCTTTCACCTCACCCCCGGACCCCGCTTCCGCCACCTCCTCACCGCCGTGGAGGAGGCCCAATGGGAGGGGCGGGTGCAGACCCGGGCCGAGGCTCTGGCCCTGGTCAGCTCCCTCCTGGAAGCGGAGTCGCCTTCTCGGTAAAAAATTTTTATTTTGTTAACTTTAGCAATTTATTTTTTGGGCGAATCATGCTATGAGCGTGGCGTTCCTTTTCCCCCCGGACCTCCCGGGGGCCAAAGGAGCTATCCAGCTGTTTTTGCAGGTATTATTCCATCATGGCCTGAAGGCGGTGCCCCGGAACGGCACCGGAACATTCCTCACCCCCTGAGGAGACCGGATGGAACGCAAGACCCTCGGCCCCCTGGTGCCCCGGGAAGTGCAGGCCGGTGCCCTCATCCGCCTCCGGGGCCTCTACCCCTCCCTGAAGGCCGCCTTGCGCAAGGTGGCGGATCTGGTGCTGGCCAAGCCGGAGGTGGCCATCTACGCCTCGGTGAATGAAGTGGCCGCCGCCGCCGAGGTGAGTGAAGCCACCGTGATGCGCCTCTGCCGCATCCTGGGCTTCCGGGGCTTCCAGGATTTCAAGATCGCCTTGGCCCGGGAACTGGTCTCCCCCTTGCAGCGCCTCCATGAGGAAGTGGCCGAAGGGGACGACCCCGCCACCATTGTGCGCAAGGTCTTTCAGGCCAACATCGCCGCCCTGCAGGACACCCTGGAGGTCCTGGATATGGGGGCCATGGCCGAGGCGGCCCGCCGCATGCTCGCGGCCAAGAGCCTCCTCCTCATCGGGGTGGGCACCTCCGGCCCCATCGTGGAGGACGCGGCCAACAAGTTCTTCCGCCTGGGCCTGACCGTCAAGGCCATCACCGACGCCCACCTGATGATGATGGCTGCCGCCCTCCTCACCCCCGAGGATGTGCTCCTGGCGGTGTCCCACTCCGGCAGCACCCGGGATCCGGTGGACACCGCCCGGGTGGCCAAGGAAGCCGGCGCCCTGGTCATCTGCATCACCAACAATTCCCTTTCGCCCCTCACCAAGGCAGCGGACCTGGTGTTGGTCACCGCCTCCCGGGAGACCCGCTTCCGCCAGGAGGCCATGGCCTCCCGCCTCTGTCAGACGAGCATCATCGACAGCCTCTATACCCTCATGGCGGTAACCCGGCCGGAGACGGCCCTGGAGAATCTGCGCAAGATCGAAAACGTCATCGTGACCAAGCAGTTCTAGCCGCCCTACGCCGGGGGAAGCATGAACACCGGACAGAAGCTCAAGCAGAAGGTGGTGCGCA
Organism: Syntrophobacterales bacterium; assembly: GCA_023512475.1. Lineage (GTDB taxonomy): Bacteria > Desulfobacterota > Desulfobaccia > Desulfobaccales > 0-14-0-80-60-11 > JAILZL01. Next base: position 49,342 of record JAILZL010000001.1, read on the forward strand.
TCTGCCGTCTCTTGCATCAGAAAAATCTCATCGCCGCCACCGACGGCAACATCAGCGTCAAATTCGGCGACGGCCTCCTCACCACCCCCTCGGGGGTCAACAAGGCCTTCCTGGAAGAGGACCAGATCATCACCGTGGATTTCGCCGGCCGGGTCATCGAGGGCCAGGGCCAGCCCACTTCGGAGCTGGCCATGCACCTGGCGGTCTATCGGCTGCGCCCCGAGGTGGAGGCGGTCATTCACGCCCACCCACCCCTGGCCACCGCCTTTTCCCTGGCCGGGGCCTCCCTGGAGCAGTTCGTGCTCCCGGAGGTGGTCTTAAGCCTGGGGGTCATCCCCACCGCCGCCTATGCCACCCCCACCACCGCGGAGGTGCCCCTGGCCATCCGGGAACTCATCAAGCATTACGACGCCCTCATCCTGGAGCGCCACGGCGCCCTCACCGTGGGCCGGGACCTCATCGAGGCCTACAACAAAATGGAAAAACTGGAGCACACCGCCCTGATCATCTTTGCCGCCTTGCAGCTGGGCGGGGTGAAAAACCTTCCGGCCCACGAAGTGGAAAAACTGCTGCAGATGCGTTTTTCCCAGAAACTGCAATCCTCCTGAGGCCCACTGATGGTGAAATTCGCCAGCCTGAAATATGATTTTTGCGGCAATCTGGGGGATGAAATCCAATCTGTGGCCGCGGAACAGTTCCTCCCCCGGGTGGACAAAAAGTTCGATCGGGATTCCCTGAGGCAGGTTTCAGAACCGGACCGCTATCTGCTCATCCTGAACGGGTATTTTTCCCGGTTTCCCGAACGCTCCTTTCCCCCTCCCCCTGCATCGTTCCGGTGTTTTTCGGCTTCCATATCCGGACCAATCCACAGAATCTCCAGTATTTTTTAAACCCCGAGATTATCGGTTATCTCAAAGATCATGAACCCATTGGCTGTCGTGACCGGCATACCATGAATCTACTGCGGCAGCAGGGGGTGGAGGCTTTTTTCTCCGCCTGCCTGACCCTGACCTTCCCCAAAAGGGAGCACCCTCCGGAAGAGGGGAAGGTTTTTCTGGTGGATACCGGGGAGATCCCCCTCCCCACAGAGATCAGAAAAAACTCAGTCAAGCTGACCCACCTGGTCTCCAGTCTCTATGGAGATGATCTCAAAACCTCCATGGCCAAAAAATTGCTGGAGATCTATAAAAATCACGCCTCCCTGGTCATCACCACCCGCATTCATTGCGCCCTGCCCTGCCTGGCCATGGGCATCCCGGTCATCTTTTTCGGAGACCCCGACGATCCGAGAATCTCTCTGCTGCAGGACCTGAAAGTCCCCATCTATCCCTATAAGCGCAAGCCCCGGGGCCCCTATAAAATGCGGTATTTCCGGAAACTGCTGGGCTACCTGCGGCTGGGCCGGGTCAATTGGCACCCGGAGGTCCCGGATCTGGAAGCTCTCAAAGCCGAGATGCGGCGGACCATCACCGATCTCATCGAAAGGAAGATGCACTCCCTGTAACCCAACCCGGGTCCGAAGCGCTTCTGGCTCTCCGGAACCTCTCTTTGTGGCGAGGTCAGCCATGCCCTATATCCCTTCCGCCCACCGGCCCGCTCTGGACGAGCACCTGGATCACCTGGCCGCCGCTCTGGTCCGGGAAGCCGAAAGCCTTCCGGGGGAGGCCGCCATTGCCGGCCTGCTCAACTACGCCCTCACCCGGCTTATTCTGAAGGTGGTGCAGCTGCGCTTCGGCGCCTGGCGCTACTGGCTCATCGCCCTGGTCACCGGGGTGCTCCACAATGTGGCCGACGAGCTCTATCGCCGGCTGGCAGCCCCCTACGAGGACCTCCAGCGGCAACGCCACGGGGATGTGCCGGAGTATGCCCACTTTCTCCGGAAATCTGAGTCCTGGAAATAATTCTTGTCCGGGAAAGCACCTTTGCCTCTGGCCCTCGGGGCCAAGGTGCATTATTGTGTGAGGGGGAAAGGCCTCCTGGCCCTTCCCGCCCCCGCCCTTCATGAAGGGGGGATTTCCCGTGCGAGGTGCAGCATGAATCTGCCGGAATATGTCACCAAAGCGGAAGTGAAGCGCGTCTGCGAGGAGTTGGGCTTCCGGGACTGGTCGGCCCTCACCGAGCCGGAGGTCCTGCCGGAGGAAGCCGACAAGCTCCTGAAGCTCGTCAATGTGGAGAACATGCCCATCCGGCTGGAGGACTTCCGGGTAGGCCTGGAGGTGGAGCTGGAACACGGCACCCGCTTTCCCGATGCCAACGTCACCAACAACCACCCGGTCCTCACCGCCAAGATCGTCCTGGCGCACCTCAAGGAGACCCTGGATTATTACCAGCGCCTGGAGGTGGCGGAACTGGAGGGGGATCTTCTCAAGTATATGCAGGCCGGCAACTTCGCCAAGGCGGCGGAAAAATACCGCGCCCTCCTGCAGGCCAAAAAGGCCCTGGCCGAGGTGGAGGCCCAGCAGCTTTAGCAGGCGGTTGCAAAGGGGCCGGGAGTCACAGACCCCTGCCCCCTTCCCCCACTCCCATATAGGGGATTGGGCTTCGCCGCACGGGTAAAATCGGCCTGCCTCAACCCACCAGACTGTGCGAAGGGGTGTTATGCAACCGCCTGCTGGCGTGAGGAGGGAGGCGACGGCATCAGAGGCCGGTCTCCTCAGGAAGGCCGCCTGCCTCCCTGAGGAGAACCCGGCCGTGCTGGTATGCCTCAATGGTGGTGGGCGCCGGGACTGTGGCCGCCGGCCGCCACATACACCGCCCGCTCCGGACCGGGGTTGGCCAAATGGCAGGTCTCCTCCCCCACCAGGTAGACGGCCTCCCCGGCCCGGAGGCGCTGCTGTCCGCCAGGGCCGCTCAGCACCACCTCCCCGGACACCACGCAGATGATCTCTTCGTGGCCCTCCCCTGGCTTCAGGACCCGGCCGCCCTGGCCCGGTTCCAGATAGCCGAAGATCAAATAGCAGGCGTGGGTGCCCAGCTCGGCGAGGCCCAGAACGGTCTCCCCGCCCTCCTCTTGGGCCCGGTGCCACAGGTCAAAAGTTCTTTTCATTCCTCCTCCCGAAGCGGGCGGGATTGACCCCGAAGCGGGCGCACATGATGGGGTCGGGACCCAAACCCTCCCCGGCCCGGAAGCGGCAGCCGCCCCGGCAGTCCGCCACATGCTCGCAGGCCGCGCACTCAAGCTCGCTGATGGGAGGGTGCCTGAGGCGCCGCCAGCAGACTTCCAGGCCTTCCCGGAGATGCCCCAGAGGCCGGTGGGCATAGAGGCCGCATTTGGCCACCCGGCCGTCGGGGAGGACGGCGCAGAGATGGCGGCCGCAGGTCCACCCCGGCGCGGCGCCGTGGGCCGCAGCGCCGAAGGCCAGGTCCAGATAGGGGGCCGCCAGCTCCGGTGGCACCTTCAGGTCCGGGTGCTCTGCCAGCCGACCCGACACGCAGGGCACATCCAGGCTCCACTCCCGCACCCCCAGCTCCTTGAGCCACTGACCCATCTCCTCCAGCTCGTGGAGGTTGCCGGTATGCACCATGGTGGCCACGGACACCGCCAGCCCCCGGTCCTGCACCCTCTTCAGGCCCGCCACCGCCCGCTTCCAGGTGCCGGGCCCCCGCAGGCGGTCATGGCCCTCCGCCAGGCCGTCCAGGCTCACCTGCACCTCCTGCACCCGCAATTCCCGCACCCTCTTCGGGCTGAGCAGGGTGCCGTTGGTGAGGAGCACCGCCCGGATCTCATACTCCGGCAAGGCGGCGTTAAGGTCCCGCCACTGGGGGTACAGGAGGGGCTCCCCGCCGGAAAGGAGCACCCGGAGGCCCTGCATGTCCGTGAATTCCGTAAGCGCCGCCCGGGCCTCCGCCAGGGGCAGATCGCTGGCGCCGGCATCCCCCAGATAGCAGTGGGCGCAGCGCAGGTTGCAGCGGTCGGTGAGCATCAGCTCCAGATACCGCAGGGAGGGCACCGGGGCGGGGCGCCAGCGCAATATCCGGGGTGCCGGCGCCGCAGCCAGCGCCAGGAGGGATTCCTCCAGGAGATACTCCAGAAACTCCGGCTCCGCCTCCCCGGCCAGCCCCGGATTGGTGCCGTCGCAGCGCCTCAGGAAGGCGAAGGCCTCTTCATTGACCTCATAGAGCTCATCCGCCAGCCGGTCATACAGGCAGGGCAGCTCCAGGCGCTTGAGGGAGACGTGCTCCGCCAGACGCAGGTAGGCCCGGCTGAGGGTTTCCCGGAAGAGCTCCTCCAGGGATGCCTCGGACAGCTCCCCCTGCTCCATCAGCCCGGCCATGGCTTTCAGCCCCCCGCAGGGCGGCGCCCCGGCTTCGCCCCGGGCAAAGTCACAGCCGTGGCGGCGAAAGGCGCAGGCCCGGCAGAGAACCGCCCCGGCTGCGGCCAGCGCCGCCGGCCCCGGGCCGGGAGGAGGGACGGGGGAGGTGAGTCGGGTCCGCCACTCCGGGCGCCGGCGGCCGAGAAAGGTCGCCGCCACCGCCCCGAGGCATTTTTCCGCCTCCTCCCGGTCCGGATGGTAAAAGGCACAATGCACGGCGCAGAGCTCGGGGGTCATGGCATCAGGGCATGCGCTTTCACTTCTGGGCATTTCCGCTTCCGCAATAAAAAAGGGGACGCCGTGGCGTCCCCTTGGGTCGGTCAGGTGCGACTTAGCAGGATTTGGCGCACTTGCACAGGCCCTGGGAGGCCTTGGCCACTTTCTTGATCTTCATGATCCCTCTCCTTCATGGAGTTTTTCTAAACATAACCGTGTGGAAGCAGCCTGTCAAGTTGGAATTGTGTTCAGCCATCCCCAGGGGAGCACCCGTAGGGGATTCCTGATGGGCGGCGGAGACGCTGGAGTGAGCGGCGCTGAAGCCGCCGCTCCGCAGGGAGCCGGCGGTGCCCTCGCAAAGGAACACCCACCCCACCGCCCCGTCGTCCTCACCGCCCCGGAAAACCCGCCCCCTGACAGGCAGTGGAACAACCCCTTCCCGAAATCCGGTGGGGTGAGGCTGGCCGATCTGGTCAGTCTGGCAAAGCCAAACCCTTTTATGGGGTTGGGGAGGGCCTCGGAGGAGGGGGCAGGGGTTGGTGCGGCCCCCTTCCCCGGACAACTTATTTCAACGCCCTGCTAAAGCCGGATAGCAACCTGGGTCTGGGACTGGCGGGCCAGCTCCAGGAACTGGCGCAGCCGCTCCAGACTGGCCGACACCAGGCCTTTCACCTGCAGGTGGTGCTGTTTCAGATATTCCAGGTGGCGCTGCACCTCGGCCCGGAGATGGCGGACCTCATAGAGATTGACGTCGGCCTGGAGACGCACCTGCCGGTGTTGGTCCGCCAGCCGGGTGAGGGTCTGCCATTCCTCGAGGAGGGCCTGGAAATGGATGTAAGCGGTGATGATCTCCCGGGCCGAAGCCGGGTCCAGGGCCCCTAACAGGCGGGCGGAGTGACGAAACACGGCAAACTCCCGTCCCGCGGCCGCCCACCGCGCCCCCGGAAGGTCTTCCGGATCCTCGGCCATTTCCAGATCCTGACCCGCCAATTGCTGGTAGCGCTCCCAGGACTGGCCCAGCTCGGCCTCCAGGGCCTGGAAGAGATTGAGGAGGGTGCGGGCCTCCCGGGCGGCCCGTTCCCGGCCCAGAACCCGGGCCGCCGCCGCCGCCACCCCCCGGCCCCCGAGGAGGGCCCCCAGGAGTCCCCCGCCAGCGGCCGCCAACAGCAGAATCACCCCGTCCATGCCCTTATCTTCGGCTGCCTCGGAGAAAAGCTTTACGGGGAAGGGTCGCCGGCAGCTATGCCATGGGGGCCGGGAGGCGCTTCAGGGGGGAGGTGCGGGGGGAAAAGACGGCGCGGCTCTCCCCTTTCCCCACCCCTCCCCGTCTAGGGGATCAGGTGGAGGCCCCCCGCTCCAGCAGGTCTTCCAGGAGCTTGGAGGAATAACCATAGTGCATGGAAGGAGGTTTGACCGCCGGCTCCTGGCGATTCTGCCGGGGCGGGGCCGGCTGCCGGGGCAGCTTCACCGGCTCCAGTTGCACCGGCACCGGGGATTTGTTTTTGACAAACCCGGCCCGGTAGCCGAAGATGTCGAAGACGGTGCCGTCCTGGAACCAACCCAGATGCCTGCCGTTCCAGCCGTAGAGCTTGTCCTGGTAAATATAGGCCACCGGCCGGCCGTCCCAGGTATAGATGGATTCCCCGTCTTCTGCAATATAGGCCACCGGTTTGCCGTCCCGATTGAAGAGGGTGGTGTCCATAGGGGTCATGACCATGCGCTAAGGGGATGGCCTGGCTCCGGCCGGGAAGTCATTGTTGCTCCGCCAGGCGGCTGTGCTCGATTTTCATGCAGCGGTCCATGACCACCAGCATCCCGGCGTCCCGGGCCTTGGCCCCGGCGATGGGCTCCGCCAGCCCCAGCTGCATCCACACCGCCTTGGCCCCCACCTGGAGGGCCTCCTCCACCACCCCGGGAATGGCCTCCACGTTGCGGAAGATGTCCACCACCTCCACCGGGAAGGGCACGTCCTTCAGGCTGGGATAGCAGCGCTCCCCCAGGATCTCGGAGCAGCCGGGCCTGACCGGCACGATGCGGTAGCCGTGCTCCTTAAGGTAGCGGGCCACCTGATGGCTGGGCCGGTCCGGCTGGGGGGACAGCCCCACCACCGCCACCACCCGGTAATCCGTCAGGATCCGGCGGATAATCTCCGGGGTGCTGTGCCAGGTTTCCTGCGTGTCTGCGGCCATCTGCCCTCCTCCTGCGGCCCCGGGAGGGACGCGGGATGCCCGCCCTGGCCGGGATGGCCTTCCCGCCCCGCCTCAGGTGGCCGCCGGGACCGCCTCCTGGGGGGCCAGGGACAGGCTCTTGTCGTCGGAAATCTTGAAGACCATCTTGATATATTTGTAACCGAAGCGCAACAGCTCCAGATCGTCCTCCCAGATGCGCTGCTGGGTGTCGTCATCCACCTGGAAGATGGTGAGGAAACGGCTCTTGAAAATGAAGCGCCGGAACTGATCCAGGTCATACATGACCATGTAGAACAGGTCCTGCTCCCGTTCCGTGATGTCCGGCTTGCCGAAGCTGGAGCGCCTCAGCATCATGGCCTTCCATTCCCGGTTCATCTCGTCATAATAGTCCGCGCCCTGATCCTTGCGCCAGGTCTCCACATTCCACTCGTCCTGTTCCTCAAACCCCTTGCAGTGGGGCTCTCTTACCAGGAAGTAGAACTCATCCAGGCCCTCCTCGGTGATGAGCACTCCCTGGCCCACCGGGTAGTAGCGGCAGGTGGCAGGGCGGTCGCTGTACACCAGACAGCCGGTGACCGGCCGCACAAAGGGGCATTTGCCGCCGTAGCGGGGCATGTCCATGATCACCAGGGGCAGGCCGGACTGCTCATGCTCCTCCCGGCGGGTGTATCGCTCCAGGAAATCCCCGGAGTCGATGCCCAGCCGGCCTTTGAGGCGCAGGATATCGTACGGGGTCAGGATGATAGTGGTCCGGCCGCAGCATTCGGTGAAGCAGGGCACCCCCGGATGGCACTTGAAGCGGAACCGGCTCTCCGGGGTCATCTTCACCGGGCGGACCACCTTCATATTCAAATCAACCATGGTCGTGTTCCTCAGGTGTGACTTCTGAAGTCCGATGGGGGCAGGGCGGGCGTCCGGCCCGCAATTCCCCCCGCCGGAAAAAACCGGGCGGGTGCCCCCTGCTTGGGGATGTTTTATTGTACCGCAAAGGGGAGGAAAGCGCCCGCAAAAAAGGGGAGGGCACCCGCCGACGGCCGTCCCTCCCCCATCCGTCACCTGTCGCCGGGGCCTCACCTCCGGCCCCGGCCAGGAGCGTTATCCCTGCCTTAAAACCCGCGGCCCGACATGCGGGCGTACAGCATGGCCACGGTGCGGTAGACCAGGTGCGCCAGCTTGGTGTAGGGCGCAAAGAAGAACAGAATGAACACGCTGGTCAGGTGCAGGAAATACACCGGATAGGCCAGCGAGGCGATTCCCAGCAGCCGAAACAGCCAGGAGCCCGCGCCGGTGATCCCCACCGCCGCCACGATGTAGATGAGCTGCCAGTCAAAGTAGGTGCCAAAGCCCGCTTTGTCGGCGTTGGCCTGCCGGGCCACGATGATCTGGTAGATGCCGTAGATCAAAAGCGCCGTGCCCAACAGGGCCAACATCTTGAAGGGGCTGAAGAAGGGATAGGGCCCCGGCCAATGGAAGACCCATTCCCGGACAAAGGCCCAGGCCGTCACCAGCCCCAGGGTGATGAAGCCGAACACCACCAGGAGGTGGTTGAGGCTGCGGGCGTAGGTGGTTTCACATTTCTTGAAGCGGTTGTGCAGCAGGATGTCCTGCAGCACCGGGATCAGGTTGGCCAGGACGCTCCCCTGCAGTTTCACCGCCCAGGGGCTGGTATTGATGTCCCGCCAGTAGCGCATCACTCCCTGGGCCAGGACCGCCACGGCAAAAGCCGCCGCGCCCATGAAGATGATATCCACCATCCACCAGGGGAACATTTTGGAAAACACGATGGTCCCCTCGGGGATGGCCAGGCGGCCGGTGACCTTCAGGGCGGCGAGCAGGAGCAGCACCGGAAAGGCGATGAGCAGGGGCAGGAAGCGGAGGTCCCCCACCATGCGGGCCAGCTGCGGCGGGATAGCATAATTCTCGATGCACATCTGCCGCAGTACCCCCAGCACCTCCCCGGGCTTGGCACCCCGGGGGCAGTGCACCGTGCAGTCACTGCACTGGTGGCACAGCCAGATGTCCGGGCTCTTGATGACCTCTTTCAGACCCCACTGGGCCTGGAGCATCTCCTTCCGGGGGAAGGGGTGGTTTTCCGGGGTCAGATTGCAGACCACGCAACAGGTGTCGCACTGGTAGCATTTCTTGGCGTCCTGCCCCCCGGCGGCCATGATCCGCTGGACGAACTTCAGATCCGGTTTGATGAGGATTTCGTCAGCCATGGATCATACCTCCTACATTTCCTTGAAGGGGTTGGGGCCGATTTCTCTCACCCGGTCCACAAACTCCTGCAGGAGGCTGGGCAGGCGATCGAATTCGGAGATGGCGATCTGGAACTGCTGCACCCGGTCGGCCTCCAGTCCCAGCTTGTCCAGGGTTTCCGAGAGCTTGGTGAGCCGGTAGGCGCACAGCTCGCTGCCCTTGGCAAAGTGGCACTGGTAGTCGTCCCCGTACTTGCACCCCAGCAGCACCAGGCCATCCACCCCCCGGGAAAGGGCGTCAGACACCCACACCAGGTTGAAGGAGCCCATGCAGCGCAAGGGGATGAAGCGGATGTTGGGCGGCAGCTTCAGCCGGTGTTGGGCCAGGGCGTCCAAGGCCGGGTAGGCGTCGTTTTCACACACCAGCCCCACGATCATGAAAGGCGCCTTGGGATCCTCTTCGTCCTCGATCTCCGGCACCTCCAAGGCCTTGATCATGGAGCCGATGATGTCCACGCTGTAATCCTTGAAATTGACGATGCGCTCCGGACAGGCCCCCATGCAGGTGGCGCAGCGCCGGCAGCGGTTGATCTTGTAGAAGGGTGTCCCCTTTTCGTCCTCCTCGATGGCGCCGAAGGGGCACTCCTCCGTGCAGCGCTTGCACTGGGTGCAGCGTTGCATGAAGGGATCCGGGAAGGTGATGTCCCAGGCCCGGGGATGGACCGCCACGCCCGCCTCGATGTGCTGCAGAGCCTGGATGGCCTTCATGGCCGCGCCGGCGCCGTCTTCGATGGCCGCCGGCATCCGCATGGCCTGCCGCACCGCGCCCGCGGCGTAGATGGCGGTGCGCCGGGTCTCATACTGAAAGCAGATGAAATTGCTGTCGGCAAAGCCGTTGTACAGCTCCAGATCCGGGAGACCCGGCCCCTGGCGGTAGTCCAGGTTGAGGACCGGGTTGTCCGCGGTGGCCGGCACCATGCCGGTGGCCAGCACCACCAGGTCCGCCTCGAAGGCCACGTTCTGGCCCAGGAGGCTGTCGGTGGCCTTCACCAGGAGCTTGCCGCCCCTGGGCTCCACCTGCGTGACTTCCGCCTTGGTGAGCATCACCCCGGGGTCGCTTTGGGCCTCTTTATAAAAGAGCTCCGCCACCCCCGGGACCCGCATGTCCTTGTAGAGAATCATGGCCACCGCTTCCGGGTTCTGCTGGCGCACATACAGGGCCTGCTTCAGGCTGGTGGCGCAGCAGAAATCGGAGCAATACGGCAGATGCTCCGGATCCCGGGACCCGGCGCACTGGATGAAAACCACCTGCTGGGGCGCCTTGCCGTCGGAGGGCCGGGTAATCTTGCCCTTTCTGGCCATCTCCTCCAGCTCCACGTTGGTGACCACGTCCGGGGAGAGGCCGTAGCCCAGCTTGTCCAGTTTGCTGGCGTCATAGGGGCGCCAGCCCGCGGCCAGGACGATGGCCCCGGCCCGGAAGGTCTCCTCCTCGCCGCCCCGGCTCACGGTGACATCCAACAGGCCGGGCTGGCCGGCGCACTGCACCAGTTCGGTCCCGGTCATGACCTTGATCTTGGGCTCGGCCACAACCTCCTTCACCAGGGCGTGTACCGGGGAGTCCACCAGCGCGGAATAGGGGTAGCCGGTGGGGGTGGATTTATAGAGTTTGGCGCCGTAGCCGCCCAGCTGGGCCTCCTTCTCCACCAGAACCACCGGATACCCCTGCCGGGCGGCGGTGAGGGCGGCGGAGAGACCGGCGGCGCCGCCGCCGATGACCAGGATGGTCTTGGAGATGGGCTCCGTCTGCCAGGGTTCCGGCAGATCCGCCTTCTTGAGTTTGGCCGCCCCCATGCGGATATAGTCTTCCGCCAGCATCTGGGTGGGCTCTTCGTTGGGTTCCTGGGTCCAGGCCACCAGCTCCCGGAGATTGACCCGCTCCACCAGGGTACCGGGGAAGTCGAACTCCTCGTACTTCACCCGGGGGGAACAGGCGGCGATGAGGAGGCAGTTGAAGCCCTCGGCCATGTCTTTCCTGATCATCTCCAGGCCGTCGGGGCTGCAGAGGATGTCGTGCTCCTTGACCTCCGGGATCTTACCTTCTTTCTTGGTGATCTTGGCCAGACTCTCGAAGTTCAGGGCGGCCCCGATGCCACAGCCTTTGCACAGATATGCCGCGTATTTCCGTTCTTCCAGTGCCATGACTACCTCCCGCCCAGACTGATGAGACTCTTCAGAGCGGCCCCGGTGCCTTCCTGCACCGACTTGGCCACATCCAAGGGGCTCTTCATGCTGCCCACCGCGGTGATGCCGTCGGGCAGGAGCTCCGGAATGATGAAGCCTTCCGGGGTGTAGGACAGGGGCAGGGGCAGCGGCGCATTCTTGGTGGACGGCACCATACCCACCGCCAGCACCACCAGGTCATAGGCGGCGGTGAGCTTGCCCTCACCCAGGGTGTTTTCCGCGGTGACCACCACGTTGTCGCTGCCCACTTCCTGCTCCACCTTGGCGATCTTGCCCCGGATGAGCTTGACCCCCGCCATGTCCCGGACCTTCCAGAGGAACTGCTCATAGCGGCCGGGGCAGCGCAGGTCGATGTAGTAGATGTGGGCCTCGGCTTCCGGATCCTGTTCCAGGAGGTAGGTGGCCTGCTTCAGGGAGGCCATGCAGCAGATATAGGAGCAATATGGCAGGTGATTCTCATCCCGGGAGCCGGCACACTGCACGAAGGCCACCTTCTTGGGGGCGGCGCCGTCGGAGGGCCGCAGGATCTTGCCGCCGGTGGGGCCGTTGCTGGCCGCCAGGCGCTCCATCTGCATGTTGGTGATGACATTTTTCACCCGGCCGAAGCCGAGGTTGTCGGCCTGGCTGATGTCGTAGAGCTCCCAGCCCCCGGAGAGGACGATGGCCCCCACCTGGAAATTCAGGGTCTGGGGCTGCATGTCCAACTCAATGGCCTCGTAGGCGCAGGCCTCCTTGCACTTCTGGCCGCAGTCCCCCACGCAGGCCTCGGGGTCGATGACGTATTTGAAGGGGAAGGCCATGTCGTAGGGCAGGTAGGCCGCCTTGGTCTTGTCCAGGCCGTAATTGAAGGTATTGACCCGCTCCGCCGGGCAGGCCTCGGCGCAGGCATTGCAGGCCACGCAGCGGTCATTGACGTAGCGGGGTTTCAGGGTCACGGTGACGTCAAAATTGCCCGCACTCCCGGAGATCTGGGTCACTTCCGCCAGGGTGTAGAAGGTGATGTTGGGATTCTCCCGGATCCGGCGGAAATTGATCTCCAGACCGCAGGTGGGCGGGCAGAGTTTGGGAAAGTATCGGTGGAGCTGTGCGACCCGGCCGCCCAGATAGGGTTCCTTTTCCACCAGGATCACCTGGGTGCCGGCTTCCGCAGCTTCCAGAGCCGCGGTCAGGCCGCTCATGCCTCCCCCGATGACCAGAATCTTTTGATCAGCGGCGTTCACACCAATCCTCCTTCAGACATTCCGGAAACCCCGATAGGCGTGCGGCGGGTTCCGGGGTCCGTGGCTCAGACCGGATTTGCGGGTTCGGTTGGGGGAAAGTTGCGGCAGATGTCATGGATTTCCCCAGGGGCGCAGGCGGGGCCGGGTGGCGGCCGGCTGAGCTTTCGCCGGCCCAGGCCCGCGGATGCCGCCCGGGCTCATCCCTCCTGAGAAAAATGGCCGTGGCGGTGCAGACACAAGACCACGGCCATTATCATCCGGGCCCGGGGCCCCGCGGGGCCCCGGGGTGATGGCGCGGAAGTTACTTCACCAGCTGCACGTACGGCTTGGTCTCAAACTTCCACTCGTTGGTCTTGGGATCGTACTGGGAGATGGTGAAGACCTTCCACTTGTTGTCATCGATGCTCGGGAAGTCCGCCCGATAGTAGTAACCCGGGTACCGGGTCTCTTCCCGGAACAGGATGTGCCGCAGGTGGGCCTCACCGGCGATGATGCGGTGATACTGCTCCCAGGCCCGCATCAGCTCATGCAGATCCGCCGCGGCCATGCGCTGGGCGTCTTCCTTGAGGAAGGTGAGCCGGCGCAGACCCTCTTCCAGCATGGGCTTGTTGGTCATGTACATGGTGGCGATGCCGCCCACATACTCGTCCATGATCTTCTGGAGGCGGCTCTGGATCTGCTTGGGCCGCAGGTAGTTGGGGTTGATGTCCGGCGCGGTGGTGTAGTCCTTGTACTTCTCGTAGATCTCGAAGGGCAGGTAGATCTCGGCGATGACGTCGTCGATGTTCTGACCCGGCTCGAGTTTGTCGTCCTTGTGGTCCAGGATGAAGGCGATGGCGGCCTTGGCAGCCATGCGACCCTCGGCATGGGACCCGGAGGAGAACTTGTGCCCGGAGGCGCCCACGCCGTCACCGGCGGTGAACAGGCCTTCCACGGTGGTCATGCGGTCATAGCCCCAGAACCAGTCATCGGGGGCGCCGAGATAATTCTTGGAGGGACCGGAGACCCACAGACCGGCGCAGCCGGCATGGGAACCCAGCAGATAGGGCTCCGAGGGGATGATCTCGGAGGGCACCTTGTCGGGTTCCATGTTCATGGAGGCCCACAGGCTGGCGGCGGAGATGGACATGTCGAGGAAGTCTTCCCAGGCTTCCGCTTCCAGGTGCTTCAGCTCTTTCTTGGAGAGCACCTTGGCCAGCTCCTGCATCGCCTTGTCGGTGTGCATCAGGATGGGCCCGCGGCCTTCCCGCATCTCGATCATGGCGGCATGGTTCCGCAGGCAGGTGCCGGGGGAGTCGGCGTAGCCGGGATATTCCTGCTTCACCCGCTCCCAGTTCTTGGTCATGTAGTCTTCGTTGTAGGCGTTGGTGGCCTGGGCCTTGAAGAACAGGAACCAGGCGCCCACCGGGCCGTAGCCGTCCTTGAAGCGGGCCGGGACGAACCGGTTCTCCATCAGCACCATTTTGGCGCCGATCTCGGCGGGCATGGCGTAGGTGGAGCCGGCGTTCCACACCGGATACCAGGCACGGCCCTGACCTTCACCCACGGACCGGGGCCGGAAGACGTTCACCACGCCGCCGCAGGCCACCAGCATGGCCTTGCACTTGAACACGAAGGTCTTGTGCTCCCGGACGCTGAAGCCCACCGCGCCGCACACCCGGTTGGGGTTGTTCTTGTCGGTGAGGAGCTTGACGATGAAGACGCGCTCGTAGATGTTTTCCATCCCCAGCGCGTTCTTGGCGGCCTCGGCCACGATGACCTTGTAGGACTCACCGTTGATCATGCACTGCCAGCGGCCGGACCGGCAGCATTTGCCGCCGTCTTTCAGGAGGGGCAGGCCCTCGTCCCGGGCCACCTGGCCGTCCACGGTATGGCCTTCGGCGTCCTTCTGCCAGATGGGGAGACCCCACTCCTGGAAGTCATAGACGCTCTGGTCCACGTGGCAGCCCAGGGAGTGCACCAGGTCTTCCCGGATGATGCCCATGAGGTCGGTGCGCACATACTTGACGTAGTCGTCCACCGGGTTTTCCGGGCCGATGTAGGTGTTGATGGCCGACAGCCCCATGGCCACCGCGCCGGACCGGTCCAGAGCCGCCTTGTCCACCAGGGTGACCTTGAGGCCCAGCTGCTTGGCGTAGGCCATGGCTTCCACCGCCGCACCGCAGGCCGCCATGCCGCCGCCCACGATGAGGAAGTCGGTCTCAATGGTTTCCACCGGCGGCTTCTGACAATAAGACCATTTGCAGAATTCTCTTTCCAGAGCCATTATGTTGTCCCTCCTTGAATTTGGGCAGCGTGGTTACTCGGTCCGGGCCGGGCCGGTGAAGAAGCCGGGTTTCCGCAGGTCATCAACGCTGGGCAGGGTCTTGCCCTTGAAGACGTCAATGGAGCCCTCCGGGGTGGTCCGGATGGGGAACTTGAACCGCTTCACGGTCTTGCCATCCCGGAACTTGATGGTCCACATGATGGAGTCGGTGCCCCGCAGCGGGAAGGTGCTGGAGCCCAGGGGCATGATGTCGGCATAGTGCCGCACCTCAATGGCCTGCTGAGGGCAGATCTTCACGCAGTTGAAGCACTCCCAGCACTGCTCCGGTTCCTGGTTGTAGGCCTTTTTCTTCTCCGGATCCAAGACCATGAGGTCATTGGGGCAGATGTACTGGCATGCGGTCTTGTCCAGGGCCTTGCAGCCGTCACATTTTTCCACAATCACAAAACTCGGCATGGGAAAAACCTCCTGTTTAGGGTTGAATGGTAGTTAGCTGTCCCCAGGAAAGGGGCCCACGCCGCCTTTCCCAATATCTCCCGCCGCCCCGGGGGGCGGCTGGCCATCCCTCAGGCGATCTCCTGGTTCCAGAAGGCGTCCCCGGCCCTCTCGAACAGGTGGCAGAATTCGCTCATGACGTTCAGCTTCTTGCGCTTCACCACCATCTCGTAGATCTTGTCCTTGACATACTTGGGCAGCAGCTCAATGGACTTGGTGGTGGCGGCATCGAACTTGGCCATGGGGAAGAGCTTCAGCACCTTGTCCCGCTCCTCGGCGGTGCAGGGCACGGCCAGAACCTTCATGCCGGCCAGCTCTTCCTTCAACAGGTCCGCCAGGCCCGCGGCCTGCAGCTCTTTGTAGCGCTCTTCGTTGATCCATATATTGATGGGGTATGTCTCTGCCATGTCCCTTCCTCCTCAGCGTGATGACCGCCAACAGCCTGGGTTTAGAGAGGCTCGATGCTGAAGGCCGGTTTGGCCTTGGCCAGATATTCCGGGCCCACAAAGGGGGAGCCGAACCCGTATTTCTTGGCCGCCTCCATGACGATATCGAAGACCTCCGGCCGGAAGATGAGGCGGGTGGGCTTGACCTCGTCAATGAGGATGGAGCGGATCTTGGTGCCGCTGAACTTCTGGTGCTCATTCCAGTGGCCGCACAGGCCGATGCAGGTGACCTCGCCGCAGTGGGGGCAATAGACCCATTCCAGCACGAAGATGGGGGTGATGAAGAGCTTCTCCCGGGGGATGCTCATCAGCAACCGGTGGGCCTCGTAGGATTCATAGTAGGTGCCCACGCCGGCGTGGTCCCGGCCGAACATGTGGTGGGTGAGCCCCAGATTGGCCCGGATGATGGAATGGTGCACCGCCTCCTTGGGACCGGCATAGCGCATATCCCAGAAGGTCATGGTGGTCATGTGGATGTCTTCCCGGAAATAGCCGTACTTCTTCAGGCCGTCCTGGGCCAGCACGATGGCCTCGTCGATGTAGTCGCCGGCCCGCTTCTCGCCCACGATGCAGTTCACCAACACACCGGAGATGGCCTTGCCGATGACCTCCATGGACTCCACCGGCAGTTCCCCATGGGCGGCGATGTAGGCGTGCTTCATCAGCCACTCATGGCCGGAGTGGGGCACGTTCCGGGTCTGGTGGGCCACAATGCGCTGCCAGCCCAGCTCCTGAAACTTCATCCGGTGCTGCCGGGGGGTGAGGAAGTAGGGCGTGAAGGGCTCCCGGATCTTGGGTTCGTTCACCAGGGTGATCTTGCCGCCCAGGAACTTGTCCTTATAGGCATAGGTGCGGGCCACCCCGGGGTGCTTCTCCTCTTTGGTGCCGTACACATCAAAGGCCATCTCGTCCTTGGGATAGGTGAAGATCTCCTCGATCTCGAAGATGGCCAGGGGATTGTCGTCGTAGGTGAGGAGGATGCTCTCCCCTTCCTTGACCCCATACTCGGCGATCTCTTGGTCCGAAATGTCAAAAACGATGGGAATGCTCCACAGGGTGCCGTCCGCCAGCTCCATCTTCTTGCAGACCGCATCCACATCGGCCCGCTTCATGAAGCCTTCCAGGGGTGAGAAGAAGCCGTAGGCGATGCTGATGCACTCCGTCGCCATCTGCCGGGAGGCGGGCATGGTCTTCAGGCCGGCAATCTTCTTCTTGGCTTCGGTCTTGTCGGCAATGACCCGTTCTACCAGTGGTTTCCCACCATGGCCGATCATTTCCATGTTGTTCCCCTTTCTTAAAGTTCTGGCCGAATCTGCTCTCGTGCTGCCGCTGGTCCCAGGTCTCCGGGGTGGGCCGGTGCTACAACCGCCAAGGAGGCCTCTCCCCGGCCATTATGCGCCTACGTGAATTTCTTCACATTTTCCCTAGGATGCCAAGAACGGAAATTAGACTAGATGGCGGGGAATGTCAATAGAAAATTTTCACAAAATTTTTCCCGGGCCCCGGGGCCTCCCCTCCCTCAGGGCACCGGCACCAGGTAGCTGACGGTGGCCTCCCGGCGGCCCCTCAGCACCACCGCCGGCCCGGGGATGGTGTCAAACTGCCCGGCCACCTCCCGCTGGGTGGCCTCACTGATGACGATGCCGGCGTCCAGCTCCCGGGCCACCTCCAGCAGCCGGGCGGCCACATTCACCATATCCCCGATGATGGTGAAGTCCATGCGCCGGGCATGCCCGATATTGCCCACGATGGCCTCCCCGGTGTTGATGCCGATGCGCATCCCTTGAAGGGGGGTTTTCCCGACGGCCTGCATCTCCTTCAGCCGCCGGTGCATGGCCACCGCACAGCTTACCGCCTGGCTGGCGGCCCGGGGCACCTCCAGGGGCGCGCCAAAGAAGGCAAAGAGGCCGTCCCCCAGGAACTTGTCCAGGGTGCCCTCGTGGGCAAAGATGAGGTCCACCATCTCCGTGAAGTAGTCGTTCAACACCTCCACCACCCGGGCCGGATCCATGGTCTCGGAGAGGGTGGTGAAGCCCTTGATGTCGGCAAAGAGGACCGTCAGGTGGCGGCGTTCGCCCCCCAGGCGCAGGGCCTCCGGGTTTTTCAGGATCTCCTCCACCACCCGGTCGCTGACGTAGCGGCAGATGGTGTCCCGCAGGAGCTGCTTCTGCTCATAGAGGCGCAGGCGGCTCCGCAGGCTGGCCTCGTGGCCCGCCTCCTCCTGGGCGATTTCAATGAGCAGCCGCTTTAGCTCCGGGTCCTCGGCCTCTTCGGCCAGGGTGAGGTAACTGCGCCGGGCCTCCAGCTCATGGGCGATGGCCAGTTCAATGGCCTGCACGATATCCAGCTTCTCGGTCATACGCGCGTCTCTGGCTGTGGGTGGGGGGCATCCTCCGGCCGCCCCGCGAGGACGCCCCACAAATTACAGCCCGAACTGGCCGCTGTCCACCCAGGACATGGTGAGCAGGGACCAGAAATCCAGGGCCAGCTTGCTCAGCACATAGTCATAGGGGAGCCAGCCGTAGCCCTGGTCGCCCCAGGCGGGGCCCCAGGAGTTGCGGATGAGCAGGGCCCCGGTGGTGGTCTTGTTGCACTTGGTGTTTTTGATCTTCTTGGCGTCATCATAGCCCACCGCCACGATGGCGTGGCCCCATTCCGCCTTCTCCCCGGGGCAGGGAAAGGGGATGCCGCCCTTGACATCCGTGTGGTCAAAGGAGGGGAAGCCCCAAAAGCCGAACATGGAGGGAATGCCCGCGGCCAGATATTTCTTGACGCTGGCCAACACCTCGCTCCCGGGCAGATTGGCCCCCTGGGGGTCATGGCAGAAATAGGTCAGGGTCTCGTAGTTGTCGCCAATGGCATAGACAAAGCTGGGCGGTTCCTTGTCAAAATCCGGGGTCTTGTCGGTGTAGGGCCAGTAGCGCTCTTCCGGCACCCCGCACAGCACCAGGGCCGCCATGGTGTTCCTCAGCCAGGCGCCGGTGTCCCCCGTCACCTGCATGAGGTTGCGGGTGGCTTTGTACACGAAAAGCCGGGAGCCCTCCAGATGCTTGCCGAAGGCCCGCCGCTGGAAATACTCCACAATGCCCACCGCCGCATGGGCGGTGCAGGACCCCAGGCTTTTCTGATTCTCCACGGGGGAGCACCAGGCCCGGAGGTCCACCGCCGGCGGCAAGGCCTTCAATTCCTTGGTGCCTTTGGGGACCTTGAGTTTTTTGACCAGGGTAGCCACGTTGGGATTGGCTTCGGTGTAATCCCGCAAATCGGGCAGGGGCGTCAGCCAGCCGGTGCCCAGTCGCTCGCCGGTTTCGGAAATGACCACAGGCCTGTACATCTGATACATGGGCGACCTCCTTTTCAGTCCCAAGGTGCACGGCGGCATCACTCCGGCATTTCCTCATAGGCTTTTCCCTGAGCTCCGGCGGCTCCCACCTCCTTTTCCCCCTGTTCCTTTATACCCTTTTGCCGGGAAAATATCAGCCTTTCAGGGGCGAAAATTCTTTTGGGCCTCCAAACGCCCGGCGCGACAATAAAAATTAAGGATTCAGAGGGAGGTCAGTCCTCCCGGTTCCCGCTCCGAGCCCCATATTCCTTGGAAGGGGGTTTTGAGCCTGGTTCATCCGTCCCCGCCGCCGGCGCGGCGGCGCCTGGAGGTGAGTATGACCACCCCGGAAGTGGAAATCGTCGTCTATGACGCCCCCGGCCCGGCCTCCGGGGGCTGCGGCTGCGGCTGCGATCACCATCACGGCCCCGGCCACGGGCACAGCCACGGCCTCAATCTGGAATACGAAACCCGGGCCCTGGCCCTCACCTTGGAGAAGGATTTTCCCGGGCGGGTGCGGGTGAAATACGTCAACGTCCTCAAGGACCCCCAGGCCCTGCAACTGCCCCAGACCAAGCTGCTCCTGTCGTTGGCTTACCCCTCCCCTTTGGTGTACATCAACGGCCGGGGCAGGTTTGCCGGCGCCCTGCCGGTGGAGCGCCTGCGCCAGGAGGTGGCGGAACTGCTGGGGACCCCGTCCCCGGGGCTGCCCGGGTGAGCTCCTGGCCGCGCTCCCGGCGCTCCGGTGCTTGTGCCCCATGGGGCTTTGTGCTAATGTGAGACCGGTGCGGTTCCCTCCCCCCTGAGGGGGAGGGCGGCGGAGGGCTTCGGCTCCCCCGCCCCTCAAAAACGGCCAGGAAGCTGCCCCATGTCCGAGCCTCGCCGGCCCAGGCCCATCATCACCCTCCTCACCGACTTCGGCACCCGGGATCACTATGTGGCCAGCCTCAAAGGGGTCATCCTGGGCCTCAACCCCGAAGTCACCCTGGTGGATCTGACCCACGAGGTGCCGCCCCAGGACATTATCGCCGGCGCCTTTGTGCTGGCGGAGGCGGCCCCCTACTTTCCCCCCGGCACCATCCACCTGGCGGTGGTGGATCCCGGAGTGGGCACCCACCGTCGGGGCCTGGCGGCCCGCTGCCGAGGGCAGTTCTGGGTGGGGCCGGACAACGGCCTCTTCCATTTCGTCTTCGCCGGCACCACCCCCGCCGCGGCTTCCTGGCCCAGCGCCACCCCGGAATGCACCATCGTCTCCCTGGAGACCCCCACCTTCTTCCGGCCGCACATCTCCACCACCTTTCATGGCCGGGATGTCTTCGCGCCGGTGGCGGCCCACCTCTCCCTGGGGGTGGAATTGGGGCAGCTGGGGCCCGTCCTGCACACTCCCGTGCCCCTGCCTCTGCCGGAAGCCGGCTTCACGCCGGAGGTGGCCCAGGGCCAGGTGATTTACATCGACCGCTTCGGCAATCTCATCACCAACCTGCCCGGGGAGAGGCTCCTGGGCTGGCTGGGGGAGACTTCCTCTTTCCGTCTGCATGTCGGCGGGGTGGTGCTGCGGCGCCTCAGCCCCACCTATGCGGAGGTGGGCCCCGGGGAGCCCCTGGCCCTCCTGGGCAGCCACGGCTACCTGGAAATCGCCGTCAACCGGGGCAACGCCGCCCGCCTGCTCAAGGCGGCGGTGGGGCAGCCGGTGGTGATCTACCTTAATGCCCCGGGGGAGACACCCGGGACCCGGTCCGCCCCCTGAGGTCCGACCCGTCTGCGGGGGTGACCGCCTCTCGGGCCCTTCCCACCTCTGCCGTCCGGGGAGTCATGGACGTCACCCTGATCTTCCCGCACCAGCTCTTTGACCCCCACCCGGGCCTGGCCGTGCGGCGGCCGGTGGTGCTGGCGGAAGAGCCCCGCTTTTTTACCGCCTTCGCTTACCATCGCCGCACCCTGACCTTCCGCCGGGCCGCCCTGCGGCTGTATCGCCGGCGCCTGAAGGCGAAAGGCCACCAGGTGCATTACCTGGAGTGCCCCTCCACCCCCGACCCCGCCTGGCTGGAGCGGGAACTGCTCCGGCTGGGCGTCACCGGCCTGGTGACCCTGGACCCCGCCGATACCCCCCTTTTGGCCCGCCTGCGGCAGCTGTGCGCCCGGCGGGGCCTGCGCCTCACCCTCCTGGACTCCCCCGGGTTTCTTCTGACCGTAGACGAGGTGCAGGACTACGGCGCCCGCACCCGGCGCCTCTCCCAGACCTCCTTCTATGTGGAGCAGCGCCGGCGCCGGGGCATTTTGCTGGCGGAGGGAAAGCCCCTGGGCGGCCGCTGGACCTATGACACCTTAAACCGCCGCCCTCTGCCCCGGGGTCTGGCCGTCCCACCGCTGCCGGAGCTTCCCCCGCACCCGGAGTGGACCGCCGCCCGGGAATGGGTTGCGGCGCGCTTTGCGGACCATCCCGGCGACCCCGGTGGCCCTAGGCTGCCCCTGACCCACGAAGAGGCCCACGCCTGGCTGCTGGATTTCCTCCACAGGCGGCTTGCCCGTTTCGGGGATTATCAGGACGCCATCTCCCACCAGGAGCCGGTTCTCTTCCACTCCCTCCTTTCGCCCCTGCTGAACGTGGGGCTGCTCACCCCGGCCCAGGTGCTGGACGCGGCCCTGACCTTCGCCGGGGAGCACCCGGTGCCCCTCAACTCCCTGGAGGGTTTCGTGCGCCAGGTGCTGGGCTGGCGGGAGTATGTCCGGGCGGCCTATCTGCTCATCGGGGAGGAGCAGCGCCAGGCCAATTTCTTCGGCCACGAGCGCCCTCTGCCCCCGGCCTTCTATACCGCCGGCACCGGCCTGCCCCCACTGGACACGGTGCTCCGCCGGGTCCTCGCCCTGGCCTGGTGCCACCACATCGAGCGCCTCATGGTGGTGGGGAATGTCCTCCTTCTGCTGGGGGTGGCGCCCGCCGAGGTCTACCGCTGGTTCATGGAGCTCTTCATCGACGCCTACGACTGGGTCATGGTGCCCAATGTCTTCGGCATGAGCCAGTTCGCCGACGGCGGCCGCATGATGACCAAGCCCTATTTTGCCGGCAGCCGCTATCTCCTGCGCATGAGCGACTTTCCACCCGGCCCCTGGTGCGAGGCTCTGGACGGCCTCTTCTGGGAGTTTGTCGCCGCCCACCGGGACTATCTCGCCCGCCACCCCCGGCTGGCCCCCGTGGCCCGCTCGTTGGACCGCCTGGCGCCGGCCCGGCATGAGACCCTGGCCCGGGCCGCCCGCGCCTGGCGGCACCGCCTCTGGCCGTGACCTGACCGGGCAGGGTGCCGTCTTTCCGTTTTCTGCCCCTTGACGGAAAGCCGGGAAAAATCTACAAACATACAGTTTGAGACTGTTGACCCCTCATAATCGCAACCGGGGACCGGGGTGCGGATTTCTGCCCCCGTCAGGGGTTGGGGGAGGGGGCCCGGGCAAGGGTGGGATAAGAACCCTGTCCCCGCTTTTACCACCCGGTGGATCCAGTCTCACCATCTTGCGCCTCAGGGACCTTATGCAGCCGGTGGACCGCCTCGTCGCCCAGCGCCTGGAAAAGCTCCAGCAGTTCCGGGAGATGGGCATTGAGCCCTATTACAACCGCTTCAGGCCCAGCCATACCCTGGCCCAGATCCTGACCGAATTCGGCGGTCTGAGCGGCGAAGAGCTGGAAGCCCTGCCCCACACCTTCCGCCTGGCCGGCCGCCTCATGCTGATGCGGGAGTTCGGCAAGGCCGCCTTCTGCCACTTCCAGGACGGCTCCGCCCGTCTTCAGGCCTTTGTCCAGAAGCCCGTGGTGGGGGAGGAGCGCTTCCGCTTCTTCCGCCGCTTGGATTTGGGCGACATCGTGGGTTTTGTGGGGACGCTCTTCCGCACCAGGACGGGGGAGCTCACCCTGGCGGTGCAGGACTTTGTGCTCCTTACCAAGTCGCTTCTGCCCCTGCCGGAGAAGTATCAC
Source organism: Syntrophobacterales bacterium (assembly GCA_023512475.1). Classification (GTDB taxonomy): domain Bacteria; phylum Desulfobacterota; class Desulfobaccia; order Desulfobaccales; family 0-14-0-80-60-11; genus JAILZL01. Next base: position 72,212 of record JAILZL010000001.1, read on the forward strand.
GGCCTCACTGACGTGGAGCGGCGCTACCGCCAGCGCTACCTGGACCTCATCGTCAACCCGTCCGTCTGGCAGGTCTTCATCCAGCGGGCCCGCATCATCCGTCTGTTGCGCCAGTTCCTGGATGACCGGGGCTTTCTGGAGGTGGAGACCCCCATGATGCAGCCCATCCCCGGCGGGGCCACCGCCCGGCCCTTTGAGACCTACCACCACGCCCTGGACACCAAACTGTATCTGCGCATCGCACCGGAGCTCTACCTCAAACGCCTGCTGGTGGGCGGCTTCGACCGGGTGTATGAGATCAACCGCAACTTCCGCAATGAAGGCCTCTCCACCCTGCACAACCCGGAGTTCACCATGCTGGAGTTCTATCAGGCCTACGCCACCTATGAGGACCTGATGAAGCTCACTGAGGAGATGCTCAGCTTTGTGGCCCGGGAGCTCCTGGGGACCTGCCGGCTGGTCTATCAGGGCCAGGCCGTGGACCTGACTCCGCCCTGGCGCCGCCTGGACCTCCGGCGGGCCCTCACCGAGGTGGGGGGCATCCCGGCGGAGGTGGTGCGCAACCCGGAGGCCCTGGTGGCCCGGGCCCGGGCCGAGGGAGTGGTGCTGAGGCCCGGGGAGGGCTACGGCCGGGCCCTCACCAAGCTCTTCGACCTGCACGTGGAGGCCAGGCTCGTCCAACCCACTTTCGTCCTGGGCTACCCCGCCGAGACCTCGCCCCTGGCCCGGCGCAACGACGACGATCCCGAGGTGGTGGACCGCTTCGAGCTCTTCATCGCCGGCCGGGAGATGGCCAATGCCTTCTCCGAGCTCAACGACCCTCTGGATCAGCGCCGGCGTTTCGAGGCCCAGCTGGCCGCCCATCTGGCCGGGGACGAAGAGAGCCCCCACGCGGTGGATGAGGATTTCCTCACCGCCCTAGAGTACGGCATGCCCCCGGCCGCCGGCGAGGGCATCGGCGTGGACCGGCTGGTGATGCTCCTCACCGATTCCCCCTCCATCCGGGATGTAATCCTCTTTCCGCAATTGCGCCCCGAGAGGTGATGTCTGTGGGCTTTTTCGAAAACTTTGTGGCCGTGCGGCTGCTGCGGGGGGTGCGGCGCCAGAAAGGCTTCATTTCCCTGTCCACCCTCATCTCCACCCTGGGGGTGGCGGTGGGGGTCATGACCCTGATCATCGTCATCGGGGTGATGACCGGCTTCACCCAGGACCTGAAAAAGAAAATCCTCAGCGTCAACGCCCATGTCCTGGTCCTGAAGCACGGCCAGCCGGTGGAGAACTACCAGGAGGTGGCGGCGGCCATCCGCCGGCTTCCCGGAGTCGTCGCCGCGGAACCCTTCATCTATACCCAGGTGATGTTCTCCGCCCCCGGCAACATCGCCGGCGGGGTGCTTCGGGCGGTGGATGTGCCCACCATCAAGGGCGGCGGCCCCAAAGGGATCCAGGTGGTGGAGGGGGACTTCGCCGCCCTGGCGGAGGGAGGCCCCGAGGATCCGCCGCCGGTGGCCATCGGCAATGAAATGTCCCGCAACCTCAACCTGCACCCCGGCGACTATCTCAACATCATCTCCCCGCTGGGGACGCTCACCCCCATGGGCCGCATGCCCCGGATGAAGTCCTTCAAGGTGGCCGCGGTCTTCCACACCGGCATGTATGAGTTTGACGCCAGCCTGGTGTATGTCAGCATCCCCCGCCTCCAGGCCTTCCTGGGCCTGGGGGACAAGGTCACCGGCCTGGAGGTGCAGGTCCAGGACATCTACCAGGCGGACCGCATCGCCCAACGGATTGCCGACCAACTGGGCCCCCCTTTTTACACCCGGGACTGGATGCGCATGAACGCCACCCTGTTTTCCGCCCTCAAGCTGGAGAAGGTGGCCATGTTCATCATCCTCACCCTCACCATCCTGGTGGCGGCCTTCGGCATTGCCAGCACCCTGTTCATGATGGTGATGAAAAAGACCAAGGAGATCGCCATCCTGAAATCCATGGGGGCCACAAGGCGGAGCATCATGCAGATCTTCATCGCCAACGGCCTCATTATCGGCGGCATCGGCACCGTGATGGGGTTGATCCTGGGAGTGGGGGCCTGCGCTTTGCTCAAGCGCTATGAATTCATCAAGCTCCCGGGCTACGTCTATGGGCTCTCCACCCTGCCGGTGCAGGTGCAGGTGGGGGATGTGGCCATGATTGTGGCCGCGGCCCTGGGGATCAGCTTTCTGGCCACCCTGTACCCTTCCTGGCAGGCCTCCCGCCTGGACCCGGTGGAGGCCATCCGCTATGAGTGACCGACGGGCCCGGGTGCCAAAAATTTTGACGCCCCCCCAGGAACGTGATAAGGTGGAATACCTGCCGGGCAGGTCACGATGACCACAGTGAGGGAGGACAGCTCCCGGCCGGTGAAGATCCAGGTCCGGGGGCTGGTGAAAAATTTCATCAGCAACGGCAATGTGGTGGAGGTCCTCACCGGCCTGGATTTGGACATCTATGCCGGGGAGACTCTGGCCGTGGTGGGGGCCTCGGGGGTGGGGAAATCCACCCTGCTGCATCTGTTGGGCACCCTGGAGCGGCCCACCGCCGGGAGTATTTTGTGGGACGGGCTGGAGGTCTTCAAACTGGACGACACCGCCCTGGCCGCCTTCCGCAACCGCAAGGTGGGTTTTGTCTTCCAGTTCCATCATCTGCTGCCGGAATTCAATACCCTGGAAAACGTCATGATGCCGGCCCTCATCGCCCGGCTGCCCTGGAAACAGGCCCAGGAGCTGGCCGAGGAGATCCTGGTGCAGGTGGGTCTTCAGGACCGTCTGCGCCACCGGGTCTCCACCCTGTCCGGGGGCGAGCAGCAGCGGGTGGCGGTGGCCCGGGCCCTGGTGCTGAAGCCCGACGCGCTCCTGGCCGACGAACCCACCGGCAATCTGGACCCCAAAAACGCCCTCCAGGTCCAGGAGCTGCTCCTGAACCTGAATCGCACCCGAGGCCTGACGTCGGTGATCGTCACCCACAACTTTGAGCTGGCCCGGGAGCTGGACCGGGAGATCACCCTGAAAGACGGCAAGGCCGAAATCCTGCGGGGAGGCTGACTGCAGTGGCGCGACCCCTTTTCCCACTGGTGCTGGCGGTCCTGCTGACCGCCGCGGCCCTGGGGTGGGCCCAGGATCAGGACATCGTGATCAAAAAGGTGGCGGTGTTGCCCTTCCCGGTCCTGGCCAAGGAACCCCAGGAACTCTGGGGCCGCAAGGTGCGGGAGGAATTTCAGGAGCGTCTCAAGGCCGAAGGCCTGACCGTCCTCCCGCCGGAGGAGGTGGATAAAGCCGTGCCCCGGCCGGCGGATATCCTCCCCGACCCCGCGGCCCGGGAGGTGGGGCAGAAACTGGGGGCGGACATCGTGGTCTCCGGCCGCCTGCTGCTGGTGGGGGACCTGCTGACCCTGGAGACCCGCCTGGTGGAGGTGAGCGGCCGCACCCCGCCCGCCACCCTGAAGGCGGAAGGCCCCGGCTTACGGGCTCTCACCGGCCTCAGCCGCCAGCTGGCCCAGGACACCGCCCAGAAGATCCTGGGCCGGGAGAAGATCGCCCGCATCGAGGTGAAGGGCAACCGCCGCATCGAAAAGGACGCGGTCCTGGGGGTGATGCAGACCCGGGAGGGCGACGTCCTGGCCCCGGCCCGCCTGCGGGAGGACCTCAAGGCCATCTACAAGATGGGCTACTTCACCGATGTCAGACTGAGTGTCAGCGACACCCCCGCCGGCCGGGTGCTCACTGTCCTCGTGGAGGAGAAGCCCGCCATCCGGGAGATCCGGGTCCAGGGCAACCGCAAGCTGAAACAGAAAAAGATCCTGGAGGTGGTGGACCTCAAACCCTTCAGCATCGCCTCCGAAGCCGCCATCCGGGAGAGCGTCAACAAGATCAAGAAGCTCTACAGCGACGAGGGCTTTGCCGAGGCCACGGTGGATTATCGCCTGGATCAGGTCACCCCCACGGAGGTGACCCTGACCTTCCTGGTGAACGAAGGCGGCAAGGTCTTTGTCAAACAGATCAAGTTCGAAGGCAATACCGCCATCAAGTCCAAGGACCTAAAAAAGGTGATGGAGACCAAGGAAAAGACCCTCCTCACCTTCATCACCGGCGCCGGCAAACTCAACCGGGAGATCCTGGAACGGGATGTGGAAAAGATCACCGCGGCCTACTACAACAAAGGCTACATCAAGGCCAAGGTGGGGGAGCCCAAAATCGACATCAAGGGCGGCAATATCTACATCACCATCCCCATCCAGGAAGGGCCCCAATATCAGATGGGCCAGGTGGACCTCCAGGGGGACCTCCTGGAGGATAAGGACAAGCTTCTCAAGCGTCTGGGCATCACCAAAAGCAAAATCTACAGCCGGGAAATCATTCAGAATGACATCAGCAACCTGAGCGACCTCTACGCCGACCAGGGGTATGCCAACGCCGACATCACCCCCCTCATCAAGGAGGACGAGGAAGCCCGCCGGGTGGACATCGTCTTTGATATCCGCAAAGGGGAAAAGGTCTATTTCGAGCGCATTGAGGTGACGGGCAATGTCAAGACCCGGGACAAGGTCATCCGCCGGGAGCTTAGGGTCTATGAGCAGGAGCAGTTCTCCGCCACCAAGCTCAAGGAAAGCGTGCGCAACCTCAGGCGCCTGGAGTACTTCGAGGACGTCAATTTCAGCACCTCCCCGGGGAGCGCCCCGGACCGCATCAACCTGAAGATCTCCGTCAAGGAACGGCCCACCGGCACCTTCGGGGTGGGCATGGGCTACAGCACCCAGGACCGCCTGGTGGGCATGGTGGAGGTCAGCCAGGCCAATCTCTTCGGCCGGGGGCAGCAGCTCAAGGTCCAGGGCATCCTCGGCGCCATCTCCACCCGTTTCCGCCTCAGCTTCACCGAGCCTTATTTCCTGGACCGGCCCCTGGCGGTGGGGTTCGACGTCTATAACTGGGAGCGGGAATTCGACGAATACACCCGCCGCAGCATCGGCGGCTCCCTGCGCCTCTCCCATCCCTTACGCTGGAAGTACACCCGCATCTACGGCTCCTACCGCTTTGAAAACGTCAATATTTCGGACCTGTCCCCCTTTGCCTCCCCCATCCTGAAGGAGGCGGCCACCATCAAAAACACCAGCGCCATCTCCCTGATGCTGCGGCGGGATTCCCGGGACGCCCTCTTCACCCCCACCCGGGGCTCCGACAACAGCATCGCCATCGAGATGGCCGGGCTGGGGGGCGATACCGCCTATATGCGCTACATCCTGGAGTCCGGCTGGTACATCCCCTTATGGTGGGGGCATGTGGGGGTGTTCCACTTCCGGGGCGGCTACATGAACGTCCTCACCTGGGGGGCCCTGCCGGCCTATGAGAAATTTTACCTGGGCGGCATTGACAGTATCCGGGGCTTCACCTTCGCCGACATCAGCCCCCGGGACCCCACCACGGGGCAGCGGGTGGGCGGCACCAAGTTTTTGCAGTTCAACTTGGAATACCGCTTCCCGGTGCCCTTGATCAAGAAATATGGCATCACCGGGGTCACCTTCTTTGATGCCGGCAACGTCTACGGCAGCTTCCCCACGCCGCCCTTCCTCAGGACCAGCGTGGGCGCCGGCATCCGCTGGTACTCCCCTCTGGGGCCGCTCAGGATCGAGTGGGGCTACAACATCTCCCCCAAGCCCTGGGAGCGCCAGAGCAACTGGGAATTCACCATGGGCGGCACCTTCTGAGACGGCGGCGCCTGTGGCTTTCACCCGAATCTCTTTCGGGTTATTTTGGCTGGGCACTTCATAAGGAGGCATTACATGTTCGGATGGTTCATCGTGCTGGCGGCGGCGGCGCTGCTGGCCTTCTCCCCCGCCGGGGCCGCGGCCCAGGTCAAGATCGGGGTGGTGGATGTCAACGACATTATCGGCAAGTCCCCCGAAGGCAAACGCATCCAGGATACCCTGAAGCGCAAGATGGAGGAAATGGGGCGTCCCCTGGAGCAGCGGCGCCAGGAGTTGGCCCGCCAGATTGAAGAGTTCGAAAAGCAAAAGGGGGTCATGAAGGAGGACGCCCGCAAGCGCAAGGAGGAGGAGCTCCAGAAGAAGGCCAGCGATCTGCAGAAATCCGCCCAGGAGGCCGACAAGGCCCTGGCCAAACTCCAGGAACAGGAACTGGGGCCCCTGATGAAGAAACTGGAGCAGGCGGTGGAGGCGGTGGCCAACGAGGAAAAGCTGGACCTGGTGCTCCCCAAGGCCGGCATCTTCGTGCGCAACAAGAACCTGGACATCACCGAGAAGGTGCGGGCCCGGTTCAAATAACGGCCGTCTGGGCTGTGGGGCCTGACTCTCCCGCACGCCAGGCGGGGGCGGCCGGGCCGGGGCCGCTCCTCCTTCTTCCCGCGGGGCCGAATCCCTCATGGAATACACACTGGCGGAACTGGCAACCCGCTTGGGCGGAGAGCTCAGAGGGCCGGGGGATCTCCGGATCTCCGGGATCGCGGCCGTGGATCAGGCCACCCCCCGGGATCTGAGTTTCATCGCCCAAAAGAAATACCTGAAGAAGGTGTCCGCCAGTCGGGCGGCAGCCTTCCTCGTCGCTCCCGAGTGGGCGGAGCTGGGCCGCCCCTGCATCGTGGTGCCCCAGCCGTATCTGGCCTATGCCCGGGCCGCCGCCCTCTTTGCCCCCCCGCCCTGGCGCTGGCCGGGAGTGAGCGACCGGGCCTGGCTGGGGCAGAGCGTCCAGCTGGGGGCGGAGGTCTCCGTGGCCCCCTTCGCCTTCATCGGCGACGGCTGCCGCCTGGGGGACCGGGTCACCATCGGCCCGGGGTGTATCCTGGGCCGGGAGGTGGAGATCGGCCCCGACACCTATCTCCACCCCCGGGTCACCATCCTGGACCGCTGCCGCATCGGGGCCCGGGTCATCATCCACAGCGGCGCGGTCATCGGCGCCGATGGTTTTGGCTATGTCCCCACCCCCCAGGGCCACGAGAAGATCCCCCAGCTGGGTATCGTGGTCCTGGAGGACGAAGTGGAGATCGGCGCCAACACCACCATCGACCGGGCCGCCTTGGGCGAGACCCGCATCGGCCGGGGCACCAAGATCGATAATCTGGTGCAGGTGGCCCACAATGTGGTGGTGGGGGAGCACTCCATCCTGGTGGCCCAGGTGGGGGTCGCCGGCTCCGCCAAGCTGGGGAAACGGGTGGTCCTGGGCGGCCAGGCGGCGGTGGTGGGCCACCTGGAGGTGGGGGACGGGGTGCAGGTGGGGGGCAAAAGCGCCCTCACCCACTCCGTGGGCCCCGGCCAGGTGATGCTGGGCTCCCCGGCCCGGCCCTATAAGGAATTCCTGGCCATGCACGGCGTCATGGTCAAGCTGCCGGACCTTTACCGACGCCTGAAGAAACTGGAGCAACAGGTGGCCGCCCTCACCGGCGCCACCTCCCCCGAGACGGAGTCATGAGCGCACCCACGTCCCTGGATTTGGCCGAGATCAAGCGGCTGCTGCCGCACCGCTACCCCTTTCTCCTGGTGGACCGCATCCTGGAGCTGGAGATCGGCAAGCGGGTGGTGGGCTTAAAAAACGTCACCTTAAACGAGCCCTTCTTCCCGGGCCACTTCCCCAACAATCCCATCATGCCCGGGGTGCTCATCATCGAGGCCATGGCCCAGGTGGGGGGCATTCTGGCCCTGCTCTCGACTCCCGATTTGCAGGGGGAGTCCGCCATCTATCTCATGGGGGTGGACAAGATGCGCTTCCGCAAACCGGTGGTGCCCGGGGATCAGCTGATCATGGAGCTCACCACCATCCGGGGGGGCAGGAAGTTCTACAAGATGGCCGGCAAGGCCTTCGTCAATCAGACCCTGGTGGCGGAAGGGGAGCTCATGGCCGCAGTGGGCAGTGAAGGGGAGTGAGGATGGCGCACATCCACCCCACCGCCATCGTGGACCCCGCCGCGGAGCTGGGGCCGGGGGTCACCGTGGGCCCCTACAGCATCATCGCCGGCCACGTGGTCATCGGCGCCGACACCGAGATCGGCCCCCATGTGGTCATCCGGGAGTACACCACCATCGGGGCCCGCTGCCGCATCTTCCAGTTCGCCTCGGTGGGAGAGATCCCCCAGGACCTGAAATTCCAGGGCGAGCGCACTGAGCTCATCATCGGGGATGACAACACCATCCGGGAGTATGCCACCCTGCACCGGGGCACTGCGGCGGGGGGCGGGGTCACCCGGGTGGGGAACGGCAACCTCTTCATGGCCTACACCCACGTGGCCCACGACTGTATCATCGGCAACGGCGTCATCATGTCCAACGCCGCCACCCTGGCGGGCCACATCATCGTGGAAGACCGGGCCATCATCAGCGGTCTGGCCGCCATCCACCAGTTCTGCCGCATCGGCCGCCATGCCTTTGTGGGCGGGGCCTCGGCGGTGGCCCGGGATGTACCCCCGTACAGCCTGGTGTACGGCAACCGGGCCAAGCTCATGGGCCTCAACCTGGTGGGCCTGAAACGGGCCGGGTTCAGCGATGCCACCATTCAGGCCCTGCGTCAGGCCTTTGATCTCCTGTTTCTGGCCCCCGGCACCTTGAAGGAGGCGGTGGCCCGGGTGCGGGAGGAATGGGGCCACATCCCGGAAGTGCAGCACCTCCTCACCTTTGTGGAGACCTCCGAGCGAGGCATCACTCCCGCCAATGGCCGGGAAAATCGGACTCATCGCGGGTAACGGCCAGTTTCCCTTTCTGTGCGCCCGGGCCGCCCGAAGCCGGGGCCTCACGGTCATTGCCGTGGCTCATCGCCAGGAGACCGACCCCGCCCTGGCGGAGCTGGTGGACGAGCTCCATTGGGTCTATGTGGGCCAGCTGGGAAAGATCATCCGCATCCTGAAGGAGGCGGGCGTCACCCAGGCCCTCATGGCCGGTGGGGTGAACCGGGGCCGCCTCTTCCATCACTTCCGCCCGGATCTCCGGGCCCTGAACGTCCTCCGGCGGGCGGGGGCGGGGATGGATGACCGGCTCCTGAGGGAGGTGGCGGCGGAGATGGAGCGGGAGGGCATCACCGTCTGCTCAGCCACCCTCTTCCAGGAGGAGCTTTTGGCCCCGGCAGGACCCCTGACCCGCCGTCGGCCCAACCGCCGGGAGATGACGGACATCGCCTTCGGTTATGAGCTGGCCAAGGAGATCGGCCGGCTGGACATCGGCCAGTGTGTGGTGGTGCGCCATCAGGTGGTGGCGGCGGTGGAGGCGGCGGAGGGCACCGATGAGACCATCCGGCGGGGGGGCCGGCTGGCCGGGCCCGGCGCGGTGGTGGTGAAGGTGGCCAAGCCCCAGCAGGATCTGCGCTTCGACCAGCCGGCGGTGGGGCTCACCACCATCGCCACCATGGCCGAGGTGGGGGCAAAGGTGTTGGCCATCGAGGCGGGCACCACCCTGATCTTCGACCGGGAGGAGATGCTGGCCCTGGCCGAGCGTGAGGGCATCGCGGTCTTTGGCATCGCGCCGCCTCCGGAGCCCTCCTCCCCGGCCGGCAAGGACTTCTGACCCGCCCTCGGCCACCGCGGGCCCACGCCGGCAGAAGGGAAAAAATTTCCGGGGAGCGACGGGAACCCGGCGACTCCCCCCCCGCCTGCGTCCCCTGCCGCTCCCCCCGCCGGGGTTCTGTGCCGGCCAACCGGCGGAGAGCCCGGTCCTGATTGAAATGCCCTCCTCTGCCCGCGTCCTTATCGCCTTGAGACCTGGCATCCGGTGCCGCAGGATCACCCCAGTGCCCTATCCCACCCCATCGTGATCAGGAGCGTTTCCCTGCCTCAAGGGAGTGTGCCGGGTACTCCTCTCAGGACAGGAGCGCCTCCATCCTGCCGCCGGCCGGTCCGCCCTCGCCCATCACCCGGTCCCAGCCCGGCCCCTGATCTCGTGGGGGCTATCGCACCAAAGAGGGGGAGCCGGCGAGGAGGCCGAAATAAGTGGAGCCTCCGGGTTGGGCCCCGGGAGCGCCACGTAGTAATTGAGGGTTTCCGCCTCAAGGCGCTTGTCCTGGCCGCTGGCGTCCACCAGGGTGAGGCGGATGGCGGCGAATCCCCGGACCTCGGCCCAGCCGGTGTGGGAGTCCGCCGGGATCACCGGCAGCATCACATTCCAGGTGCCTCCCTTGTCCCTGAGGATGTCTCCCAGCTTTTTGAGGCTGGCGTCATCCACCCCTTCTTTCACCTTGATGAAATCCCCCACTTTGAGGGGCGGGGTCTCCACTCTGTCTTCAATGATATCCCGGATGAGGGAGGAGGCGGGGTTCTGCCAGAAGAAGGTGTGCCAGCAGCCGTCGTCCCCCGGGGTGGGGTTGAGATGGATGACCAGTTTTTGCCCTACCGACGGGAGTTTGTCGTTATCCACCGCCAGGGGCAGGGTTTTGGTGCCTGGCGGCACCTGGCCCACGGCGCCGCTCAGGGCGATGGCCCGGGCGGTCAGGGTGACGGTGCTGCTGCCGGTGATGAGGCCGCCCACATAGAGCTGCACCGGCTTGGTGGCCACCGCCTGGACCGCGTTGACGGTGAGGGGGTTGCTGCAGCCGGTTTCGGTAAAGGCCTTGGTGGTGAGATCATAATAGCCCACCCGGATGGTGAGGCTCCCGCCCGGCAGGGGCTCGGCGTCGGTGGGGTTGGCGGTGCCTAGGGTCCGGGCGGCGGCCACGGCCCGGGAGCAGTCCAGGGAGATGGGCCTCACCTGGCTGCTGCCCGGGGACACGAACAGGCGCTGGGCCCCGGCCAGAGCGGCGGCGTCCGCGGCCCGCTGCAGTTCACTCTTCACCATGAACAGATGGCCCAGATCAATGGTGACGGCCAGAATGCCGATGGCCGCCGCCAGGGCAAAGCCCATCAGGGGCAGGGCCACTCCCCGGTCCTCCTGCCAAAATCTCCGGCGTGTCATAAGTCTCTCTCTTTGGTTCCGTTGGCCCAGGCACTTGAAGTTGCCCATCAGCCTCAACCTGTTCATGGCCGGGTCCTTCTCTCTGTGGCTCCAGTGGCCCGCACTGCCCAGGCTAGGGCGGCGGCGGCACGCTGACATGCCATTCCGCCGCCATGATGGTGCGGGCCTGAAGGAAAAAATTCTGGTCGCCGGGCTGCCGGGTGTAGCCGAAAAAGGAGCGGAAATTGGGCAGCAGCATCATCCGGTAGGGGATCTGCCTGAGGGCGACGGTCACCAGGGTGCCGGAGGCGCTGTACTCCCAGGTGTAGCTGAACTGGCTGTCGTTCAGCACCAGGGGCTGGCCGCTGGCGTCCTTGATGCGGTGCCGGGTGAGGTAATTCTGGACGATCTGCCGGACCTGGCTCTGGGTCAGGGCGGGCCGCACGGTGTTGGTGTCATCCACCGCCTTGATGGCGGCCCGGGCCCCCTCCCGGGTGGCATTGGTGAGGACCTGCTTTTCCCAGAAGAGCATCCCCAGATCCAGGGCCCCTCCCAGGATGAAAAGGAGGAGGGGCAGGATGAGGGCCAGCTCCAGAGTGACGTTGCCGGCCTCCGGGGGAAACCAGGCGGAGGCCTTCCTGTTCTGAACCTTCCTCTCCTCCGGCATTTTTTCCCCTCCCGGGTCCGGCCTTGCGGCCTGCCTTCCCCAGGCCGCTGGCCGGCCTTGTCCTGCCCTCTGTTTCGGCAGGAGCGCCGAAAAACTTTGATCCGGCCCTGACGGGGGTGAACTCAGAGGAAATTCCCGGTCTTAGGGAGTGGGGATGCCGGTGGTGCCGCGCCGGGCGGGGAGGGGGAGATCACCTGCCTACCCTGGCGGTCTCCCCGCGGGCGGGCTGCCGCCGCCCTCCCCCGGGGATGAGGAGGGTCATTTGAATTTCTGGGTCACCGTCACCGTGGTGCCGGCCACGGAAATGGTGCCCACCCGGACCTTCCGGGTGAAATTGGGGGCCACCGAGAAGACCACGGTGCCGCTGCCCGTCACATACTCGGTGGGCGAGCTGATGGTGATCCAGCTGACGCTGGCGCTGGGCTTCCAGGAGCTGCAGCCGCTCGTGGCCGAGGCGGTGACGGTGATCTTGTAGCCGCTCCCGCCCAGCCTCGGCACCGTGAAGCCGGTGGGGGAGACGCTATAGGTGCAGCTGGGGCTGGGAGGGGCCGGATTGGCGCCCTGGTAGGCGATGGTGTAATAGCCGAACTCGCAGCCCCTGGGGGTGGCGCTGTTAGGGGCCAGCTGATCGTAGCCGATCCAGAAATAGCCGTTCAGGCCCCAACCGGTGCCCCAGCTGTTTTTGGCCAGGAAGGCCTGCTGGGTGTCGTCATAGCCCACCAGCAGAATGGCGTGGCCGCCCTGGTAACTGCCGGAGGTATAGTGGTAGACCCCGCTTTTATAGTAGTAAAAGTCGGAATAGACATCCATGGTGGTGACCAGGGGGCCGTAGGTGTAGAGGGCGTTTTTCAGGGCGCTTACCGTGGGGGAGGTGGTGCAGACGTAGGCCCAGGAGTCGATGTCATAAGTGGCGCTGAACACGGTGCTGCAGGCATTGCTGCAGCTGCCGTTGGTGGCGGTGTAGGGGTAGCAGCTCTCCAGGGGCAGGCCGGTGTCCCGGATGTAGTTGGAGGCGGCGCCAATGTAGCCGCCGCTGCAGGAGCCGGCCCCGGAGCAGGAGACCAGCACCTGCTCCGCCAGGTTGAGGTCCACCCCCGGGGTGTTTTTCAGGCGCAGCTGGTAGGACTCCAGAGCCCCGGCGGTGGCGAAGGCCCAGCAACTGCCGCAGGTCCCCTGGTTGCGCACCGGGGTGACCCAGTTGCCGTTATTGTTGCGCCAGTCCAGGGCGGGGGGCAGGGCGGTGAGGGGTTCCGCGGCCGCGGTGAGGGGTTCCGCCTCCTCCGGTTCGTGTTTCTTGATCAGCCCCACCAGGGCTTTGCGCTTCTCCTGGGGGAGGCGGACGATGGGGTTGTCCCCGGCCTGCCAGCGGGCCCCCCGGGCTTTGATGGCCGCCTGGAGGTCCGCCAGTTCATCGGCGAAGGCGGGAAGGCCGAAGAAGAGAATCGCCAGGGCTGCCAGAAGCCCGGCGACGGGGGCAAAAGGGGAACGAGACGGTTTCATGGAAGGTTTCCTCCTCGCACTGATAAATCCCTGTCTGCCCCTCCCTGGCGACCATCCGGAAGCGGGCATGATCCGGGGAAACGGCTCCGGGCCCCCGCCTCGGCCCCTCCCTAGCCATAAGGTCTCTTCTCTGGCTCTTTATCGGCCGGAGGCGCCCCGGGGATGATTTTTGGCCTTTTACCGGGAGGGCGGCATCATCACCGCCACCCCACCTGGGGTCAGACGCGCTCAAAGAGCGGCCGGCCCAAGAGACCGGTGGGCCGGAAGATCAACAGCACCAACAGCAGGGAAAAGGCCACGAAATCCCGATAGGTGGAGGAGGGGAGGAAAACCGGGGTGAAGATCTCCACCAGGCCCAGGATGAAGCCCCCCAGCATGGCCCCCCGGATGTTGCCGATGCCGCCCACCACCGCGGCGATGAAGGCCCACCAGCCGATACGGATGCCCATGTAGGGGTCCAGCACCGGGTAGGCCAGCCCGTACATCAGGCCCCCCGCGGCGGCGATGGCGGAGCCCAGGGCAAAGGTGAGGGAGATGACCCGGTCCACCGGCACCCCCATGAGGGGCACCAGGGGCCGGTTGTAGGAGATGGCCCGCATGGCCATGCCCAAAAGGGTGCGGCGTACCAGGAGATCCAGGGCCACCATGATACCTGCGGCCAGAAAGATGATGAGGAGCTGCAGCGGGGTGACGGCCAGCCCCCCCACCTTGAGGACCACGGCGGGGATGAGGGGGGGAAACTGCCGGGGCTCGGGCCCCAGCATGGCCAGGGTGAAATTCTCCAGAAACAGCCCCACCCCCAGGGCGGTGATCACCGCGCTCACCCGGGGCGCGGCCCGGAGCGGCCGGTAGGCCAGGCGCTCGATAAGCACCCCCAGCAGGGCGGTGAGGGTCATGCTGAAGCACAGGGCCCCCAGAAACACCAGGGGGGCGGGAAGCTGATACGGCAGGCCCAGGAGAAACAACGCCCCGGCCAGACTCAGGTAGGCCCCCACCATGAAGATGTCGCCGTGGGCGAAATTGATCATGGTGAGGATGCCATAGACCATGGTGTAGCCCAGGGCGATGAGGGCATAGACGCTGCCCAGCTGGATCGCGTTCAGGACGTTCTGGGCCACCACTGGGAGCATGGTCGCCTCGGTGGGGGGGAAGTCAGGGGCTGCGGGAGCCGCCCCTTTTTTCCGTTGCGTGGGGGAGGGGCGGGGAGGTCACTCCCCGGTCCCCTTCCCCCACCTCCCCCTCCGGGTCAGGGGGAGACGCTGGCGTGGTAGGTGAACCTGCCGTCCTTGATCTGCAGAATCACCGCGCTCTTGACCGGGTCTCCGGTGCCCTTGAAGCTCATCTTGCCGGTGACGCCTTCAAACTCCCGGATGGAGGCCAGGGCGTCCCGCAGCTTCTGGCGGTCGGGGGCGCCGGCCTGGGCCAGGGCCGCCAGGAGGAGACTGCCGGCATCATAAGTGAGGGCCGCGACGTCATCCGGGGTCTTGCCGTAGCGCTCCTGGTAGTCCCGGATGAATTTCCGGGCCTTTTCCGTGGCGATGTCCGGCGCATAGTGGGTGCTGAAGTAGCTCCCCTCCAGGTCCGGGCCGCCCAGCTTCAGGAGCTCCTCGCTTCCCCAGGAGTCGGAGCCGATGATGGCGCAAGCCAGCCCCAGCCGCCGGGCCTGCTGCACCTGCAGGGGCACTTCGTTGTAGTAGTTGGGGAGGAAGAGCACCTGAGGATTGGCCCCCTTGATCTTGGTGAGCTGGGAGGAAAAATCCATGTCCCCCTTGGTGTAGGACTCAAAGGCCACCACCTTGCCGCCCGCCTCTTCAAAGAACTTTTTGAAGAACTCGGCGATGCCCTTGTTGTATTCCGAGGCCACATCATAGAGGACCGCAGCGGTCTCCGCCTTGAGGTGGTCCCGGGCGAATTTGGCCATCACCTGGCCCTGGAAATCGTCAATGAAGCAGGCCCGGAAGACGTATTTCTTGCCCTCGGTGGTCTTGGGGTTGGTGGACCAGGGGGAGACCATGGGGGTCTGGGCGTCCTCGCAGATGCGGGCCGCGGGGATGGCGTTCCCGGAGGCGTTGGGGCCGATGACCGCCAGGACCCGGTTCTGGGTGATGAGCTTCTGGGCCGCGGCGGCGGCGGATTCCGCTTTATCCTCATTGTCCTCGATGAACAGCTTGACCTGGTAAGTCTTGTCCCCCAGTTTGACCCCGCCGGCCTGATTGACCTGCGCGGCCAGAAGCTCGGCGGCGTTTTTGCAGGAGGCCCCCACCGCCGGCTTGCTGCCGGTGAGCTCGGCGTTCACTCCGAGGCGCACCTCGTTGACTTCCGGCTTGCCGCACCCCGGCGCCGTCCACAGGAGCCCCATGATCGCCATCATGCTCATGAGCAGCCGCAGGGAATACATGCGCCTTCCTCCCGTCTCTGGTGAAGATATCTGCGCACGGCCCTGTGCGCACCATAACAGAAATCCGGCTTCGGGGTCAATCCGAAAACCTGGGCTCCGGTGCCCGTTTGTCTCTTCCGTCCGGCGGCGTTCTCTGCCACAATCGGAGTGCATCACCCCCAAAAGGAAGGAGCTGGGCGATGTCGGAGGACAAGGCGGCCATCCTACGGCGGATCTATCTGTTTTCCGGCCTCCCGGAGGAGGACTTGGCGGCGTTGGCCCGGCTGGCCGTGGCCCGCAATTTCCCCAAAGACGCCGTTATCTTCTGGGAAGGCCGCCAAGCCGCCGGTTTCTTCATCCTCCTGGAGGGGCAGGTCAAACTGGTGAAGAGCTCGCCGGACGGCAAGGAATACATCCTGCGCCTGGTGGGACCGTGGGAGACCTTCGGGGAGGCCGCGGTGCTGGCGGAAGATGTCTATCCCGCCACCGCGGTGGCCTTGAGCGACTGCCGGACCCTGTTTTTCCCCACAGCCCCCTTCCTGGCCCTGCTCACCGCCTCCCCCCGCCTGTCCCGGAACATGCTGGCCACCATGAGCCGCCTCCTGTACCATCTGACCCGGCAGTTGGAGGACCTCTCCCTGAAGGAGGTCTCCGCCCGGCTGGCCCGCTTTATTCTGGACAAATGTCGGGAAACCCACGGACAGGTGGCCCCGGATCTGGTAATCGAACTGAATATTTCCAAAACCCATCTGGCTTCCTATCTGGGAACCATTAGCGAGACCCTCTCCCGCACCTTGGCCCGCCTCAAGGCCCTGGGCGTCATTAACGAAGAAAAGGGTCGCATCACCATCAAGGAACCCCAGCTGCTGGAGAACATCGCCCGGGGGATCAAGGTATGACACACGAGACACCCGGCAAAAAAATAAAAATGTCTATAAGGAAAAAAATGTCTTGACAGCAATAACCTGCCATCATTATATAAAATACAAGAACGGTTGTGGATGCGCCCGCCGATCCGGTTGGAAAAAACAACTGAAAGGACTCACCCCCTATGGCGACGGAAATCCTCAAATTAACGGCTCAGATTGTCATCTCCCACGCCTCCATGAGTGAACTCACCCCCAAGGAACTGGTGGAAGAAATCCGGGACGTGTACCACCTCCTCAGCTCCTTGGAGGCCGGGGCTCCGGCGGAAGCCGCGCCGGTGCAGAAGCCGGTTTTGCCGGAAGAAGTCAAGAAACCTCCCATCCCCCTGGAGGATATTGTCCAGGACAAGTTTGTCGTCTGCCTGGAGTGCGGCAAGAAGATGCGCACCCTCAAGGCCCATATCCGCAAGAGCCATGGTCTCACGCCGCAGGAATACTTCCGGCGTTACGGCTTGGACCCCAAGAAATATCCCCTGGTGTGCCGGGAGTACTCGGAACAGCGGCGGGCCCTGGCCAAAGAAAAGGGCCTGGGCGAAAAAGGCGCCGCCCGGCGGAAAGCCACCGTGTAACCCCCGAGGCCCGGGAGGCTCATCCCCCGGGGCGGAAAAGGGCGCCGCCGGCGGGGAAGAGGGGCGCGTGCCGTCCCTCTTCTTTTTCGCCCCGACCTTCCACTCCGACCAGCCGCCCTCCGGAGGGTCGATGTCACCGGTATCCTTGACCCCTGCCGCCCGGCGCCGTCTCCTTGAGGCCGCCACCGCCGCGCTCGGAAAGGCCTATGCCCCCTATTCCGCCATCCGGGTGGGCGCGGCGGTGCTCACCTCGGAAGGGCGGATCTTTGCCGGCGCCAACCTGGAGAACGCCTCTTACGGGCTCAGCCTGTGCGCCGAGCGGGTGGCGGTGGCCGCGGCCGCCGCCGCCCTCGGGGGGGAAAACCTGCGCCTTCAGGCCGTGGCGGTGGTGAGCGACCATCCGGGGCCTTTCCCTCCCTGCGGCGCCTGCCGCCAGGTACTGGCGGAATTCGGCCCCGAGGCCCTCATCCTCTATCGGGGGGAGGCGGGCCTGGAAGAGGTGAGGCTGGCCGACCTCCTGCCCCGGAGCTTCCTCCTCCGGCCGGGCTGATTCCTCCAAGACGGGAAAAAGCCCGTCATGTCTTGCAGAGGGGCGGCCGGCACTTTAACTTAAATGGAAAAAAGGCCCTGGCGGCGACCGGAACCGGCCCGGGGAGCGGCGGGAATTGTGCCCCGCACCTTACCAAGGCTCCCCCGGGGAGATATAATACAAAGGCTGAAGCGTGTCGGAGAGTCCCGTGCCGCGGGGCTTCTTTCCGGGAACCATGCCCCGGAGAGGCCCCCCGGGCGGAAAGCCGGGGCGGACATCTCAAGGCCACAGCATGGAGCGGAGGAGACGGACATGGGCTATACGCTGATGGGTCTGAAAAACAAGATCGAGGAGATGTATCCGGAGATCGTCCGGCACGGCATCGTGTGCAGCGTCACCTTCGATGAGGCCAAAAACGCCTATATCGTGCATTTCAAAAAGGACCACCACGAACTGACCACCCACCTGGAAAAGGCGGACGCCGACGCCTGCATGGAGGGCCAGAAGTGCGTCTACCTGGGGGTGCAGATCGGCCAGTTCATCAAAAATTTCGAGGCCCAGGAGAAATAAGCCCCTTCAGGGCATCCGGGAGGGAGTGATCTTCCCGGGCCGACCCGAAGGACGAGGCCATGGCCGGCAGATACGCCCTCTTCGCCTTTAACGGCGAAGCCATGTGTTTTGTGCATGTGCTGCTGAACGCCCTGGATCTGGCGGCCCGGGGCCATGAGGTGCAGGTGGTGGTGGAGGGGGCCGCCTGCGGGCTGATACCCCGGCTGGCGGAGGCGGGCAACCCCCTGGCCCCCCTTTTCGCCCAAGCCCGGGAGAAAGGCCTCGTGGCCGGGGTGTGCCGGGCCTGTGCCGCCAAGCTGGGGACCCTGGCGGCCGCTGAAGCCCAGGGGCTGCCGCTCCTGGCCGACATGCAGGGCCACGCCGGCATGGGCGCCTTTGTGGACCGGGGTTTTACCATCATCACCTTCTGAGCGCACCGGCCCGGAGGGGACAAAACCGGGACGGAGGTTCCGGGACCTGCCCGGATGGCCCCGTTCACGCTCCGGGGAGGATGTCCAGTTATGCTTTTTTCCCGCCCACCCCACCTGCCGCGGGTGGAAAAATTCCGTCAGCGCCGCCGCCGGGCCCGCTGGCTGGGGGCCATTCTCTATGGCCTCATCCTGGCCGGCCTCCTGGGTGGGGCCGGCCTGGGGGTCTACGTTTATTATTTCCACCTCCAGGACCTGCCGGACATCTCCTCCATCAAGGAATACCGCCCCCCGGTGGTGACCCGCATCTATGCCCGGGACGGTCGCCAGATGGGGGAGTTTTACGCCGAACGGCGCATCGAGGTGCCCTACAGCCGGCTGCCCCGGCATCTCATCCTGGCCTTTGTGGCCGCCGAGGACGCCCGTTTCTTTGAGCATCCCGGGGTGGACATCTTCGGCATCATCCGGGCCTTCTTCCGCAACCTGGAGGCCGGGGAGATCGTCCAGGGCGGCAGCACCATCACCCAGCAGTTGGTGAAGCGCATCCTTTTGACCTCGGAGAAGAGCTTCGGCCGTAAGATCAAGGAGGCGGTGCTGGCCTACCGCATTGACAATTACCTCACCAAGGAAGAGATCCTGGAGCTCTATCTCAACCAGATCTTTCTGGGCCACGGGGCCTACGGGGTGGAGGCCGCGGCCCAGGAATACTTCTCCAAACACGTGGAGGACCTCACCCTGGCCGAGGCCGCCCTCCTGGCCGGCATCCCCAAGGCGCCCAGCCGCTATTCCCCGTACATGAACCCCCACCACGCCAAGGAGCGCCAGGCCTATGTGCTGCGCCGCATGGCCGAGGTGGGCTTCATCAGCCAGGCGGAGGCCCAGGCGGCTTTGCGTCAGGAAATCAAGCTGAAACCCCAGCGGCCGGGCTGGATCAAGGAGTGCGGCTACTTCACCGAGCACGTCCGGAGCCTCCTGGAGGAGCGTTTCGGCCGGGACCGGGTCCTGAATCTGGGTCTCCGGGTCTATACCACCGCCGATGTGGACCTGCACCGCCTGGGCCAGCAGGCCATCCGGGAAGGCATTGACGGGCTGGTGCGCCGCAACGGTTACCGGGGACCCCTGCGCCACGTCCAGGGCAAGGAACGCCTCGCCTACCAGCAGCGGCTGGAGCGCTATTACCAGAAATACCCCCCCCGGAAAGGCCAGCTGGCCAACGCCCTGGTGACCTCCGTGGACCGCAGATCCGGTCAGATCCAGCTGAAGCTGGGAAACTACAGCGCGGTGCTGGTGCGGCCGGACGGGCGCTCGCCTGCGGGGTCCGCCGCCTTTCGGCCGGGGGACGTGGTGGCCGTGCGTCTCCTGGAGGAGGACCGGGCCCGGAAGGTCTGGCAGGCGGCGGTGGAGCCTGCTCCTTTGGTGCAGGCGGCCCTGCTCTCCATGGAGCTGGAATCCGGCAAGGTGCGGACCCTGCTGGGCGGCAAGGACTTCACCGACAGCACCTTCAACCGGGCCACCCAGGCCCGCCGCCAGCCCGGCAGCGCCTTCAAGCCCATCATTTATGCCGCCGCGGTGGAGCGGGGCTACGGACCCAACTCCATCCTCCTGGATGAGCCCCTCTCCCTGCCCGGCGGCCGGGCCGGCCAGGTGTGGTCGCCCCAGAACTACGATCACACCTTTAGCGGCCCCATCACCCTGGCCACCGCCCTGGCCAAGTCCCGCAATGTCCCGGCGGTGCGCATGATGATGAGTCTCGGGGTGCCCGCCACCCTGGAGATGGCCAAAACCCTGGGCATCACCTCCCCCATCTACCCCAACTACGCCTCCGCCCTGGGGGCCTCGGAGGTGACCCTCCTGGAGCTCACCCGGGCCTATTCGGTCTTCCCCAACCGGGGGGCCCTGGTGGAGCCCCTGTTCATTGAGCGCATCGAGGACCGGGATGGCCGGGTCCTTTATGAAGGGCGCCCCCAGCGCCGCCAGGCCATCTCCGCCCGCAGCGCCGACATCATGACCCAGTTGCTCGTGGGCGTGGTGGAACGGGGCACCGCCACCCGGGTGAAGGTGCTGGGCCGGCCGGTGGGCGGCAAAACCGGCACCACCAACAAGACCAAGGACGCCTGGTTTATCGGCTTCACCCCCTCGGTCATCACCGGGGTGTGGGTGGGCATGGATGAGGAACGCAGCCTGGGCCCCAAGGAGACCGGCAGCCAGGCGGCGGCCCCCATCTTCATCTCCTACATGAAGGAAGCCCTCAAGGGCCGGCCGCCGGAGCAGTTCCCGGCCCTCGGCGCCACCACCCTGGCCCGGGGCCAGGAGGAGGCGGGCCGCGATGACGAAGCCGACGCCGACGAGATCGAGGAGTACTACCCGGAGGAGGACGCCACCCTGACGGAGGTGCCGGCCAGCCCCAAAGCCCCGGTCTCACCGCGGCAGTTTTTCAAAAGCGATCTCGACGGTTAGGCTTGCCTTGCCCGGCTCCTTGGGTTACAGTGAACCCATAACACGGCGGCAGCAGGCACCCGCCTCTGGCCCGCCCGGATGCCGGACGCCCGGTGAGGCCCCGGTTCCATGCCGGCCGCCGTCCCCCTGCCCGGTCCGTTTTCAGCAAAGAGGCCTGATTCCCCATGCGTGACATCCATGTGCAGGATATCATCGCGGCCGTCAAACAGGCCGCCATCACCGCCAATTATGTCATCGGCCCGGACCTGCTGGCCGCCTTCCGGCGCGGCCTGGCGGAGGAGGAGTCCCCCACCGGCCGGGAAATCTTCCGCCAGCTCATCGAAAACGCTCAGGTGGCCGATAGGGAATGTGTCCCCTTATGCCAGGACTGCGGGCTGATGGTCATCTTTGCCGAGGTGGGCCAGGAGGTGCGCATCGTCGGGGGGGAGTTCCAGGCGGCCCTGCAGGAGGGGGTGCGCCAGGGCTACCAGGAGGGCTATCTGCGCAAGTCCGTCTGCCATCCCCTCACCCGGAAGAACACCGGGGACAACACCCCAGCGGTGATCCACACCGAGATCGTCCCCGGCGACCGCCTCAAGCTCTGGGTGGTGCCCAAAGGCGGCGGCAGCGAAAACATGAGCCGGCTGTTCATGCTCAAACCGGCCCAGGGCTGGGAGGGCATCAAGGAAGCGGTGGTGGCCACGGTCAGGGAGGCGGGGCCCAACGCCTGCCCCCCGTATATTGTCGGGGTGGGTATCGGCGGTAATTTCGAGCGCGCCGCCCTGTTGGCCAAAAAATCCCTGCTCCGGGAGCTGGGGAGCCCCAACCCGGACCCGGAGCTGGCCCCCCTGGAAGAGGAACTCCTCGCAGCCGTCAATGATCTGGGGATCGGCCCCCAGGGGTTGGGAGGCCGCCTCACCGCCCTGGGGGTGCATATCCTGATGCAGCCCTGCCACATCGCCAGCCTGCCGGTGGCGGTGAACATCCAGTGCCATTCCTCCCGGCACCGGGAAGTGGAGTTGTAAGGATGGCGGCGCCCCGGCGCCGACAAGACTGATCCGAGGTCGCCATGCCCAAAGATGTGCGCCTGACGCCCCCGCTCACCACCGCTGATGTCCTGCCCCTGGAGATCGGCGACCGGGTGCTGGTGAGCGGGGTGATTTACACGGCCCGGGATGCCGCCCACCGGCGGCTCCTGGAGCTTCTGGCTGCCGGTCAGCCCCTGCCGGTGGACTTTCAGGGCCAGGTCCTGTATTATGTGGGGCCCTCGCCCGCCCGGCCCGGCCGGGTCATCGGCGCCGCCGGCCCCACCACCGCCACCCGCATGGACGTCTACACCCCCACCCTGCTCCGGTTGGGGCTCAAGGCCATGATCGGCAAGGGCCGCCGCAGCCCCGAGGTCATCGCCGCCCTCAAGGAGTACCAGGCGGTGTATCTGGGAGCCACCGGTGGGGCCGGCGCCCTCATCTCCCAATGCATCCGGGAGGCGGAGGTGGTGGCCTTCGAGGATCTGGGGCCGGAAGCCATCCACCGCCTGGTGGTGGAGGACCTGCCCACCATCGTCATCAATGATTGTGCCGGTCGGGATCTGTATGATGAGGGTCTGAGGCGCTATGCCCGCACCGCCTGAGGCCGGCGGGAGCAGCCGGCTTCGCCCCCCTGAGGCCCCAGGCAGCCCGGAACCTCCGGCCGCTGTGCCGGCGACTCCCTGAGAGCCGAACCTTTATGCCCCACGATTTGGACAAAATCGCCGCCCGAGTCAGGGAAAAGCGGGAATCCTTCCGGGAATACCGCTTCACCGAACTGGAGAACGACGCCCTCAAGACCTTCTTCGACCTGGCCCAGGAATACGAAACCCTGGACAACTTTTACCGGGTGGTGGTGACCGTCCTCAAGGAGTACTTCGGCTGGGAGACCCGCCTGTATCTCCTGCGCCAGGACGGCCGCCTGGAGACGGTGGTGGACAGCCGGGAAGGGGTCCTCCCCGAGCGCCCCCTGGCCCCACCCGGAGTGGAGCTGGCGGGACAGGCTTATGCCTTAGAGGAGGCCTGGCTGGTGCCCATCCGGGGCAATCTCCTGCTGGTGGAGCGCCTCCCCTTCTATGCCAAGGAGCAGCTCATCGGCATGCTGGAGGTCTCCCCCGCCGCCGCTCTCTCCCAGCACAACCGCTTCTTCCTGGAAAAATACGCCAACCGGCTGGGCTACAACCTGCACTCCAAGGTCATCTACTGGCAGAACATCCAGCACATCCGCTTCATCAACAGCCTGGTGGCGGACATTGAGCACAACGTCATCGTGCCCAACATCGCCCTGAGCCTGTATCTGCGCCATCTCCGGGACAAGATCCGCACCCTGGAGGAGCTGGAGTGCGCCTGCGAGATCCGCACCGAGAAGTGCGAGAAATTTCCCGAGGCCCAGGCCACCTTCCGCCAGCTCATCCAGGGGCTGAAGCACGATTACCACACCCTGGAGCAGCAATACAAAGGCATCAGCCTGTTCATCGAATCCCTCTTCCGCCCCTCTCATTTCCAGCGGGGCCACCTGGTGCTCCGGCGGCGGCCCCACCGGGTGATGAGCGACATCATCCAGCCCCAGCTGCAGCTCTTTCTCCCCCGCCTCAAGGAGCGGGGCATCGAGATCGACGTCGCCCTGGGCGGGGTGCCCGATGAAGAGATCCTGCTCTCCGTGGACAAGGGCCTCATGGCCCAGGTGTATGCCAATCTCTTCTCCAATGCGGTGAAATACACCCGCCCCAATCATGAGGGGCGCAAATACATCTCCTTCGGGCGGGAAATCCTCCGGGACTACTTCGGACCGGGGAAACACGGCTGCAAGTTCAACGTCTTTTCCACCGGCCCCCATCTTCCTCCGGAGGATGTGCCCCACATCTTTGAAGAGGGCTATCGCGGCCACAACATCAACGGCGAAGCCGGCACCGGCCGGGGCCTCTATTTCGTGCGCAACGTCATCGAAACCCACGGCGGCCAGGTGGGCTATGAGCCCACCCCCGGGGGCAACAATTTTTACTTCATTCTGCCCATGATGGAGGTGCCGGAGGCCTCCTTCGCGGCCAAGGTGGCCTCCGGCGGTGTCTGAGGGGCTTTGGCACGTGGTTGAAAAAAGGTTATTCGGGGAAGGGGGCAGGGGCCACAGACCTGCCCCTCCCCCGAGATGCGGGTTCGCCAAACCGGCACAATCGGCCGGCCTCTCTTTCACCAGCCTGTAAGGCCGGCCACGGTGCTGAGAGGCTCCCGGCCCTGGGAAAAAGGAGGGCGTGGGGCCGTGACCCCGCCCCCAGAGCCGGCCCGGGGTGGCCTGCAGCTCCCCCCACCCGAGGAGAGAGGGCTCCACCGGAAAACGCCATGTCCATCAAATATCTGGCCCAGGAACTTTACCGCCTCAGCCGGCGGGTGGATGAGCTGGAAAAACAGCTGAAAGGCTTCCGGGAACGGGGCGAACCCTCCCCGGAATGGGCCCGGCTGGAGGCCGAGCTGGCGGAGGCCGTCAAAGAGCGGGACCGCCTGCGGGCCGTCCTGGAGGCCAAAAAGGAAAAGCCCTTGGTCTGACCGGCCCCCGCCGGGAGGATGCAGGGCAAAGGGGTGGGGGCTGCCCGCCCCGCCTGCCGGGCGCGGCGCCCCGGGAGGGGGAAGGCCGGGCGGCTCCCGACCCTGGGCACCCAGGAGCCGGGCCCCGGGCCGGCACCGCCCCGGACGGCGGGAGGGGTGCCCGCGTCAGCACAGCCAGCAGCCGGCCTCCCGGATCTGTTCGTACCATTTCTGGAGCAGGGGCGCCCGGTCCTTCTTGGTGAGAAACAAGAGCTGCAGCACCTGGCGCATGTCGATGAAGCCGGCAAAATAGGCGTATTTCACCAGGTTTTCCAGGTTTTCCGGGGAGAACTCCCGGGCCTTCTCCGGCACCCGCTCCCAGAAATCCTCCGCCTGGATGATCTCCTTCACCCGCTGGTAATGCTCCCGCAGCTGCTCTTCTGTGGGAGTCCTCACCGAGCCGACCTGAACCATCGCCTCTTGCCCCCGGGTGTCTGAAGGGATTGAGCCTCTCGTAAGGAGAGGCAAAAAAGCCCGGACCTCTAGCCTTTTTCCCCTGAAGCCAGCACCTCCCGGGCCCGCCGGGCCGCCTTTTGCCCCTCCAGGATGGCCGCCTCCACGCACGGCAGGCCCGCCAGATCGGAGTGGGCCAGGATCAGGCGGCCCTGCACCGGACGGGGCCGCCCCTCCTGGCGCAGCCGGGTGAGAAAACCGGGATAAGGCACCACCTGGGCGTGCCCGAAGCGATACAGGCGCACCTCCTCCACGCCGGCCGCCGCCTCCGGAAAATGCCGGGCCACTGCCCTAAGCAGCCGCGTCGCCTGCTCTGCCTCCGGCTGCTGCAGCAGCTGCGGCCGGCCCCCCGGGAAGGGCTGGGGGGCATAGAGGATCATGGCCTTCCGGGCCTGCGGGGGCGACCCCCGGGGGGAGAGGATGAAATCCGAAAAGGCCTCCTCCCCCATCATCCAGTTCTCATACCCCGGGGCCTGGATGTTAAGGGGCCCGAGCAGGGCGGCCACCACATAGCTGCTGTAGCGGAAATGCTCAAAATCCTCCGCCCCCCAGCCGCTCTCCGGGGGGAGAAGATGGTGCATGGCGAATTTCCCGCCCGCCAGGATCACCGCCTGGGCCTCCACCAGGAGGGTCTCCCCCTCCGCTGCCCGGGCCAACAGTCGGACCCGGTCCCGGGTGCAGGTCAGCCCCACCACCACCCGGCCCACCAGGGGCTGCCGGGGCAGGGCCGCAGTCAGGGCCCTCACCAGGCGGGCGTTTCCCTCCGGAAAGGCCATAATCCGGGAGGCCTCCGAAAATTCCGACATGAGAAAGCTCACACCCGCCCACGCGGAGACCTGGTGGGGCAGAGCCCCCAGGCAGGAGACGCAGTAGGGGGCGAAAAAGGCGGTGGCCACCGGAGGCAGACCCCGTTCCCGCTCCAGATAGTCCGCCAGCGACCGGCGGTCCAGCTCCGGATGGCTGAAGTCCTCCCCCAGGGGGTCCCACTCCTCCTCCCAGGCCGCCAGGTCCTCCGCCAGACGCAGCAGCCCCTCCCGCACCGCCGCCCCGAAGGGCAACTGCCGCACCCCCCGGGCGCTGTAGCAATCCGGAAACCACTGCCCCCGATAGTACAGGGCGCTGGCCGGGGGCTCCACCACCGCCGCCTCCACCGGCAGGCCCAGGTCCCGGTACCAGGCGGCCCAGGCCCCGTTCCAGGGATAATAGGAGTAAGCCGAGCCCGCGGGATAGGGGATCCCCGCATACTCATCCGCCAGGCAGACACCCCCCGGCTGAGTCCCGGCCTCCAGCACCACTACCTCCCGGTCCCGGAGATGGTAGGCCGCGGTGAGGCCGGAGAGTCCGGCCCCCACCACCGCCACCTCCACCCGCAGGTCCGGCCGGTCCGGCCACGCCCCGGGAGGCTCCCCGGGAGGAAGAAAATGCCGATGGCAGGGTCCGGCCACTTCCCCCCGCCACTTCCGGATCAGGGGGCGGGTGGTGCCGCCGGGCACTGGGTCACTTTGGTCCGTCATCTGTTCTCACTCCGGCCGGAAGCGCCCGGCACCCGGTGGCCGGGAGGCCGGGAGGCGCCGGCCGGTGGGGTCTCCTCACTCCTTGCGGTTGATCAGGGCCGCCAGATAGCCGGCCCCGAAGCCGTTGTCAATATTCACCACCGCCACCCCGTTGGCGCAGGAGTTGAGCATGGCCAGCAGGGCCGCCAGCCCCCCGAAACTGGCGCCATACCCCACGCTGGTGGGCACCGCCACCACCGGCCGGTCCACCAGCCCGGCCACCACGCTGGGGAGAGCCCCTTCCATGCCGGCCACCACCACAAACACCCCCGCCTCCCGGAACAGGTGGCGGTAGGAAAGAAGCCGGTGCAGCCCGGCCACCCCGCAATCGTAAATGGTCTCCACCCGGTTGCCCATGATGCGGGCGGTGACCGCCGCCTCTTCCGCCACCGGGATGTCGGAGGTGCCGGCGCTCAGCACCAGCACCAGCCCCCGTCCCCGGTCCGGGATCTCCCCCCGACTTAAGGTCAGGGTCCGGGACGCGGAATAATAGACCGCGGCGGGAAATTCCTCCCCCAGCTCCTCGGCCTGGGACGGCGGCACCCGGGTCACGAGGATATGCGGGGAGCGGGTCCAGAGGGCCTTAAGGATGGCCTTGAGCTGGGCCGTCTCCTTACCCGGCGCGAAGACCACTTCCGGAAAGCCCTGACGCAGGGCCCGGTGGTGGTCCACCCGGGCAAAACCCAGATCCTCAAAGGGCAGCGCCCGCAGGCGGTCCACGGCCTCGGCCACCGTGAGACGCCCGGCCTGCACTTCCTTTAAAATCTCCTCAATATGGGTGGCATCCATGATGGACTTTTGGGCGTCCGGGCCAGGTACTCCCGGCCCGCCGCGCCGGTAACAAGGTTGTAAATAGACCATATTCCCGGCCTCTGCGACCGGGCTGAGGGAAGAAGGCGGTCACTTTTTCCCCTCCGGCCAGGGCTTGAGCCGGCCATCCGGGGAGAGCCGGAAGCGCCGGCCCCGCCAGGTGACCGTCTTTCCCGGAAAGCTGAGAAGCCAGAACCCGAAGGCCATCAGGTCCTTGAGGGGCACGAGGGCCCATGCCGGCCCCGGAAACCGCCCCTGAAGGCAGCGCCTCAGGGAGTACCAGCTCAGCCCCAGACGCACCGCCACCGTAACGGCCACCAGCCCGGCGCCTCCGGCCGACCAGCCGCTGAGTCCCCAGCCCGCCAGGGCGAACACCAGGACCTGGGTGATGCCGTAGGCCAGATATCCCCGGGGACGGCAGACCCGATAGGTCCGGCTCCAGCGGAGCTGGTGGAGGACATAGTCCCTCAGGCTCATGGCCGATGCCCCGGTCTCCACCACGTACGGCAGGAGATCCACCTGAAAGCCGGCCCGGCGGATCCGGTGCCCCAACTGGTAATCATCCGCCAGATAGTCCGCCAGGGGGGCGAAGCCGCCGATGGCCTCGTAGGCCCGGCGGGTGAAGGCCATGGCTGCGCCCAGGGCAAAGTCCACCCCCTCCACATACCGGGCCACCGCCACCGAGGGGATGAAATCGCCGGCGATGGTGAGGCTCTCCAGCATGGCCCCCAGGGTACAGGGTGGCGCAGCCCGATAGGGGCAGGAAACCAGGCCCATGCCCGGCCGGGCCAGGGCGGCCACCGCGGTGCCCAGGAAATCCGGCCCCACCCGCACGTCGGCATCGGCGATAACCAGGAGGTCGTATCGGGCCCGGGGGGCCAGTTGCTGCAGAATGCTCACCTTGGGGTTGTGCCCCCGGTTCTCGGGGCAGACGACCACCGCCACCGGTACTTCCGGATGCCGCCGGGCCAGCGCCCTCAGCTCCGGGAGGGCCGGATCCTGGGGGTCCGCCACCCCGAAGAGCACCTCATACGGGCCATAGCTCTGGGTCAGAAAGCTTTCCAGGCATTCCCGGGTGCCCGGCTCCCAGCCCTTCACCGGCTTGAACACCGTCACCCCGGGGCCGCGGGGTACAACGGGGGGGCGGGGCCGTGCCCACAAGCGCGCCAGACAGACCCAGGCCCCCAGCTGATAGATCAGGGCGGCCACCCAGAAAAGCCAGCATAAAGTGCGCATGGTCGGGATTTCCCGTTAAGTTATACTCCAGGAAGAGCCGATAACCAAGACAAAGGCCAGCCGCAGGGGAGCACAGGGGAACACGGCATGCCGCTGGAGGCGGTTCTCTTCGATCTTTATGGGACCCTGGTGGATATCCTCACCGATGAAGGGGACCCGAGGCTGTATCAGGAGCTGGGCAAGTTCCTGGGCTATTACGGCATCCGCCTGGCCCCCGAGGAGCTGGCCGCCAAATATCAGCACTATGCCGCCGCCCAACTCCGGGAGCGCCCCCGCCCCTATGGCGACATCGACGTCTTTCTGGTCTTTGAGGCCATCCTCCTGGAGGGGCTGGGGAAGCAGCCGGAGCGCTCTCTCACCCTGTGCACCGCCCGCCTCTTCCGCTCCTTGAGCCGCCGGCATTTCCGCCTCTTCCCGGACGCCCGGCCGGCCCTGGTGGAACTGAAGCGCCGCTACCGCCTGGGTCTGGTCACCGACGCCCAGTGGGTCTTCAGCGAGCCGGAGATCAACTTCCTGAAGATCGGCGATTTTTTTGACACCGTCATCCTGTCCTCCCGCTATTTCGTCCGCAAACCCAGCCCCCAGATTTACGCCCACGCCCTGAAGGCCCTGTGGGTAAAGCCCTCCCAGGCGGTGTATGTCGGCAACGACCTGGACAACGACGTCCCCGGCCCCTTGAGTCTGGGGATGCCAGTGGTGCTGGTGGACCGGGGAACCCTGCCCCCGGAGGTTCCGGTCCCCGTCCTTTCCGACCTTCGGGACCTTCCCTCCTTTCTTCAGAAGCGGTATAATGGCTGAACAAATTCCCTGGCAGCCTTCCTGACGCAGGCAAGGCTTCCGCCGGAAAGGAAGGAGTATGAGCACATCTGTGGCCTGGCGGGAGGATTATGACGCGGCCCTGGGGGAGGCCAGGCAGAGCGGCCGTCCCCTGGTGGTGGAGTTCTATCTGGAGGGCTGCCCCCATTGCCGGCGGCTGGCGGAGGAAACCCATACCGACGCCCGGGTGGCCGCCGCCTTAAACGACCGCTTCGTGCCGGTGCGCCTGGAAGGACGCCAGCACATGGACCTGGTGCAGAAATTCGGCGTCCGGGGGGCCCCCACCACCCTGATTGTGGACGCCGCGGGCAAGGAGCTGGCCCGGCTCGTGGGGTTTCACACCCCGGAAGAGTACCTGGCGGAGCTGAACAAGGCCGCCTGAGGGCCGCCCCTCCCGGGGACGGGGTGGGATGACGGCGACGCGCCCGAGGGTGGAGTGATCCCAGGATCCAGGCCTCCCGGGCCAGGAGGGGACTTTGGCCCGGCAGCATGACAACCGGGGCCGGCGGGCAGGACCGGGGGAGGGTCGGACCACTCCCCGGCCCGGAGGCAGCAAGGGGGGGACGGATGACCAGCAGCAGAGTAATGCGGGCGATTTTTTCCGGCGGCAGGGCCGTCCTGCTGGCGGCGGTGCTGGCCGCACTTCTGGGCGTCCAGGGAGCGCCGGCGGCCGACGAGGATGAGGGCCTAGTGACCGCCAAGGCCTTTGTCATCCTGGACGCCAAGACCGGCCGCACCCTGCTGGCCCTCAATCCTCACCTCATGCTGCCCCCGGCCAGCACCTTGAAGGTGATGACCGCCCTGATGGTCATGGAACGCCTGAACCTGGAGGACAAGGTGACGGTGAGCCCCTATGCCGCCGCTGCCCCGGCCTCCAAGATCAATCTGCAGCCGGGGGAGACCCTCACCGTGCGGGACCTCCTCTACGCCCTGCTCCTGTCTTCCGCCAATGACGGCGCCCGGGCCCTGGCGGAAAAGATCAGCGGCAGTGAGGAGGCGTTCGCGGCCGAAGCCACCCGGCAGATGCGGGCCTGGGGGGCCTACCGCACCCGGCTGGCCACCGCCAACGGCCTGCCGGCGGAGGGCCAGTATTCCACCGCCGAAGATCTGGCCCTCCTCTTCCGCCGGGCCATCCAGTATCCGGAGTTGGCCCGGATCATGGCCACCAAATACTACTCCATCCCCGGCGACCGGGAACTGCGCAATCACGACCGCTTCCTGTTCACCACCCCCCTGGCCCAAGGCGGCAAGACGGGCTACACCCGGGCCTCCCGCCACACCTATGTGGGCCGCTTCAAAAACGGCGACCAGGAGATCATCATCGCCATGCTGGGCAGCGCCCAGAAATGGGCCGACATGCGCACCCTCATCGAAAAGGGCTTTGAGCTCTCCGGCGCGCCCATCGCCAAGATGGAGCCCCTGGAAGAGCGCCTGTGGTTTGCCAAAAAGCACACCGGCCGCTATGCCCAGGCCGGGGTGCGCGCTTCCGGGAAACGCACCAAAGCCAAGGTCATCACCGCCAACATCACCGGCGGCGGCAACAAGAAAATCGACCGCAGCCGGAAAAAGAAATCCTCCCGCTACAAAGGGGGATCCTGAGACGTGAAAGGGCTGTTCAACAAGGTGCGGAACACCGTCACCCGGCAGCGCTATGTGGTGTCCACCATCAAGAAGGCCGAGGGACTGTATGAGACGGCGGTCTTTGAGGCCACCTTTTTTTACTTCCCCAAAAGTCTTTCCCGGCCGGCCGTGGCCAAGGAAACCCATAGCAAAGACGAGGCCTGGGACCTGCACTATGAGGTGGTGGCCCGCCTGGCCACCGAATACCCGCCCCGCCTCTTTAAGGAGCTGAAGAAGTAGACCGGGGGCGGTCAGACCCGGGACCGGCGCTTCGGGGTTTCCCACCCGGGAGCCGGGTCAAAGGGGACCGCCGCCTGCCGGCGCCAGCCCCAGGACCGGGTTCCGGCCTCCTGGGGCCGGCCCCTCCGCCGCACCGTGCGGGTCCCACCCTCACCCCAAAGGCCGCCGCTCATTTTCCCCTGCCTTGGCCCGGCGTTTATGCTATAGTCTGACACTTACGCCCGGACGCTGGCCCATGTCCCGAGTTCCCCTCTTCCTGCGACGCCTTGCCCTGCCGGCGGGATTGCTGGCCCTGGCCTGGATCCTGCCGGCCGCGGAGCTCCTCAACCCGTACCTGGTGCAGGTGTCGATGTATGTGGGGATCAACATGATCCTCACCCTGTCGTTGAACCTGGTCAACGGCTACATGGGGGAGTTCTCCGTGGGCCATGCCGGCTTCATGGCGGTGGGGGCTTATACCGCCTCGGTGCTCACGGTGTGGGTGGTGCCCGCCGCCCTGGCGCCCTGGCTCTTCCCGGCGGTCCTCCTGGCGGGAGGGGCCGCGGCGGCCCTCTCCGGCCTGGTGGTGGCCTTCCCCTCCTTCCGCACCCGGGGGGACTACCTGGCCATCGTCACCCTGGCCTTCAACATGATCGTCAAAAGCGCCCTGGAGAACCTGGAGGTTCTGGGCGGCCCCCGGGGGTTCCTCGGCATGCCCCGCCTCACCACCCTGCCCTGGGTGGTGGCCTGTGTCCTCCTCACTTTGGTTGTCTGCCGGCATCTCATCTATTCCAATTTCGGCCGGGGGGTGGTGGCCATTCGGGAGGATGAGGTGGCCGCCGCCCTGACCTCGGTGGACACCCGGCGGGTGAAGCTCTACGCCTTTCTGGTCTCCGCCTTCCTGGCCGGGGTGGCGGGCGGCCTCTACGCCCACGTGCTGCAGTTCATCAACCCCCGGAGCTTCTCCATCCTCAAGTCCACCGACATGCTGGTCATGGTCTATCTGGGCGGGGTCGGGTCTTTGATGGGTTCCCTCCTGGGCGCCGCCCTGTTTACCGTACTCCTGGAGTTGCTCCGCCCCTTAGGTCTGTGGCGCTGGGTGGTGGGGCCTCTGCTTCTGGTCCTGCTCATGATCTTCAGGCCCCGGGGCCTCATGGGTTTTCGGGATCCCCGCTGGCTGAAGGAGGAGGAGGAACTCCCCCCGGGGCCGGCCTGAGGCCCGGGGAGAGCTGACCCGTCCATGGCTGCCCTGCTGGAGATTCAGGATCTGACGCACCATTTCGGCGGCCTGTGCGCCCTGTCCGGCTTTTCCCTTACGCTTGCGGCGGGGGAGCTCGTGGGCCTCATCGGCCCCAACGGCGCCGGCAAGACCACCGTGTTCAATCTCATCACCGGGGTCTATCGGCCGACCTCAGGCTCCATCCGCTTCCTGGGGGAGGAGATCACCGCCTGGCCCAGCCATCGCATCACCGCCGCGGGCATTGCCCGCACTTTTCAGAACATCCGGCTGTTCAAGGAGATGAGCGCCCTGGACAACGTCCGGCTGGGGGCCTTTGCCCGGCATGACTACAGCCTGCTGGAGGCCCTGGGCCGCCGGGGCCGCTTCCGGGCGGAGGAACGCCGTTGGCGGGAGGAGGCCTGGGCCCTCCTTCAGCGCCTCCACCTGGCGCACTACGCCCACACCCCGGCCCGGAATCTGCCCTACGGCGAACAGCGCCGCCTGGAGATCGCCCGGGCCCTCATCAGCCGCCCCCGCCTCCTCCTTCTGGACGAGCCCGCGGCCGGCATGAACGAAGCGGAAACCGAGGCCCTGATGGCCCTCATCCGGGAGATTCAGGCGGAATACCACCTCACCATCCTCCTCATCGAACATCAGATGCGGGTGGTCATGGGGCTCTGCCGGCGGATCACGGTGCTGGACTTTGGGGTGATCATCGCGGCAGGGCCGCCGGAGGAGATCCGTGACCATCCCCGGGTCCTGGAGGCCTATCTGGGCCGGGAGGAACCCCTGGTGGCGGAAGGGGGCGATGGCAGGCCATGAGGAGGAGG
Source organism: Syntrophobacterales bacterium (assembly GCA_023512475.1). Classification (GTDB taxonomy): domain Bacteria; phylum Desulfobacterota; class Desulfobaccia; order Desulfobaccales; family 0-14-0-80-60-11; genus JAILZL01. The sequence goes on from JAILZL010000001.1 coordinate 105,442, forward strand.
CTCCGCCTGGCGCTGATAGAGAGGATCCCCCACCGCCCCCACCGATGAGGACGCCATGACGGCCCCGGCACTGCTCTTGGTGGAGGACCTGTGGATCGCCTATGACCGCATCCAGGCGGTGCGGGGGGTGTCCTTTGCCATCGCCGAGGGGGAGATCGTCACCCTCATCGGCGCCAACGGCGCGGGCAAATCCTCCATTCTCCGCACCCTGGCGGGCCTGCAGCCGGCCGCCCGGGGGCGGGTGCTCTTTGCCGGGGAGGATCTCCTGAGCCTGCCCGCCCACCTGCGCACCCAGCGGGGACTGGCCCTGGTCCCCGAAGGCCGGGGCATCTTCGGCACCCTGACGGTATGGGAGAATCTGCGCCTGGCGGCCTACGCCCGGCGGGATGCGGAGATGGAGGCGGACCTGGAGCGGGTCTTCCGCCTCTTTCCCCGCCTGGCGGAGCGGCGCCACCAGCTGGGGGGGACGCTGTCCGGCGGCGAGCAGCAGATGCTGGCCGTGGGCCGGGCCCTCATGAGCCGGGCCCGGCTGCTCCTCCTGGATGAGCCCTCCATGGGCCTGGCGCCCCTGCTGGTGCGGGAGATCTTCCGGGTGCTGCTGCGCCTCAACCTCAGCGGCACCACCATCCTGTTGGTGGAACAGAACGCCCGCCTGGCCCTGGAGGTCGCCCACCGGGCCTATATCCTGGAAACCGGGGAGATCACCCTCTCCGGCCCCGCCGCCGCCCTGCGCCGCCATCCCCGGGTCCAGGCCGCCTATCTGGGCGGCTGAGCCGGGAACCCCCGCCCGAGCCTGGGGAAGAGGGAACCGCAGGCCGCACTCTTGGAGCCTCCTTTGTCTTTATTATCTTTGGTGCATAAAAAGGTGAGGGGCCTTAAGAGAAATCTTGGCTTTTCCGGGGGGGCGGGATACAGTACTCCCAACAGAGAAGGTGATCCCAAGGAGAGTGAACGGCGATGGAAAAGTGTCCCCACGAAGGTGACGCCAAGACCTGCGCCACCTGTGATCTGGCGAAACAAGAACAGAAATCCGCCGAAGACCTGGCCCTCTGCCGCACCCTGCAGCAGATCCGCCACAAGATCCTGGTGATGAGCGGCAAAGGCGGCGTGGGCAAAAGCAGCGTGGCCGTGGCCCTGGCCCTGGCCCTGGCCCGCCGGGGCTACCGGGTGGGCCTCATGGATGTGGACATCCACGGCCCCAATGTGCTGCGCATGCTGGGCCTCAAGGAGGCCTTCGATCTGCAGCACGCCCAGTTTCAGCTCCCCCCCGAGCTCTTTCACCGCCTCAAGGTGATCTCCGTGGAGGCGGTGATGAGAAACCGGGAGATCGCCGTCATCTGGCGGGGGCCTTTGAAGCACCAGCTCATCCGCCAGTTCCTCACCGACATCCAGTGGGGGGAGCTGGATTATCTGGTCATCGACGCACCCCCTGGCACCGGGGATGAGCCCATGAGCGTGGCCCAGACCATCCCCGGGGCCAAGGCCCTCATTGTCACCACCCCCCAGGAGATCTCCCTGGCCGATGTGCGCAAATCCCTCAATTTCTGCCAGAAGGTCAATCTGGAGATTCTGGGCCTGGTGGAGAACATGAGCGGTTACGCCTGTCCCCACTGCGGCCAGGAGGTGCCGCTGTTCAAGAAAGGGGGCGGGCAAAAGACGGCCCAGGCCTACAAGGTCCCCCTGGTGGGCTCCCTGCCCTTCGACCCCGGCATGGTGGAAGCCGCGGACGACGGCCGCCTCCTGGAGCTGACCGAGGAGAACAGCCCCTTCTTCCGGGCCCTCAAACCCATGGTGAATTATCTTGTCCAGGTCCTGCCGCCGGGGCCGGCCCCCACCCGGGAGCCCGGAGTGTGGAAGTTCGCCGTGCCCCTGGACGACGGCCACCCCGCCGCCCGTCTGGCGGACGCCCGGGACTTTGCCTTCCTGACGGTGAAGGAGGGCCGACTCGTGGCCCAGGAGACCCGGCCGGCGCCGGCCCCCGAGGAAGGGGCCCTCCCGGTGTGGCTGGAGGAGCAGGGGGTGACCCACCTCCTCACCCGCAGCCTGGGGGACAAGGCCCGGGAACTCCTGCAGAAAAAGGGCATCGAGGTGGTGAGCGACCTCCCGGAGGCGGAGCCGGCAACCCTGGTCAGCCAGTATCTGGCCGCACATCCCCAGCCGGCGGGGTAGTCCTCAGGGGAAGGCAGGGAGGAACTGCGGCCTCCCCGCCTCCCGGCCCTGCCGAACCTGAGCATACTCCCCGCCAGCGTGGGGGCTTGCCTCCCCCCTTTGCCCTGCCTGAAAATCACGGGAGGGGCGGGAATCACTCCCGGCCCCTCCCCGTTTCCTTGGCAGGCGGTGGACCCCCGCAACCCGGTGGGGTAAGGCTGGCCGATTTTGCCGGTTTGGCCAGGCCAACTCCCGTTTCCGGTCTGTGACCCCCCGACCCCTTCCCCGAATCACTTTTTCCACAACCTGCTAGAGGATCCCCTGGAGATGCCGGACTGCATTGGCAAAAAGGGTCAACCCCGGACCCGGCGCCTCCCGGTAGGGCTGGCCGGCCCGCCGCCAGGCCTCTTTCTCCCAGGTCCAGGTGGGGTGCTGAAAAGAAGAGATAAAGGCCTCCGGGTGGGGCATGAGTCCCAGGACCCGGCCCGTGGCATCAGTGATCCCGGCGATGTCCCGGAGCGAGCCGTTGGGGTTGTGGGGGAAGCGGCCCTCTGCCGGCTCACCCTCCGGGGTGGCGTAGATCAGGGCCACCTGCTGCCGGGCGATGAGCTCCTCCAGGATCTCCGGGGGGGCAAAGAATTTCCCCTCACCGTGGCGCACCGGCAGCTCGAAGTGCACCAGACCCCGGGTGAAGACGCACCGGGAGGGCAAAGCGGCCAGATGCACCCAGGCGTCCCGGAAGTTGCCGCAGTCGTTGGGGAGCAGGGCCACCTCCCGGCGGAAGGGCCGGCCCGGCAGCCCCGGCAGGAGCCCCAGGTTCACCAGGACCTGGAAGCCGTTGCAGATGCCGAGGACCAGGCGGCCGGCGTCCACAAACTCCTGCAGGGCCTGGCCCAGGGCCAGCTTGAGGCGCAGGGCCAGGATGACCCCGGCGCCGTGGTCGTCCCCCCAGGAGAAGCCCCCGGGGATGGCCAGCAGGTGGTAGTCCCACAGGAGGTCCGGCCGCTCCAGGAGTTCCCCCGTGTGCCGCCGCACCGCCTCCGCCCCGGCCTGGCGCAGGGCAAAGGCGGTCTCGTGATCGCAGTTGAGCCCGTAGCCGTAGAGGACCAGGGCCCGGGGCCGGGGAGCGGCGTCTGCCGGCAAGGGCCTGTCAGGTTTCATGGCTTCCCGCCCACATGGAATCCGGACGCCTCATCAGGAACAGCCCCGAAACCGCCCTTCGACGGGGGAACCGGGAAACGGCGAAGGGTGAGGAAGCGCCGGGCGACGCCAAAATTCTGGCGCTGACTGGGGCCCAGGTGCCTTTCGGCCCCGCCTGTGGCCTCTGCCGCTACTTGCGGCCGCCCTTCTTCTTGCCGGGGAAGGCCTTCTTTTCCTCCCGCTTCTGCTTCTGGGCCGCCAGCTCGATGACCTTCTCCCGCTTCACCTCCACCCGCTTCACTTCCTTGCGCCAGGAAAAGACGATGGGGCTGGCCACAAAGACGGAGGAATACGTCCCCACTATCACCCCCAGGATCATGGCCAACGCGAAGTCCTCCAGCACCACCCCCCCGAAGAAATACAGGGCCACTACCACCAGAAACACGGTGAGGGTGGTGACGATGGTGCGGGAGAGGACCTCATTGACGCTCTGGTTGATGATCTCCCCCAGGGTGCCCCGGCGGCGGGCCAGGTTCTCCCGGATGCGGTCAAAGACCACCACCGTGTCGGTGAGGGAGTAGCCGGCGATGGTGAGGAGGGCGGTGACCACCAGCAGGGTGATCTCCTTCCCCAGGAAATAAAACACCCCCAGCACTGCCAGGACGTCGTGGAAGGTGGCCACCGCCGCGGCCACCCCGAAGACGAACTCAAAACGCCAGGCGATGTAGGCAATGATGCCGACCAGGGAAATGGCGATGGCGATGATGGCCTTGCGGCGCAGGTCCTTGCTGATGGACGCGCCGATCTCGGAGGTGCCCGCCACCGTGAACTGGCCGTCGGGCAGGGCCTTGTTCAGGGTGGCGGCCAGCTTGTCCGCCATTTGGCCCACGCTCTCCTCGGAGCGCTTCAGCTTCAGCATCAGACCCTTGCCGCCCTCCAGGGGCTGGATCTCGGCGTGGCCCCAGCCCTCCTTGTCCAGCACCTGGCGGATCTCCCCGATACTGTAAGCCTTGGCCGCCTCGAACTGCACCATGGCACCGCCGGCGAATTCCACCCCCAGATTGCCCACCCCCCGGCCGTACTGCACGAAGGCCAGGAGGCCCAGCAGGGCCAGGACGCCGGAGAGGATGTAGGCATAGCGCCGCCAGGCGATGAAATCCAGGTCCGGTTTCTCAAACATCTGCCGGAAGCGCAGGGCGCTGAGCCAGCGCTTCAGGAGGCAATACTCATACACCGCCCGGGTGCCGTAGAGGGCGGTGAAGAGATTGAGGGTGACACCCAATGACAGGGTGACGGCAAAGCCCTTGATGGGCCCGGTGCCGAAGAGAAAGAGCACCAGGGCGGTGATCAGGGTGGTGACGTGGGAGTCGATGATGGTCCAGAAGGCCTTGTCGTAGCCCCCGTCAATGCCCGATTTCAGGGGCTTGCCGGCGGCGAACTCCTCCCGCATGCGCTCATAGATGAGGACGTTGGAGTCCACCGCCATGCCCACCGACAGGATGATGCCGGCAATCCCCGGCAGGGTAAGGGTGGCGTTCAGCAGCGACAGGCAGCCCAGGAGCATGATGACGTTGAGGATGAGGGCGTAGTCCGCCACCACCCCGGAAAAGCCGTAGTAAAAGATCATGAAGGCCACCACCAGGACCGTGCCGATGAGGCCGGAAATAAGCCCCTTGCGGATGGAATCCGCCCCCAAAGTGGGCCCCACGGTGATGTTCTGCACGATCTTGACGCTGGCGGGCAAGGCGCCGGCCCGGAGCACAATGGCCAGATCGTGGGCCTCCTCCGCGGTGTAGGAGCCGGTGATCTGGGCCTTGCCGCCGGCGATGCGCTCCTGGATCACCGGCGCGGAGCGCACCACGTCGTCCAGGATGATGGCCAGGCGTTTCTTGACGTTTTCCCCGGTGATGCGGGCGAACTGCTCGGCACCCCGGCGGTTGAAATCCACCGACACATAAGGCTCGTTATAATCGCCGATGCGCACCGCGGCGTTTTTCACCGCATCCCCGGTCAACAGGACCTTTTTCTTCAGGAGGATCGGCACGGTGAGCACCCGGTGGGTCTCCCGGTCCAGGCGCTTTTCAAAATAGATCTCGGTTTCCGGGGGCAGCTTGTCCGCCAGGGCCCGGTTCAGCTCCTCCCGGGTGTAGCCGGGCTTGAGGCGGCCGTCCCTCAGGGCCTTCTCGATGAGCTCCTCCAGATTGAGGGCGACGGTGTCCTCCACCAGCTTGAATTCCAGCTGGGCCGTCTGGCCGATGAGATCCATGGCCCGCTGCGGGTCCTGGATGCCCGGGAGCTGTACTACAATCTGGTCGGTGCCCTGGCGCACGATGACCGGCTCTGCCACCCCGAACTGGTCGATGCGGTTGCGCAGCACCTCCAGGCTCTGGGCCAGGGTGCGCTCGCTCAGCTGGCTCACTTCCCCGGGCTTCAGCTTCAGGGTGTAGCGCAGAGCCCCATCCTGCCGCTCGGGGGGCTCCGCCTCCACCTGCGGAAATTCCTCCTTCAGCAGTCGCCCGAAGGCCGCCTGCTCCTCCCGGTTGAGCAGGGTCACCGGGAGGGTCTGCTTGGCGGCTTCCCCCACCCGCAGGGCCAGATTGCGCCGCTCCGCCAGGTCTGTGAGGTCCGTGGCCAGCCGGTTGAGGGCGTTGTTCACCGCCTGCTCCAGGTCCACTTCCAGGACCAGGTGCATGCCGCCCTTCAGATCCAGCCCCAGATTGAGCCCCCGGCTGATGTGCCGGGTGAACCACTGCGGCAGAGGAAGGGGAAAGGACGGGAGGATGAGAAGGATGGAGACCGCAGTGAGGAAAAACAAAAAAAGAAATTTCAGGCGGACGGTGCGCAGCATCAAGGCTTCTCCTGCGGGCCGGAGGATGCCACCGCCGGCCCGGAGTCCGGGACCTCCCCCGGAGGGAGATCGTCAAGTAACCTTATAAAAGATGGGGGGGAGTGTCAAGGTGCGGCGGCCCGGACGCCCTGACTGGCCTTTGCCCCGGCGCTGCTGTACAATTAAGGCCGCGTGAGCGCGGACGGGAGATCTCCGGCAGGCACCTCCCGCCTCCTGGCCTGAACCGGATCGGGGGAAGGAGCGGCAGAGGGACGGCCCGGTCTCCGGCTTCCCTTGCCGGTCCGGGGGCCAGGACTTTCCGCGCCGGAAAAGGCCTTCCCCCAGGAGAGACCTGGTGGTCCCGGCCTGGGGGGCGCCGGAGAGCAAAGGCGGAAACGCCGGGAGTATGTCCCTGGACTGCGCTGCCCGGGGCTTTCCTTACCTCTCGGAGGGGGGCACAGGGCGGGAGGGAATCTGCGGGGGCAGGCGGCCGCGGTTTCTCTCCTGCCGCCGGGCTGAGGGGCCGGGGAAATCGGCCGGCACCCTGGTGGACCGCTCGGAGGGAGTGCCCCGGTCGGGCGATTTTTCGGGACCCGGGAGGAGAGCCTCCTTCCGGCCGGCAGGGGAGCCGGGAGTGGCGGGGCGGCTGCGAGGCTCCGCCTCCACTCCGGCGCACCTGCTTCATCCAGCACGTACAAGGGAGCGGACACATGCGGGAACAGGCAGCCAGATTGGCCCAGGCCACCCGGGAGCTGGTGGCCTACATCGAAAACAACCAGGTGTACGACAAACTGGCGGACTGCGGCTGCGGGCTCTATGATTCCTACCGGACCGATGCCTTTGAAGCCGTGCTCGCCGCGGCCAAGGCGGCCCTGAAGGAGATGGAAGCGGTGCTGCCCGGCGCCTGAGCCCGCCGCCGCGCCAGCCCCACTCCCGCAGGGGGTCCCGGGGGTCAGGAGGTCCGCAGGGCAAAGACGGGCCCTGGGAGGTCAGCGGGACCGGTCAGCCGGTGCTCATCCTGCCGCGGCGTGACCTTCCTTCCGGAAGGCGGTGTCCCCGAAGGTCAGCTGGGGCAGGGAAGGCAACCATCGGCTCCAGGGCCGGGGTCAACTACCGGCCGGCCCGGCGGCGTCGGCCCGGAATCCCCCGGGCTGCCGGCGGCGCCCTGGGGCGCCCGGGCTGCCTTAGCCCTTCACTCATCATGCCCCGCCTGCCCACTCATCATGCCCCGCCTGCCCACTCATCGTGCCCTGCCTGCCCACTCATCGTGCCCTGCCTCATCCCCCCGCCCGTCGTGCCCTGCCCCGACCTCCCCTGCCAACCCCGGGGTCAGGGTGCGCCGCTTGGCCCCGGTTCAACCGGATCGCCTCCGGCGTGGAAAGGCGTTGACCGTTCCGCCCGGTGGTGGCCACGCTGGCCGCCTGAGCGGAACCGGATTGCCTCACCCGTTAAAAAGCGTCCACCCCTAATCCAGGGCGTTGCCCAATGCCGCCAGGGTGAGGAGGGCGGCCGGCTCCGTCGGCAAAGGGGGGGGCAGCACCTGCCGGGCCAGCCGGGCCAGCAGCGCCGTCTCCGCCTGCTTGCGGGGCAGGAACGGATCGGGATTGCCGGTCAGCTCCCGGATGACCCGGTGACAGCGGTTGGCGATCAGGGCCGGGATGGCTCCGGGGCCCACCTCCGCCGCCACCACGGCCCAGGCGGCTTCCCGGGCCTTCCGGCGCCGCTCCGGATCGGGGGTGGCCAAAGACGCCGTGAGCTCCACCAGCCGTTTGAGGCAGGGGAGGCAGTCAGACTGGAAGTGCATGGCTCTCATGGTTTGCAGATCCCTGACGGCTGCCTCTGGGGGAGGGGAGCAGGGAGGTGGTGGAAGGGCGCCGCCTTCAGCCCTACGGCCCCCCCACCTTGATGCGGCTGGCCAGACAGGCCCGGCAGGTGCCGGAGCGGAAGCGGGCGGCGTCGGACAGGGACAGCACCCCCACCACCACCTCCGGCCGCTCCTTATAGACGAAGAGGCGATGGATGTCCGCGAAAATCATCTGCCGCAGGGCGGCCTCCAGGGCTTCCTCCTGTTCCACGGCCACCACCGGCTGTTGCATGATCTCCCGGACCGGGGTGTCGGGGGGCATCTCATGGAGATAGGCCAAAATCAGGTCGGTTTTGGACACCACCCCCACCGGCCGGCCCTGGGAGGTCCGGATGAGGACGGCGGCCAGCCGCTGGGCCGCCAGGCCCTCCATCACCTCGTACAGGCTGGCAGACTCCGGAAAGGCGGCCACCCCCGGGGTCATCACCTCCCGGACCCGCACCTGGTTGGCCAGGTCCAGCCCCCTCTCCCCCTTTTTCAGCAGGGTGCGCCGGCAGCGGTGGCAGAAGCGGTACAACACCCCCACGATATCCGGGTAGGCGAGCACCCCCACCGCCACCCCCGGAGGCTCCTCTTCCACATACAGGCGGTGCACCCGGAGGCTGCGCATCACCTCCAGGGCGGCGTCCAGGGAGTCCTCCGGCCGGCAGAACAAAGGCGGCCCCACCATGACGGCCTCCAGGGGGGTGTCCAGGGGCAGCCCGGCGTAATAGGCCCCCATCAGGTCGGTTTTGGACACCACTCCCAGGGCCCGGCGGTCCGGGGCCTCCACCAGGAGGGCGTTCACCTTGAACTTGACCGTGCTCCGGATGGCCTGCGCCACCGTGGCCGTCTGCAACAGATGCACCACCTGCCGGCGCATGGCCTCCCGCACCGTCACCCCGGTGAGCACCCCTTTCTGATCCACCCTCAGGAGCATGACCCGGGCCCTCCGGCCTCCAGCAGGCCCGTGCGGGAATTCACCGCCATCTCCGAAATCGCCTTAATCAGCTTAATCCCACTTTCCTCAGGCCGGATCCACACACTCCCAGTCGCACTCCGGGAGGCTGACGGTCAGCCGGTCCAGGAGATATTCAAACACCCGGGACAGATAGACGATGCCCAGGATGCGGCCCTGTTCCACCACCGGGAGACGCCGCACGTGCTTTTTCAGCATCAGATCAATGACCCTAAGGAGGTGGGTGTCCGGTTCCACCGTGATGAGGTCGGTGGTCATCACATCCCCCACCCGCAAGGCCGCCGCCTGGCGGCAGGTCCGGTCCAGCAACCCCTCCAGGTCCAGGTCCTGCATCTCCCCCCAGAGGTGGATGTGCTTGGGGCGGATGGCCAGCAGGATGTCATACAACGAGAGCATCCCCACCAGCTTCCCCTGATGGTCCACCACCATCATGCCGAAGACCCGCCGCCCGGTGGCCTCGCCGGCCTCCACAAAGGCCCGGGCCGCCTGGCCCAAAGTGTGCCCGGGCCTCAGGGTGAAAAAGCGGGTGTCCATCACCTGCCGGGCGCTGTCAGCCATCACCACCTCCTCCAGGAGAAAATGGGGCCCGGTTAATTTGTATCACCTCCCTCTCCCCCGGGGCAATGCCGCGGCCTGGGCCACCCCGGGAAAATTTTTTCCTCAAGGAATTCCGGCCGATAAATGAACCGAGGAGGATTATGCGTATGGTTCTGACGCCTGAGAAGGGCAGGCTGAGACCTATCCGGGGTGTAAACCGGCGGTGGGGGCGACTGGTCTCGGATCAGTCCGGGGCGGTCCTCCCCCTGATGGGGGCTTTCCTGGCCGCCTCCCTGGGCGCCCTGGCCCTGAGCATTGACCTGGGCCGGGCCTATACCGTCAAGGGGGAGCTGCAACGGACCGCGGACGCCGCCGCTTTGGCCGGCGCCCTGCGCCTGCTCACGCCCCCCCAGGGCCTCAGCGGCCTGCAAGCCATTACCCCCGATTGCAGCCGGGCCCAAAACGTCATCACCACCATCACCCCCCGCAACCGGATTGACACCGGCACGGCCGATGCCCTCACCCTTCATTTCGGCACGTGGGACATGGGCTACGGGACCTTTACCCCCACCGGCTGTGCCAACCCCGGGGCCATCACGGCGGTGGAGGCCTGGGCCCACAAGAATTTTCTCTGGCATTTCGGCGGGATCCTCACCGGCAACCCCGCCATGACCCTGACCGCCCGGGCGGTGGCCTATATCGGCCCGGTGGGGGCCATGCCCACCGGCACCTTCCCCCTGGCCATTGACCAAAGCGCCGTCCCCGCCGCCGGCCGCCAGGTGGTCATCCGCCTGAACCCGTCCCCCGGGGACAACGGCTGCTGGCACACCTTTGACGACCAATCGCCGGGCTCCCGGGATCTTCGGGGCCTGGTGAACGGCAGCATCCCGGCCCCGCCCTTAAAGGTGGGGGATTGTATCCGGGTCAAGGAGGGGGTGAGCACCTGCGTCCTCAAAGAGCTGGGGAATCAGCTGGCGGCCCGGGGCGGCACCTGGGAGGTGGTCTGTCCGGTCATCCCGGACGGTTCCCACACCGGCTGGAAAAAGGTCCTGGGCTTTGCCCCCATCCGCCTCACCCTGGTGGACAGTCACGGTGGCGGCAAACGGGTGGAAGGGATAACTCTGATTCACTACGCCACCCCCTTAGGGGAGCCGGGGGGGCCGGTGAACTATGGCCTCTGGGCCGCCTCCCCCCGCCTGGTGCGCTGACCCTCACCCCTTGAGCGCCGCCGGCACGAATCGGCGCACACCCGAGGCGACCGGCGGCGCTTTCCGGGCCGATACCAGGAAGGGCCCCTTCCCCTCGCCCTCCCGCGCCCCTGCTTCCGGGCGCCAATTGACTTCTCGCCCCAGGAGGGATAGCATACACAGACACCGGCATGACCGGCGCATCCCTGCACCGAGGTGCTCATGGACCGCTACGAAGACAGCGCCTGGACGGCCAGAATGGCTGTGGGCCTGGATTTCAACTACGCCATGGCCGATTTTGTCGAGCAGCACGGCCTCACCTGGGAAGAACTCGCCGCCCTGGAGCCCCGCATGGCCCAGGTGCGCCAGCGCCTGGAGGAGGGCCGGGCCCAGGGCCGTCTGGCCTTTATGGACCTCCCCTACGACCAGACCCTGATCCGGGAGATCCAGGCGGTGGCCAAACCCCTGCTGGAATTCCTGTGGGAATTCGTCGTCCTGGGGATCGGGGGCTCCGCTTTGGGGGCCCGGGCCCTGCATCAGGCCCTCTGCCACCCCCAGCACAACCGGCTGCCCCTGGGCCGTCGCCAGCACAAGCCCTCCCTGTGGGTGCTGGACAACATCGACCCGGACTGGCTCTACGGCATCCTGGACGGCCTGGACCTGAGGCGCACCGGCATCAATGTCATCAGCAAATCCGGCAGCACCGCTGAAACCCTGGCCCAGTTCCTCTTTATCCATCGCATGCTGAAAAACCGGGTGGGGGAGGATAAGCTACGGGAACGCCTCATCATCACCACCGACCTGGAAAAAGGGCCTCTCCGCCGGCTGGCGCTGAAGGGCGGCTTCCGCTCCCTGCCGGTGCCTCCCCAGGTGGGGGGGCGCTTTTCCGTGCTCTCCGCCGTGGGGCTCCTCCCGGCCCACATGGTGGGCATCAACATCCGGGAGCTCCTGGCCGGGGCCCGGTTCATGGACCAACGCCTGAAGGAGAGGGACTTCCTCAAAAACCCGGCCCTCCTCCTGGCGGCCCTCGCCTATCTCTTTGCCAGCGCCAAACAGCGCCCCATGCTGGTGATCATGCCCTACGCCAGCAGTCTGGCGGGTCTGGCGGAGTGGTTCTGCCAGCTCTGGGCCGAAAGCCTGGGGAAGAAACACGACCTGGCCGGTCAGGTGGTGGAGACAGGGAGCACCCCGGTCCGCGCCCTGGGCGTCACCGACCAGCATTCCCAATTGCAGCTCTATATGGAAGGCCCCCACGACAAGCTCATCTGTTTCCTCAAGGTGGAGAAATTCCAGCACGATGTGCCCCTGCCGCCTTTGGAGATGGACCTGGAGGAGCTGGAATACCTGGAAGGCCGCACTTTAAATGAGCTGTTGGCGGCGGAGTTTGAGGCCACCGCCTTCAACCTCATGAAGGCCGGGCGTCCCAGCCTCACCCTCACCCTGCCGGAGATCAATGCCTTCACCATCGGCCAGCTCATCTACCTTTTGGAGGTGGCCACCGTCGCCGCGGGCGAGCTCTTCGGCGTCAACCCCCTGGACCAGCCGGGGGTGGAGGGGGGCAAACTCACCACCTTCGGCCTCATGGGCCGGCCGGGGTTCGAAAACTACCGGGAGGAGATCCGTCATTACAAACCGAAGCTGGTGAAATACACCGCCAACTGAGCTTCCGGCGCCGCCCCCCGGAGCGCCCCGCCCGGTGCGGGACGCCGCAAGCGGGGGGTCAGGCGCCCCAAGACCGCAAAGCCGGCCCCGGCCCGGGGTAGGGCGGCGCCCTGCTCCCTCCGGGGCCCGGCGGCTGCCCTTCCCCGGGGGTCCGGGGCGGGTTTTTTGTCCTGGTTCCCGTCCCTTGCCTGCAATTTCTCCCGTTCTCATGGTAAAATAAAGTGACACTCTCACCCGGCGTCGCCCGGGGGAAGATCACCGGACGCGGCTCGGCAGCGTGACATGGCCAAGGACACGCCCAAAAACCCCGCCATGCGGGTGGCCTCCTGGTGGACCCGCCAACAGGACCTGGAGACCTTCCGGCTGGCCCGCTTCTTTTCCCTCACCAGCTTTGTGATCATTGTGCTGTCCACCGCCCTGCTCACCCTGCTTCTGGCCCACCGGGCCCAGCAGATGGCCTTGAAGAAGAGCCAGGATTATCTCAAGCTGTTGGCCGCCAACCTCAATCACCAGGTCTTCCAGCAGTTTCTCCTCCCCACCGCCATCCTCAAGCAGGGTAACGTGCGGGTCGCCGAACCGGACCAGTACCAGCTCCTGGACCAGGTGGTGCGCAACACCATCCACGGCTTCCATGTGGAGAAACTGGCCCTGTACGACGAGGTGGGATTTCTGGCCTACAGCACCGTGCCCGCCGAGTTGGGCAAGGACTGCTTCGAGGTGGTGGGGGTGCGCCAGGCCCTCTTCGGGGAGGAATACTTCGAACTTCCTGGCCGGCATCTGCTCTGGGCCATCCTGGCGCGCCTCAGCCACTCCGAGGCCCGCCTCACCGGCTACTTCCCCTTCCGCCTGGAGGGCAAGGAGTCCCAGGACCTGGGCGCGGTGGTGGGGGTGTTTGAGATCACCCAGAACATCACCCGGGATCTGGCCGAGATCAGCCGCTTCCAGCTCATCATCCTCCTCGTCTCCACCCTCATTATGGGCGGCCTGTTTCTGGCCCTGCGGCACATCGTCAAGCAGGCGGAGGTGATCATGGAGCGGCGGCAGGCGGAGCAGCGGGCCCTGGAGGCCCAGCTCCACCAGGCCGAGCGCCTGGCGGCCCTGGGCGAGATGACCGCGGGCGTGGCCCATGAGATCCGCAACCCCCTGGGAATCATCAGCTCCACCGCCGAGCTGCTGCACCAGCGCTTGAGCCGCTACGAGCCGGGCAACCGTCTGGCCCAGATCATCGTGGAAGAGGCCACCCGCCTGAATAACAAGGTGACGGAATTCCTGGATTTCGCCCGGCCGCGCCTGCCCAACCTGCAACCGGTGGACCTGGAAAAGGTCCTGGAGCGCAGCCTGGAGTTCCTGGAGCCGGAAATCCGCCGCCTCAACATCCAGGTGACGCGGCACTACCAGATGAACGGCCGGCCCCAGGTGGCGGATCCCGAGCTGCTGCATCAGGCCTTCCTCAATATCCTGCTCAACGCCCTCCAGGCCATGCCCCACGGGGGGGAACTGCGGGTCAGCCTCACCGCCGGCCCCAACGGCGGCAGCCACATCCGGATGGAGGACACCGGCGAGGGCATCGACCCCGAACGCCTGAAAAAAATCTTCAACCCCTTCTTCACCACCAAGGAGAAGGGGAGCGGTCTCGGGCTGCCCATCGTCAAAAGCATCGTGGACAGTCATCAGGGGGAGATCCGGGTGGAGAGCGAGCCCGGCCGCGGCACCGCAGTGATCATTCATCTCCCGCCTTTGCTGGGGTGACTTAAGGAAGGGGTGATGAACCGGGGGCCGAACCGGCCCCTCCCTCAACCCCCATGCGGGGGTGGGAGGGGCAGGCGGGACACCGGGCTCCCCGGGCCACCCCGGACGGGTTCAGGTGACAAAGGAGCTGCATGGATACCATCCTGGTCGTGGATGATGAGGCCAACTACCTCACGGTGATGGAGGCCCTGTTGGGCGAGGCGGGGTATGAGACCCTCACCGCCGCCGGCGGCGCCGAGGCCCTCAAGGTGGCGGCCCAGGCGGATCTGGACCTGGTGCTCACCGATATGAAGATGCCCCAGATGAGCGGCATCGAGCTCTTGACCGAGCTCAAACGCCTGGATCCGGATCTGCCGGTGATCATCATGACCGCTTACGGCACCGTGGAAAAGGCGGTGGAGGCCATGAAGAAGGGCGCCTTCGATTACATCCTCAAGCCCTTCAAGAATGAGGAAATCCTGGTCACCATCGCCAAGGCCCTGGAACACCGCCACCTGTGGCGGCAGAACCGCCTGCTGGGGCAGGAACTGGGCAAACGCTACGGCACCGCCAACATTGTGGGCCACAGCAAGGCCATGCAGGAGATCCTGGCCCTGGTGCGCCGGGTGGCCCCCACCAAGGCCACCGTCCTCATCAGCGGCGAATCCGGCACCGGCAAGGAGCTCATCGCCCGGGCCATCCACAGCCTCTCCCCCCGGGCCGCCAAACCCTTCATCTCCGTGAATGTGGCCGCCCTCACCGAAACCCTGCTGGAAAGCGAACTCTTCGGCCACGAAAAGGGCGCCTTCACCCATGCGGTGGCCATGCGCAAGGGCCGCTTCGAGCTCGCCGACGGCGGCACCCTCTTTCTGGACGAAGTGGCAGAGATGACCCCCGCCCTGCAGGTCAAGCTCCTGCGGGTACTCCAGGAGATGGAATTCGAGCGGGTGGGGGGCACCCGCACCATCAAGGTGGACGTCCGGGTAGTGGCCGCCACCAACAAGGACCTGAAGGACGAAGTGGAGGCCGGGCGCTTCCGGGAAGACCTCTTCTACCGCCTCAACGTGGTGCACCTGAAGATCCCCCCTTTGCGCCAGCGGCCGGAAGACATCCCCCCCCTGGCCCACCACTTCATGCGCAAATACGCCCAGGAAAACGCCCGGGGGGAGGTGAATCTCACCCCCGAGGCCCTGACGGTCCTGAACCGCTACCCCTGGCCGGGAAACGTCCGGGAGCTGGAAAACGTCATGGAGCGGGCCGTGATCCTCTGCCACGGCCGGGTCATCACCCCCCAGGACCTGCCCGCGGAGTTGGCCGGGGCCCGGCCGGACACATCCCTGGACCTGGGCCAGTCCCTCCCCTTCCACCTGCCACTCCCCGAGGCCCTGGAGCGCATCGAGGAGCAGATGATCCGCCGGGCCCTGGAGCAGGCCGGCAACGTCCAGGTGCGGGCCGCAGAGCTTTTGGGCATCACCAAAAGCCTCCTCCAGTACAAGCTGAAAAAATACCAGCTCACCACCCAGTGAGAGCCCCATGAAACTGCGCGACTTTCCCCCTGACCTCACGCCTCACCTGCTGCCCGAGCCCACCGGCGAGATGCTCTACCGGTGCCTGGAGTGCGGCCGGGAATACGGCATTTCCGAGCTTCTGTACACCTGCCCCGCCTGCCGGGGCCTCTTTCTTCTGGTGGACAAACAGGAGGCCCGCTTAAAGGAGCGGCCCGGGGCCTTCTGGCGGCGTCTCTTTGATTACCGCCGCCTGCTCAATGTGCCCGCCCTTCGGGGGGTGTTCTGTTACTACGAGCTCATTGCGCCGGTGATTCCGCTTTCGGATATCGTCTATCTGGGGGAGGGGCACACCCCGGAGGTGGCGGCCTGCCCCGCCCTGGCGGAGGCGGTGGGCCGGCCCTTCACCTTCAAAAACGACGGCCAGAACCCCTCCGCCTCCTTCAAGGACCGGGGCATGGCCGCGGCCTTAAGCTACCTGAATTTCCTGGTACGCAGCGAAAACCTGGGGCGGGTCCTGGCCATCTGCGCCTCCACCGGCGACACTTCCGCCGCCGCCGCCCTCTATGCCGCCTATCTGGGGGACAAGGTGGCCTCCGCGGTGCTCCTGCCCCACGGCAAGGTCACCCCCCAGCAGCTGGCCCAGCCCCTGGGGGCCGGGGCCCGGGTCCTGGAGATCCCCGGGGTCTTCGATGACTGCATGAAGGTGGTGGAGGCGCTGGCGGACAGCTATCAGGTGGCCCTCCTCAACTCCAAAAACTCCTGGCGCATCCGGGGCCAGGAATCCTACGCCTTCGAGATCGCCCAGACCCACGACTATGAGCTGGCGGGCCTCTCCGTGGTGGTGCCGGTGGGCAATGCCGGCAACATCACCGCCATCATGCAGGGGTTTCTCCGCCTCCACGACCTGGGGATCATCGACACCCTGCCCCGGGTGGTGGGGGTGCAGTCGGCCCACGCCGACCCGGTCTTCCGCTATTTCCGGGAGCCCCGGGGCCGGCGGGTCTTCACCCCCGTCATGGTCAGGCCCTCCGTGGCCCAGGCCGCCATGATCGGCAACCCCGTCAGTATGCCCCGGGTCATCCGCCTGGCGGAGGAATACACCCGCCGGGCCGGGGAGGACAGCGTGGTGGTGGTCCAGGTGAGCGAACAGGAGATCATGGATTCCATGCTCCTGGCCAACCGCCATGGCCACATCGCCTGCACCCAGGGGGGCGAATCCCTGGCGGGCTTCCGGGCCGCCATCCGGGCCGGCCTCCTGGACCAAGACGAGCAGGGCGTCCTGGACGCCACCGCCCACCACCTGAAATTCATCGGCTTTCAGCAGATGTATTTCGACAATACCTTCCCCCCGGAGTTTGAGGTCACCCCCAAACCCGAATTTCAGAACCACCCCCGCCTGCTTACGCCGGCCACCGACGATCCCCAGGAGAAGACCCGGGACCTGGCCCGGCAGATCGCCCATCTCCTGGGCCTGACCCCCAAAGGGGCGGCCCGGCCGTAAGGATGCTTCCGGGAGGATCCGGGGTCTGACTCCCTCCTTCCCCCAGGCCTCCTTACGGGATCCAGCCCTGTCTTCCTCCGCCCCGGAAAAAAACGGCCGCCTCCGGAAGGGAGGCGGCCGGTGGAGGGTTGTATGGGTAAGGGAACGATCCCTGCTGAGGGCGTCGGGGCCGGAGAGCCCGGGCGGTGCCTGCCGGTCAGGAAACCGTCCCGGCCCCCCTCGTCACTTCCTGCTACCGGGCCCGGGTGATCAGCCGGCCCCGGCTGTCGAAGACCTCGATTTCCACGGTGCGACCGCCATCCAGGCGGTGGGTGGCGCAGCTCAGTCACGGGTCGTAGCAGCGCACCGCCATCTCCACCCGGTTTAAGGCCTCTTCGGTGACCACCCCGTGTCGGATGACGCTCTGGGCCGCCTGGCGGATGCTCATGTTCATGGGCGCCACATTGTGGGTGGTGCCCACAATAAGGTTGGCCCGGGTGATGAGGCCGTTTTTGTCGGTGGAGTAGTCGTGGATCAGGGTGCCCCGGGGGGCCTCCACGCAGCCCACCCCCCGCCCGGCCTTGGGCTCCACCGGGTTGCGCACGTGGGGGTCGGTGATCTCCGGGTCCTCCAGGTGCTCCACCACCTTCTCGCAGGCGTAGAGGAGCTCGATGAGCCGGGCCCAGTGATAGAGCATGGTGGACTGGGCCGGCCGCCCGAAGCGGCTGCGGAACTCCTCCAGCTCCGCCTGGGCCAGGGGCGTGCTGATTTTGTCGCAGACATTGAGGCGGGCCAGGGTGTTCACCCGGTAGATGCCTTTGGGGTTCTCCGGATCCATGGAGAAGCCCTCGCCCCATACCCGGGCGTAGGGGAACTTGGAGTAGGCCCAGTCTTCCACGTGCTCCCCCAGGTAATAGGCATACTCCAGGTGGCTGAAGTCCTGGTAGGAGCCATCCGGCCTCATGAGGCGCAGCACCCCCTCAAAGAAGTTGAGGGAGCCGTCTGTGGGGTCCACGGTGCCCAGAAAGCCGGTGGTGATCTCCCCCAGGCGCACGGTGGCGTCGTCCAGGTGGGCAAAGACGTTCTTTTTGGCCCAGTTTAGGCAGAATATGGCGAAGTCCAGCTGCTCCCGGCTCTTTTCCAGGAGCTCCTGGCGCTCCGCCTCGGTCATGGGCTTGGAGAAGCCCCCGGGCACCACCGCCACCGGGTGGATGACCTTGCCGGCGAACTTTTCGATCATCATCTGGCCGGCCTGGCGCATCTTCACCACCCGGGCGGCCAGCTCCGGCGCGGCCTTCACCACCCCCAGGACGTTCCGGACGGAATAGTCCGCCCCGGGCCCCAGGACAAAGTCGGGGGCCGCCAGGAAGAAGAAGTGGAGGATCTTGTCATTGATCTGGGCCATCACCAGCATGAGCTCCCGGAGCTTTTTGCCGGCGGGGGGGATTTTGGCCCCGAAGCAGCCATCCACCGCCTTGTTGGAGGCGGTGTGGTGCATCCAGGGGCAGATGCCGCAGATGCGGTTGACGATGCGGGGCACCTCCTCCGCCGGGCGCCCTTCGATGAATTTCTCAAAGCCCCGGAGGGCCATGATGTTGAGGCGGGTGTCCGCCACGTTGCCCTCGTCGTCCAGCACGATGGCGATGCGGGCGTGGCCTTCGATGCGGGTGATGGGCTGGATGTTGATCACCCGCCGGCCGCTCCCGGCGCCGTGGGTAAAGGCCTGATCAGCCGTGGCTTCGATGGTCTGTGCCATGATGTCTTCCTCAAAAATGGTGGTGGGGGAGGGGCGGCAATCTTCCCTTGGGCCTCATCCCCTCCCTCCCCCGTAGGGAAGGGAGGGGGCTGGGATCAGCGCCCCCCGGCCCTCCCCCGGGATCTACTTCCCTGCCGCCCGGCGCTTCAGGAGGCCGTGGGCGCCGGAGAACTCCAGCACGGTGGCCCGGTCGGTGATGGAGTGCACGTCGATGCGGTTGCTGGCCAGGGCGTTCAGGTAGTCCAGCAGCTGGTTGCCGTCCTTGCGCACCGGCCCATAGCAGCCCTGGCAGGGCACCCGGGCCCGGATACACTGGGGCGCCTCGCCGCTCAGGCCGGCGCAGCCCGCCCGGGTGACGGGCCCCAGACACTGGAAGCCCTGCTCCAGCAGGCAGTGCATCTCACTTAAGGGTTTCGCCGGGTCGTAGTGGGCGTTATGGGTGAAGCGGTGCAGTTTCTTCAGTTTGCCCTTCCCCAGCCGGATGGTGGGGCAGGTGTCGCACACACTCTTGTCCGGCAGCCGGGGCTCCCGGCCCTCCAGGAGGGCGGTGAGGGCCTCGGCGATGAGATCCGGATGCGGCGGGCAGCCCTGAAGATAAATGTCCACCTGGATCTTCTCATCCAGGGCGTACGTGCGGTCCAGAATGGGGGGCAGCACTGCATCCGCCGGCGGGTCATGAGGATCGGTGCTCTCGCTGGTGCGGTAGTAGCGCTCCAGGAGCGCGGGATTGTCAAACAGGTTCATGAGGGCGGGGATCCCGCCGTGGGTGGCGCAGGTCCCCAGGGCGATGATGATCTCGCAGCTGCGGCGCATGGCCTGGGCCACCTCCAGGTGCTCCTGGTTGCGGATGCCCCCGGAGATGAGGCCCACCGTGGCCTGGGGGATCTCCAGGTGGTGCAGGTCCCCCTCCCCCCTCTGCCCGAAGTACTTGTGATCCATGAGCACCGGGATGTGGACGAACTCCAGGTGCGGCAGCACGGTGAGCAGGGTCTCCCCCAGGTTGAGGATGGCCACCTCGCAGCCGGAACAGGAATTGAGCCATTCTGAGGCGACTTTGACCGGCATGGGACCCTCCTAACCCTTCACCGTGACGGCGCGGCGCTCCAGTTCGGCATGCTTGGCCGCCGCCCGCGCCTTCTTTTTGTCCGACCACTCCAGGACCACATTGAGGGCCTGATGCGCCATCTGCTGGCTCCCCACCTCCACGTCCACCCCCCGGGCGTCGGCCAGCACCGCCCGGCCCAGGGGCGAACGCACAATCACGGTGGTCCAGCCCTCCGGCGCGCCGATGCCGCCAAAGGACAGGTCGGCGTATTCGGCGGCGTAGTCGTCGCAGTACTGGCAGGCGTAGCGCTTCATGAACTCCAGCTTCTCCAAGGGGATGGTGCGCAGCTCCCCGGACTTCAGATGCACCATCAGGGTTTCCTTGACATTGATCTTGCGCACCTCCTCCCAGCGGAACTCCCCCAGCTCCATGAGCCGGCGGCGCTCGGCCTCGCCGAAGTGGAAGTTGCCGGTGCAGAAGAGGCCCAGATGCAGAGTGATGGAGCCCGCAGGCACCACCCCCAGCACCTCCATGCGCCTCAAGGCGTTGATCTGGCAGGGGGTGCCCACAAAGGCCACCCGGTGGAGGCGCTTTTTGGCCACCTCCCCCAGCTCCATGATGGAAGGGGAAAAGGTGCTGGTCTCCAGGGAGGCATAGACCCGGGAGAAATGGGTCATGCCGTGGATGGTGTCGA
The DNA here is from genome assembly GCA_023512475.1 of Syntrophobacterales bacterium. Classification (GTDB taxonomy): domain Bacteria; phylum Desulfobacterota; class Desulfobaccia; order Desulfobaccales; family 0-14-0-80-60-11; genus JAILZL01. Next base: position 125,976 of record JAILZL010000001.1, read on the forward strand.
AGTGGAAGCCGGCGGCGTCCAGGATCTCCTCCCGGGTGATGGCCAGCCAGGGCCAGCGGCGGAATTCCCCCACCTTGCGGCTGACAATGGCCCCGTCAATGCGGCCCAGATCAAAGAGATGCAGCAGGAGGGCGGTGACCACGCCGCCGTCGGTGCCCCGGGCCCGCACCCCGGGATCCATGGCCCGGGCCACCTGGGTGCTGAGGATGCGGCCCATGGGCGCACTCCAGGACACCAGGCGCTTGGTCTCCTCGTCCAGCTCGTGGATCTCCGGACAGATGGAATAACACAGGCCGCACTCAATGCACTTTTCAATGTCCTTGTAGCGGGGGCGGCCGTCCTCCCCCAGCTCCAGGGCGCCGTAGTTGATGGCGGTGCAGAAGGTGACGCAGCCGCCGCAGTGGTGGCACAGCCCCGGCTTCTGCACCTCCTGGATGAGGTGGAAAAAGGTCTTCATGGCGCCTCCTCCCCGGGTCAGCCGGCGGCCTCCGCCAGCTCCGCCTTCCGCGGTCTGAGCGGATTGGGCCCCAACGCCCGGATCTTTTCCACAAACTGGGTCACCACCTGGGCAAACCGGGGGGCTTCGGCGGAGGACACCCACTCCAGAGCATAACGCTCCGGGTCGAGGTTCAGGGTTTCCAGGACCAGCCGGGTGGCTTCGTATCGGGACAGGGCTTTGTAATTACCATCCAGGTAATGACAGTCACCCAGATGTCACCCCATCACCAGGACGCCGTCCACCCCCCGGCTCAACGCCTTCACCACCAGCTCCGGATGCACCATGCCGGAGCAGTTCACCCGGATCACCCGGAGATTCGGCGGATACTGCAGGCGGGACACCCCCGCCAGATCCGCCCCCGCATACGCACACCAGTTGCACAAAAAGCCTAAGACCACCGGTTCAAAGGTCTCTTCCACGACTCTCGCCTCCTTAATGGCGGGGCCGGCGGGAGGGAGCCCTCCCATGCCCCCCAACCCATCTGCCGGGTCGGGAGGGGGGGCCTTCCATCCCTGTCCCTCCCCCGCTTCCGCCTACAATGCCTCCAGCACGGCCTCCACCTGGGCTTCCAGTTGGGGGAGGGTGAAGCCGTGCACGGTGATGCCCTCTTTGGGGCAGGTGGCTTCACAGAGGCCGCAGCCCTTGCAGAGGGCCTTGTCGCTCACCACCCGGCGGTGGCGGCGGCCGTCGTCCCCCTGGTAGTCTTCCAGTTTCAGGGCCAGGTAAGGGCAGACGTCCACGCACAGGCCGCAGCCGTCGCAGTGGGCGGTGACCTCGCTCTTGATGGCGTCCAGTTCCATGGCGCTCTTGGCCAGGATGATGCCCGCCCGGGTGACCGCCGCCTTGGCCTGGCTCACGGCCTCCTCCAGGGGTTTGGGGTAATGGCACAAGCCGGCCAGAAAGACCCCGTCCACGGTGGAATCCACCGGCCTCAGCTTGGGATGGGCCTCGGTGAGGAAGCCGTCTTCATTGACGCCGCATTTGAAGAGCTCCACCAGGCCGCTGGTGTCATGGGGCCGGATGCCGCTGGCCAGGACCAGGTAGTCCGGGGAGAGCCTGACCGGCAGCCCCAGGATGGGGTCGGTGACCGTGACCTCAAGGCGGCCGGCGCTCTCCGTCACCCGGGGTTTGTTCTCCAGGGTGTATGGGATAAAGATCACCCCCAGCTCCCGGGCCTTGGTGGAGAGATTCTCCCTCAGGCCGTAGGTGCGCAGATCCCGGTAGAGGATGTACACCGGCTTCTCCGGGTCCAGCTCCTTCAGGCGGATGGCGTTTTCCACCGAGTGGGTGCAGCAGGTGCGGCTGCAGTACATCCGGCCGGGCTCCCGGGAGCCCACGCACTGGATAAAGACCACCGGCCCCGCGGCCTTGAGGTCTGCGGGTTTCTCCCTGAGGAGGGCGTCCAGCTCCAGGGCGGTGAGCACCCGGGGATGCTCGCCGTAGAGGTATTCCTCGGGCTTGTATTCCTGGCCGCCGATGGCCAGCACCGCCACCCCGAAGGAGACGCGGCGGCTCTCCCCGGCCACGCTGATCTCGCCGGTGAAATTCCCCACCGAGCCGGAGACGCTTTTCAGCTCCGCCTGCTTGAGGACCTGGATTTTGGGGTGGTTCTCCACCTGGGCGATGAGGCCGGTGAGGAAAGGCCGCACCTCCTCGCCCTTCCAGGTGCGGTTCAGAAGCCAGGCGTTGCCCCCCAGCTTGTCCCCTTTCTCCACCAGGGTGACGGCGTAGCCCTGCTCCGCCAGCTCCAGGGCCGCGGTCAGGCCGGCCACGCCGCCGCCCACCACCAGGGCCTGCTGCACCACCGGCACCGCCGCCCGGGCGAGGGGGTAGTCCAGGGCCGCCTTGGCCACCGCCATGCGCACCTGGTCCTTGGCCTTTCTGGTGGCATAGGCGGGGTTGTGCTGGTGCACCCAGGAGCCCTGGTTGCGGATGTTGGCCATCTCCACCAGATAGGGGTTGAGGCCCGCCTCCCGCAGGGTGTCCTGGAACAGGGCCTCGTGGGTGCGGGGGGTGCAGGCGGCGATGACGATGCGGTTCAGATTCAGCTCCCGGATCCTGGCGGCGATGAGGTCCTGGGTGTCCGTGGAGCAGGTGAAGAGATTGTTCTCCACCAGGACCACCCGGGGCAGGGTGCGGGCGTAGTCCGCCAGCTCCTGGACGTCAATGACCCCGGCGATGTTGATGCCGCAGGAGCAGATGAAGACCCCGATACGGGGCTCCTCCTTGGAGACATCCCGCTCCGGGGGGTAGGTCTTCTCCCGGGTGAGGGTGCCCCGGGCCATGACCAGGGTCCGGGCCGCCTCGCCCGCGGCGGCGGAGGCGTCCATGACCGCCCGGGGGATGGACTTGGGGGACTCGGCGGCGCCGCAGACATAGATGCCGGGCCGGGAGGTGGCCACCGGGTTGAAGCCGGTGGTCTCCACGAAGCGGAAGGGGTTCAGATCCACCCCCACGGTCGTCGCCAGCTCCAGGGCCCCGTCCTGGGCCTCCAGTCCCACCGAGAGCACCGCCAGGTCGAAGTCCTCCTGCCGGGTGCGGCCGTCTTCGGCCACGTATTCCACCACCACCCCCCGGCTTAAGGGCCCGGGGAGGATACTGTGGGGCCGGGCCCGCACGAAGCGCACCCCCTTGGCCTGGGCGTTGACGTAGTAGCGCTCGAACTCCTTGTTGTGGGCCCTGAGATCCATGTAAAAGATCACGGTCTCGGCACCGGGCACATGGTCCGCGGTGACCAGGGCCTGTTTCACCGCGTACATGCAGCACACCGTGGAGCAGTAGGGGTTGCCCCGGCCGTCCTGGCTGCGGGAGCCCACGCACTGGATCCAGGCCACCTTGTGGGGCTCCTGGTGATCCGAAGGCCGGATGAGGTGCCCCTGGAAGGGCCCGCCGGCGGACAGCAGCCGCTCATACTCCAGGCCGGTGACCACATCGGGGATGCGCCCGTAGCCGTAGGGGGCCAGCACCCGGGGGTCAAAGGGGCGGTAGCCCGGGGCCAGGATGAGGGCCCCCACCTTCAGGGAAAGTTCTTCCCCGGGATCCGCGAAGTTGATGGCGCCGGTGGGGCAGAACTTCTCGCAGGCCTTGCACTTGCCCTTGAGGAAATAGAGGCAGGCCTCCGGATCGATGGCGTATTTCAAGGGGACGGTCTGGCTGTAGTAGATGTAGATGGCCCGGCGCTTGCCCACCCCCAGGTTGTAATCGTCGGGGACCTTCTTGGGGCATTTTTCGGCGCACAGGCCGCAGGCGATGCATTTGTCCGGATCCACATAGCGGGGCGCTTGCCGGAGGGTGACGGTGAAATTGCCGGGGTGGCCCTGAATGCCGGTGACCGTGGACAGCGTGTGCAGCTCAATGTTCAAGTGCCGACCGCACTCGACCAACTTGGGCGACAGAATTCACATGGCGCAGTCGTTGGTCGGGTAGGTCTTGTCCAGCTGGGCCATCTTGCCGCCGATGCCGGCTTTGGCCTCCACCAAGTGGACATAATAGCCGGAGTCGGCCAGGTCCAGGGCGGCCTGGATGCCGGCGATGCCGCCGCCCACCACCATGACCGAACCCACCACATTTCCTGTCATGTTGTCCTCCCGGGATGCTGTGGCCCCCAGCCGTGCGGCCGGACGGGGTTGTGCCTCCCGCCCCCCGCCCACCTGCCGGGGGGCCAGGGCCTCCGGCTCCAGGTGGAATTCCTGGCAGAGGCGGGCGAAGTCTTCCGGGGTGAAGACCAGGCCCTTGCCGGGTCCGGGGCGGCAGGGCAGGCGGCCGCTCTTCACCCAGTTGCGGATGGTGTTGCGGTGGACACCGATGGCTTTAGCCAAGGCCACGAGGTGGACCACAAACATGGCGGCGCTCCTTTCCGGCCTTCCCTGGGCGGGAGGCTGATTGTGCTTTTTGTGCATATAAAAAGATGTGCATTTTGTGCTTTTTTAATATGAAATCTCAGCCTTGTCAAGAAAAATCTGCCCCCCTTCCCCGGGCAATAAAAAAAGGGCCGGGGGAGTGCCCCCCGGCCCCGCTGGCCCCATCCGTTGAGGCTTACCAGCCGTAGGTCAGAAAGTCATGGATGGAGTTGCTGGCCAGGCGGCCGGCCCCCATGGCCAGGATCACCGTGGCCGCACCGGTGACGATGTCGCCGCCGGCCCACACCCGGGGCTTCATGGTCTTGCCGGTCTTGGGATCGGCGATGATATAGCCCCACTTGTTCAGGGCCAGGCCGGGGGTGGACTTGGTGAGGAGCGGGTTGGCCCCGGAGCCGATGGCGATGACCGCGGTGTCGATCTCCACCAGGAATTCCGAGCCCGGAATGGGCACAGGGCGGCGCCGGCCGGAGGCGTCGGGTTCCCCCAGCTCCATCCTCAGGCACTCCACCCCGGTGAGGTAGCCGTCCTCATTGCCCAGAAAGCGCACCGGGTTGGTGAGGAAGAGGAATTCCACCCCCTCCTCCTCGGCGTGGTGGATCTCCGCCGCCCGGGCCGGCATTTCGGCATGGGAGCGCCGGTAGATGATGTAGGAGTGCTCCGCGCCCATGCGCAGGGCGGTGCGGGCCGCGTCCATGGCCACGTTGCCGCCGCCGAAGGTGGCCACGTTTTTCCCCCGGACCAGGGGCGTATCGTAGTTGGGGAAGTCGTAGGCCCGCATCAGATTGGAGCGGGTGAGGTACTCATTGGCAGAATAGACCCCGATGTAGTGCTCCCCGGGGATGTTGAGGAACATGGGGAGCCCGGCCCCCACTCCCAGAAAGACGGCGTCGAAGCGCTCCAGAAGCTCGTCCACCGTCTCGGAGCGGCCGATGACCGCGTTCACCTCGATTTTGACCCCCAGGCGCTCCAGGTAGCGGCATTCGTGGGCCACGATCTCCTTGGGGAGACGGAACTCCGGGATGCCGTAGATGAGCACCCCGCCGGGGGCATGCAGGGCCTCGAAGATGGTGACCTCGTGGCCCTTGAGGATGAGGTCGCCGGCCACGGTGAGCCCGGCGGGCCCGGAGCCCACCACCGCCACCTTCTTGCCGGTGGGCTCCGCCTTGGGGGGCAGGATGTCCCGGCCGTGCAGACGCTGGTAGTCGGCGGCGAAGCGCTCCAGGTTGCCGATGGCCACCGGCTCGTCCTTCTTGCCCAGGATGCACAGGCCCTCGCACTGGATCTCCTGGGGGCAGACCCGGCCGCACACCGCGGGCAGGGAGTTCTTCTCCCAGAGCCTGCGGATGGCCGCCTCGAAGTCCCCTTCCTTGATGAACTTGATGAAGCCGGGGATGTCGATCTCCACCGGGCAGCCCTGGACGCAGCGGGGATCCTTGCACTGGATGCAGCGCTCCGCCTCCTTCATGGCCAGCTCGGGGGTATAGCCCAGAGGGACCTCGTCGAAGTTACGGCGCCGGACCTGGCTATCCTGCTCCGGCATCTTCTGCCGGGGGATTTTCTCTTTTTTCGGGGCCTTGACTTCTTCAGACATGCGTCATTCCTCCCTCTCGTCTGTGTCAGCTTTTGCAGGAGCAGCCCTGCCCCAGGCTGGCTTTAAAGCGGTCGTAGGAGAGTTTCTCTTCGGGCAGATACGAGCGCAGGCGCAGGGTCAGCTCGTCGAAGTCCACGGCGTGGCCGTCGAACTCGGGGCCGTCCACGCAGGCGAACTGCATCCTGCCCCCCACCTGCACCCGGCAGCAGCCGCACATGCCGGTGCCGTCCAGCATGATGGGGTTGAGGCTCACCAGGGTCTTGACGCCGAACTCCTTGGTCATCTGGCTGCAGAACTTCATCATGGGCACCGGGCCGATGCACACCGCCAGGCCGATGTCCTTGTTCTCCGTGAGGACCTTTTTCAGCACGTCGGTGACAAAGCCCTTGTGGCCATAGGTGCCGTCGTCGGTGCAGATGTGGAGCTCATGGGAGGCGGCCCGCATCTTGTCCTCCAGGATCAGGAGGTCCTTGGTCCGGGCGCCGATGATGGCGATCACATGGTTGCCCAGCTGTTTCAGCCCCCGGGTGATGGGGTGCAGCACCGCGATGCCGGTGCCGCCGCCGACGCACACCACCTTGCCCACCTTTTCCAGATGGGTGGGCTGTCCCAGGGGGCCGATGACATCGAGATACGAATCCCCCACTTTCAGGGTCTTGAAGAGGGCGGTGCTTTTGCCCACCACGGCGTAGATAACGTTGATGAGACCCCGCTCCGGGTCGGTGTCGGCCATGGTCAGGGGAATGCGCTCCCCCGTCTCGTTGGCCCGCAGGATGACGAACTGGCCCGGCTTGGCCTTCTGGGCGATCTTGGGGGCCCTGACCCAGTTGCTGATGATGGTGCCCTGGGCCATTTCCTCGCGTTCCACGATTTCAAACATACGCCTGTCTCCTCACTTCGGGAAAATTGGTGCCGCGCCTTGCTGCCTCGCAGGTGGTCTCCCGACGGCCTTCTGCTCCTGTAATCCGTTCCTCATACCATGGGAGCCGGACCGGAATCAAGTGATAAATATCACAATGGCACCCAAGAGGGAAGCGGAATTATCTTCGGCGGTTACATCCGGGTCTGGCGCCGCTGGCGACGCCTCCGGCGCGGCCATGCCTCCGGCCTTCCCCCACAAAAAAGCCGGCCCCCCCAAGGAGGAGCCGGCTCGGCCCCGGCCGGGGGCGGCCCGGCCGGGGGCGGGAGGGCGGTTTTAGAACAGCCCGATGACCTTGCCGGTCTTCACATCCACGTCCACACGGCGGAAGGCCGGGTCGGAGGAGGTGCCGGGCATGAGGGAGATGGCGCCGCACACCGGGCAGATGAACTTGGCGCCGCTGAAGACCAGGAAGTCCCGCACCGGCAGCCGCCAGCCCTTGGGCACGCCCTTCTTGGTGGGGTCGTGGCTGAGGCTCAGGTGGGTCTTCACCATCATGGTGGCGTATTCGTTGTATTTGGGATCCTTCTCGAAGCGCTCCGCCTTGGCCACGGCCTCGGGGAGGAAGTCCACGCCGTCGGCCCCGTACACTTCCTTGGCGATGACTTCCACCCGCTTCCGGAGGGGCAGCTCATTGGGATAGAGGAACTTGAAGTCGTTCTTCTCCTTGCAGGCATCCATGACCGCGTCGGCGAACTCCAGGGCGCCTTCGCCGCCGAACTGCCAGTGCTTGGACACCGCCACCCGGGCCCCTTCGGCCTCGCACACCCGCCGGATGAGGTCGTGCTCCTCCTTGGAGTCGAAGTGGAAGGCGTTGATGCACACCACCGGGTTGATGCCCGCCTTTTTGATGGTGCGGATATGATGCACCGCGTTGGCGACGCCGTCCTCCAGCCACTTGAAGGTCTGGGGAGTGGCCTCGAAGTATTCCTTGGGGATGGGTTTGCCGGGCGGGCAGGGGAGCGCGCCGGCGTTGACGCCGTGATGCTTGAGGCCCCGCACCGTGGTGGTGAGCACCGCCACATGGGGCTTGAGGCCGCTGAAACGGCACTTCACGTTCCAGAACTTCTCAAAGCCGATGTCGGCGCCGAAACCGGACTCGGTGACATGGTAGTCAAAGAGCTTCAGGCCGATCTGGTCGGCGATGATGGAGCTTTGGCCCACCGCGATGTTGGCGAAGGGGCCGGCGTGAATCAGGACCGGCTGCTTCTCCACGGTCTGCATGAGGGTGGGGTTGATGGAGGGCACCATCCAGGCGGTCATGGCGTTGCCCACTTCCAGGTCCCCGGTGGTGATGGGATTGCCCCGCTTGTCATAGCACACGGTGATCTGGTTGAGGCGCTCCTTCATGTCCGCCAGGGAGGTGGTAATGGAGAGGATGGCCATGACCTCCGAGGACACCGCGATGCCGAACTTGGAGGCCATCATGAAGCCGTCCATCTTGCCGCCGATGCCGATGATGATGTTGCGCAGCGCCTGGGCGCAGAAGTCGATGATCCAGCCCATTTCGAAGTTCTTGGGGTCGATGTCCAGGCGCTTGAGGTTGCGCTTCGCCAGCTGCTCATCGGTGTAATTGAACTCGTGCTGCAGGCGGGAGGTGGCGGCCACCATGGCCAGGTTGTGGGCGTTCATGATGTTGTTGATATCGCCGGTGAGCCCCAGGGAGAACTCGGTCATGGGGATCAGAAGCGAAATGCCGCCGCCCGCCGCGGTGCCCTTGATGTTCATGGTGGGGCCGCCGGAAGGCTGCCGGAGGGCGCCGCCCACATTGACGCCCCGCTTGCCCAGACCCTCGATCAACCCCAGGGAGGTGGTGGATTTGCCCTCCCCCAGAGGGGTGGGGGTGATGGCGGTGACGTCGATGTAGTAGCCGTCGGGCTTGTCCTTCAGGCGCTCCAGGCATTTCAGGTAGTCAATCCGACCGATCTTCTGCCCATAGGGAATGCGCTCGTCCTTGGGGATGCCCAGCATCTCGCACATCTCGTCGAAGGGGATCATCTCCGCTTCGGCGATTTCGGCGATCTGCCAGTCCTTCATGGTTACCGGATCATACTTCGCCATAGACTCGCCTCCTTCAGATTAGGGTGTGTCCCTGCCGTCCGTGGGCTCCGGCGCCTGGCTCAAGCGCGCAGAAAGCCTGCATGGTTCCTGGCCTCGAACCCGCCAGGCCTCATGCTTTTTTTCACATATGCCACCTTTTAGACGAGAGTCTGGGGTTTGTCAATAAATATTTTGCGGCCCAGAATGCTTTTTTCCCCGGCCCCACGGCGGGGATTTTTGGTTTGACAAAGATTTTCCGGCCCCCTACAATGTGAAGAGAATTACAAGAACGGGACCGCTCCCGGCCAAGGGGCCGGGAGCCTGAGGAAAGACGGTTTTATACCCGAACCCGGGCCCCCCGGGTTTAGGAGGACGGCATGGTTGTCGCGGAATCGAAACCCGTCACAGAAATTCTGGACATGATCAAGGAGTGCAAGAAGGTGGTGGTGGCCGGCTGCAAAGGCTGCGTCACGGTCTGCAACTCCGGCGGCGAGAAGGAAGTGGGCATCCTGGCCTCCGAGCTGCGTCTGGCCCGCAAGGTGGCCGGCGACGACCTGGAGGTCCTGGAGTACACCTGCGAACGCCAGTGCGACCCGGAGTACATCGAGCCCCTGGACGACCTGGTGAAGGACGTGGACGCGGTGGTCTCCATCGCCTGCAGCGTGGGGCCCCAGTACATCGCCGCCCGCTATCCCTTTCTGCCGGTGTTTCCGGGACTGAACACGGTCTTCATCGGCGGCGCGGCGGAACACGGCGTCTGGAAGGAATATTGCCAGGCCTGCGGCCACTGTATCATCGGGGATTTCGGCGGGCTGTGTCCGGTGACCCGCTGCGCCAAGTCCCTGATGAACGGCCCCTGCGGCGGCTCCTCCGGGGGCAAGTGCGAAGTGGGCAAAGGCACCATCGACTGCATCTGGCACCTCATCTATGAACGGCTGAAAAACCTGGGACAGCTCTCCAGGCTGGAAAACCCCTGGGGTTTCAAGAACTGGTCCACCAGCCGGGACGGCGGGCCCCGCACCATGATCCGGGAGGAGTTACGGAAATGACACTGACGGCCGGGAGCAAACTGGAAAAGATTCTGAAAAGCGGCCAAAAGGCCGTCACCTGCGAATGCGGCCCGCCCCGGGGCGCCGACGCCGAGCATTTCCGCCACAAGGCCTCCTTCCTCAAGGACTGCGCCGACGCGGTGAACGTCACCGACAACCAGACCGCGGTGGTGCGCTTCTGCTCCCTGGCGGCCTGCCGCATCCTGATGGACATGGGCATCGAGCCGGTGATGCAGATGGTCACCCGGGACATGAACCGCATCGCCCTGCAGAGCAACGTCCTGGGCGCCGCGGCCCTGGGGATCAAAAACCTCCTGTGCCTCACCGGCGACCACAACTCCTTCGGCGATCATCCCCAGGCCAAAAACGTCCATGACCTGGACTCGGTGCAGCTTCTGGCCGCGGTCAAGGCCATGCGGGATGACGGCAAGATGATCAGCGGCACCGAGGTGGTGGGCCGCCCCCAGATGTTTCTGGGCGCGGCGGTGAACCCCTTCGCCGACCCCTTCGAGTTCCGGGTGGTGCGCATGGCCAAAAAGATCAAGGCCGGGGCCCAGTTCGTCCAGACCCAGTGCATCTATGACATGGAGCGCTTCGCCAAGTTCATGCAGATGGCCAATGACATGGGCCTGACGGAACAGTGTTACGTCCTGGCCGGGGTCACCCCCTTCAAAAGCGTGGGCATGGCCAACTACATGAAAAAATTCGTCCCCGGCATGCTGGTGCCCGACTCCTACATCCAGCGCCTCAAGGGAGTGCCCAAAGAGAAGCAGGCGGAGGAGGGCATCAAGATCGCAGTGGAGCAGATCCAGCAGCTGTTGGAGATGAAGGGCGTGGCCGGCATCCACCTCATGGCCATCGAATGGGAGGAGAAGGCGCCGGAGATCCTCAAGGCCGCCGGGCTCCTGCCCCGGCCTCAGGTGGATTAACCCGCTTCGGCGGCGGGCCGGACAGGGCACCGCCCCGGCCCCAGAGCGGCGCTTCCCGCCCGGCCTACCTGATGGGGGCCGGGCGTTTTTGTGGACCCAAAGAGGCTGACCGCCGGCCACAGGAGGCCGGCCCCGAATGGAGGCGAAGCCAAGGAGGTGCGGTGATGGATCACCGGGAAAAATCCACGGAGGCGATCTCGATTCAGGCGGATACCCTGGCCCTGGCGGAACATGCCCGCCGGCAGGGGGTGGAGACGGTCTGGGACCGGGCCGCCCGCCAGGAACCCCAATGCGGCTTCTGCGCCCTGGGCCTCAGTTGCCGCATCTGCGTCATGGGCCCGTGCCGCATCGACCCCTTCGGCGAGGGACCCACCCACGGCATCTGTGGCGCCGACGCCGACATCATGGTGGCCCGCAACCTGGGGCGCATGATCGCCGCCGGGGCCGCCTCCCACTCCGACCATGGCCGGGACCTGGTGGAGACCCTCCACGCGGTGGCCCACGGCAAGGCCCCGGGCTATCAGATCACCGACCCGGCCAAGCTGGAGCGCCTGGCGGCGGAATTCGGTCTGGACCCCCACCTCTCCGTGACGGAGAAGGCCAAGGCCCTGGCCGAGGCCCTCATGGAGGAATACGGCATCAAAAAAGGCTATCTCACCTTCTCCAAACGCCTCCCCGCCGCCCGCCTGGCCAAATGGCAGGCCTTGGGCATCTCCCCCCGGGGGGTGGACTGGGAAGTGACGGAGATGCTGCACCGCACCCACATGGGGGTGGACAACGACTATGTCAACCTCCTCCTCCAGGCCCTGCGCTGCGCCCTGGCGGACGGCTGGGGCGGCTCCATGATCGCCACCGAGATTTCGGATGTGCTCTTCGGCACCCCCACCCCCACCCCCAGTGAGGTGAACATCGGCGTCCTCAAGAAGGACCAGGTGAACATCATCCTCCACGGCCACAGCCCCCTGGTGAGCGAGATGGTGGTGCGGGCCGCCCAGGAGCCGGCCCTGCTGGCCCGGGCCCGGGAGCTGGGGGCCGCCGGCATCAACCTGGCGGGGCTGTGCTGCACCGGCAACGAAGTGCTGATGCGTAAGGGCATCCCCATGGCCGGCAACCACCTGGTGCAGGAACTGGCCCTCCTCACCGGGGTGGTGGAGGCCATGGTGGTGGACTACCAGTGCATCATGCCGGCGGTGCCGGAGGTGGCCGCCTGCTATCACACCCTGTTTTTCACCACCTCCGCCAAGGCCAAATTCCCCAAGGCGGTGCATCTGCCCTTCAGCCCGGAAAACGGCGAGGCCCTGGGCCGGGAACTGGTGAGCCGGGCGGTGGAGAACTTCGCCCGCCGCCATCCGGCCAAAATCCACCTCCCCGACGCTCAGACGGTGCGCCAGATGAGCGGCTTTTCCGTGGAGGCCATCCTTAGGGCCCTGGGGGGCACGCCGGAACCTCTCCTCCACGCCATCAGGGCGGGCCAGATCCGGGGCGCCGCGGCGGTGGTGGGGTGCAACAACCCCAAGGTCACCCAGGACCTGGGCCATACCACCATCACCCGGGAGCTCATCGCCCATGACATCCTGGTGGTGGATACCGGCTGCACCGCGGTGGCCACCGCCAAGGCGGGCTTGAAGCAGCCGGAGGCCGCGGCCCAGGCGGGTCCGGGCCTCCGGGCCGTGTGCGAGGCTTTGAAGATCCCGCCGGTCCTGCATATGGGCTCCTGCGTGGACAACACCCGCATCATCAACCTGGTGGCGGCCCTGGCCAACGCCCTGGGGGTGGACGTGGACCAGCTCCCGGTGGCCGCCGCGGCGCCGGAGTGGTATTCGGAGAAGGCCGCGGCCATCGGCTGCTATGCCGTGGCCACCGGCGTGTTCACCGTGCTGGGGGTGACGCCCCCGGTTTTGGGCAGCAAAAACGTCACCGAACTCCTCCTCTCCGGCCTCCAGGAGCACCTGGGGGCCTGTTTTGCGGTGGAGCCCGACCCCCGGAAGGCCGCCGCCCTGATGATCCGCCACATCGAGGGGAAACGCCAGGGGCTGGGGCTGGACAGCCGGCTGTAAATGGGGGTGGTTCACCCAGGGTGAGGGAGAAGGGGCCAGTGGGGCGGGGCCGCCGTAGTCCCGCCCTCCTCCCCATGAATCTTGCCGGCATACTCCCGGGGGAGAGAGGAGGGGCGTGCGGCCCGCTTCCCTCCCCCCACCGTCCGACCCTGGCCGCAACGACAGTCCCAAAAGAAGCCGAGGGACCTCGGCAGTCCCCCTCCCCCGGGGCCCGCCGCCGAAAAGGATTGACAATCCGGGCGGCGCACAGTAAGAAATAGACCAAAATACGCCGCATTATTTCAGGGAGGGGAGCATTATGGCGGGTGAACCCTTGGAAGTGAGCGACGCCAGCTTTGAGGAGGACATCCTCAAGTCCGACATCCCGGCTCTGGTGGACTTCTGGGCGGCCTGGTGCGGGCCCTGCCGGGCGGTGGCCCCGGTGGTGGAGGAACTGGCCCGGGATTATGCCGGCAAGGTGAAGGTGGCCAAGATGAACGTGGATGAGAACGCCAAGACCCCGGCCAAATACGGCATCCGCGCCATCCCCACCCTCATCATCTTTAAAGGCGGCCAGGTGGTGGAGCAGATCACCGGCGCTGTCTCCAAGGGCGTCATCGAAGCGGCTTTGAAAAAGGCCCTGTAATTTTGCCCCCGGCATGACCTCCTGGGATTACGACGTCATCATCATCGGCGGCGGCCCCGCCGGTCTGACGGCCGGCATCTACACCGGGCGGGCCCGCCTCAAGGCCCTCCTGGTGGAGAAGCTCATCCATGGCGGGCAGATGATGACCACTGACCTGGTGGAAAACTACCCCGGATTTCCCGAGGGCATCTCCGGTCCGGAGTTGAGCGACCGTATGCGCCGGCAGGCGGAGCGCTTCGGGCTGGAAATCATCACCGGGGAAGTCCAGGAGATCAGGCCCGGCGACCCGGTGCACACCGTAGTGCTGGCGGACCGGGAGCTCACCGCGCCCGCCCTGATCATCGCCACCGGCGCCAGCTACAAGCACCTGGGGGTTCCCGGCGAGGCGGAGCTCGTCGGCCGGGGCGTCAGCTTCTGCGCCACCTGTGACGGCGCCCTCTATCGGGATCAGGAGATCGCCTTGGTGGGGGGCGGCGACACCGCCCTCACCGAGACTCTCTTCCTCAGCCGTTTTGCCCGCAAGATCCATCTCATCCATCGCCGGGACCAGTTTCGGGGGGCCAAATATCTCCAGGAGCAGGTCCTGGCCTTGGACAAGGTCCAGGTCCACTGGGACTCGGTGGTGGAGGCCTTTGAGGGGCAAGACGCCCTGGAAGCGGTGCGCCTGAAAAACGTCAAAACCGGCCAGGTGACCCGCCTGCCGGTGAGCGGCTGCTTCGTGGCCATCGGCATCACTCCCAACACCGCCTTCCTCAAAGACCTGCTGCCCATGGATGAATGGGGTTTCCTCTTTACCGATGCCGACATGGCCACCACCATCCCCGGCATCTTCGCCGCCGGGGACGTGCGCTCCAAAAACCTCTGGCAGATCGCCACCGCGGTAGGGGACGGCGCCATCGCCGCCCACGCGGTGGAAAACTACCTCAACCGCCTCCGCAAGGAGTAACTCCCATGCAGCGCCTCAGGTGGGCCCCCCTCGGCTTGGTGTTGTGCCTGGCCCTCAGCGGCTGTGGCACCATGAAGGGCTGGTTCTCCAAAAAAAAGCCGGACAAACCCCCGGATGTCCTGGCGGAAGAGGGCATCAAGCAGTTAAAGAAGAAAAAATATGAAGACGCCATTGAGACCTTTGAAAAACTCAAGGACCGCTATCCTTACAGCGATCAGGCGCTTCTGGCCCAGGTGAAACTGGCGGACGCCTATTTCTATAAAAAGAAATACGAGGAAGCCCTCCAGTCCTACAAGGAATTCGAAAAGCTCCACCCCACCAACAAGGCCGTCCCCTATTGCATTTACCGCCAGGGGCTGTGCTATTATATGCAGCGCTCCACCATCGACCGGGATCAGACCCCCACCGCCAAGGCCATGGCGGAATTCAAACGGCTGAAAGAGAAATTCCCCGACTCGGAATACGTCCCCAAGGCCGAGGCCTACATGGCCAAATGCCGGCAGGATCTGGCCGCCCATGAATTTTACGTGGGGGAATTCTACTACCGCACCAAACGCTACTCTTCGGCGCTGGAACGCTTCCAGACCCTGGCCCAGGAATACCCGGAATACAAGTCCGCCCAGGTGAAGGATTACATCGCCAAATGCCAGACCCTGGCGAACCATCCGGAAAAGAGACCCGGAAATTTCATCACCAACCTCTTTGACGCCCGCTGGTAATGTCTCCGGGGAGGGCCGGGGCTGACCCAGCCCCGCTCTCCCCCACCCTGTCCCTCTCTCCCGTCATCGGGGGCGCCCCAATTCCCGGTCACCGGTCGGACCCAGGAGTGTGAGTTTATTCGGGGCTTGCCCCCTCGTTTTTCCAGGAAATGCCGGCAGGGAAGAGGGCCCCGGCTCCGGTAGTTGCTGCCGGAAGCCCGGTAAACAGGTCACCCGAAACCCGCGGGCTGCCGGGCCGGGCGGCCGCCCCGAGCCCGTGGGCTCCGGGGTCTGCACCCAGATCCGGAGGCGGGCCCCTATCCCGGCCAGTCGCCTTACCGTAGCTTCAGCTCCAGGCCCTCCAGGGGGACGAGGCTGGGGTAGTGGGTGAGATCAAAGCTGATGGGGGTGATGGAGATGTAGCCGGCCTGCAGGGCGCCGTAATCGGTGTTCAGGTCCAGCTCCTGGCGCTCGTTGATCTCCGCCAGCCAGTAATAGACCCGCTCCCGGGGATCCACCCGGCGCTCGAAGTGCTCCACCAGGCGGCCGGTGTCCTGGCGGGTGATGCGGATGCCCAGGATGTCCGCCTCCGGCCGGGCGGGCAGGTTGACGTTGAGGCACACTTTGGGGGGCCAGGCGGGCCAGCCGGCCAGGGCCGCCACCAGACGCCGGGCCAGGCGGGCGGGGCCGGAGAAATCCGCCTGCCGATAGGTGTCCAGGGAAAAGGCGATGCCCCGGATTCCCAGGATGACCGCCTCGGTGGCGGCGGACACGGTGCCGGAGTAAAGCACGTTGATGCCCACGTTGGGGCCCAGGTTGATGCCGGAGACCACCAGATCCGGGGGCCCGTTTAACAGTTCCGCCAAGGCGATCTTCACGCAGTCCGCCGGGGTGCCGGTCACCGACCATCCCCTGACCCCGCCCGGCAGCAGCACCTCCTTGACCCGCAAGGGGTGGCTTAAGCTGATGGCGTGCCCCACGGCACTCTGTTCCGTGTCCGGGGCCACCACCGCCACTTCCCCCACATGGCGCAACTCCCGGTACAGGGCGCTCAGCCCGGGGGCGAAAATGCCGTCATCGTTGGTCACCAGGATTTTCATCCGTCAGCAGTCCTGTGGTGTCGTCGCCGCTCTCCCGTTTTCGGCAGGACCGCGGGCCGGATCTTCCGCCCCTGTGAGGCAGGCTGCCGGCCTCCGGCCTGCCGCCTGCCCGCGGCCTGAGGTGGATTAAGGGGGGGTGCCGCTCTTGTCCGGAGGCGGCTGGACGAGGCGGGCCAGGTCGCCCTGCCACTGCTCCAGGCCGCTCTTGGGCAGGAGCGCCGTCTCCTGCTTGCCGCCCCGCTCCAGCCGCACGGTGAGCTTGTCCTTGTCCGCCTTCCCTATCTGGGTCAGGCGGAAAAGGAGTTCCCCGGCCCCATCCCGCACCTCCACCAGAAACTCCCGCTTCCCGCTCCCGGCCTGAGGGAGCAGCCGGTCATACTCCAACTCCTGGAGCTTGATGAGGGCCGCCTCCAGACGCACCGCGGGCTGGCGCACCTCCCGGCCGTCGGGGCCGGTGAGTTTCCAGGCGTCCTTCTCCTTCACCCCGGTCCACGGCTTGTCGGGCGGCCCCCAGCTCAGCCGGGCCGCCTCCCCCACCTCCCCGGACCACAGGCGCCGGTCCTCCAGGGTGGCGGCCAGCCCCAGCAGGCGCTGCCCCACCTCGGACTCCACCAAGAACAGCTCTCCTTTCGCCTCTTGGCGGGCATAGTAATCGCCCTCCCGCCGGCCGCCCAGGATCAGGCTCTGGGGCGGCTGCTCCGGCAGGAAGACGCTGACCTCGGCCGTGGGGAGGGGGGCAAAGCCGAGCTGGGACTCCGGGGGAGGAACGGGGACAAATTCCTTCACCCGGGCCAGGGTGAGGAAGCGCAGGAAGGCCTCCAGGCGGTCCTTGCGCACCTTGACCTCCTCCCGGCCGTTCCAGCGCCACAGTCCGGCCGGGGTCTTTTCCAGCTCCAGGGTGCCGGGGCCGGCGGCCAGCCGCACCTTGGTCACCTTCTCCGGGGCAAAGTCAAAGAGCGTCTTGTCCCGGAAGGCCTCCAGGGGCCGGTCCAGGGTGTCTTTGGTGGCGGCGCTCAGGGTAAAGAGGCGGTTTTCCTCCCCCCGCTGCACGTAGTAGCCCAGCTGCCCGGGGGTGGCCTGGCCCACCTTCAGCCGGTGGGTCTGGCCGTGGGCCGTCACTTCCACCACCAGGGGGGGCTGGTCCAGGCCATAGGCCTTGGGGTCCCCCAGCTCCCCCAGGTCCCGCTCCCGGTCCAGGGTGGCCAGCAGACTGGCCTGGCTGCGGGCGGTCTCCTGATCGGCCTTGGCCTGCAAGGGTTTTTCCAGCCGCCAGGTCTTCTCCTGGCGCACCAGGCGGATCTCCTGGTCTTTTTTCCGCAGGACGATGGCGGTGATCTCCTCCTCCTTCACCGGCAGGAGGCGGCGGGCCTCCCGCTCCTGGCGGGCGGTGCGTTCCTGGTGCCAGGAGACGAGGAAGTAGCCGGCCGTCAGCACCAGCAGGATCACCACCAACGACAGCAGACGGCGGGGATGCATGCCCGATCCTCCCTCAGCGGCGGGCCCGACGGCGCACATAGGCCGCCACCCCGGCCGCGAGCATGGCCCCGGGGATCACGATCAGGGTAAGGAAAAAGAGGCCATAGATCTGCCAGCTGGTGAGGCTCAAGGGCTGCGGCTTTTTCTCGTCCCGCCGGATGAGGATCTGCTTTTCCTCCTCCGCCAGGAAATTCACCGTGTTGAGAAACAGATCGCCATTCATGGAGAGATTGAAATAGCCGTTGGTGGCGAAATCCACATCCCCGAACACCGCCAGGTAGGCGGTTTTGCCCTTCTCCTGGGGCTTATCCGGCGCCGCGGTGGGCCCCGCCGCGGCGTCCTTGCGCTCCGGCGGCTTCAGCTCCACCAGCACCGCCAGATTGAAGGGGCCCTGCCGGTCCTTTTGGGGATTGAAGTCCCACTCCTCCTTTTTCAGAACCTCCCGGCCGATCTTCTCCCAGCTCGTCTGGGTGGAGAGGGCCAAAGGCAGGCCGGCGGCTCCGGGGAGATCCCGGCGCAGGCCCAAAGGCCGGGCCAGGGGAAAGAGGGTGACCACGTTGGTGAAGTCCCGGGTGATGCGGTGCGGGCCGTACTTCACCGCAATGGGCATGACCACGCTGGCCCCCAGGGCCTGGCTCACCTGATTGTGATCCAGGACCAGACCGTCGTTGAGCTCCACCCCATAGCCGGCCAGGAAATCCTTAAGGCCCGCATCCTGGAAGGGCTCCAGCATCATCAGGAGCCGCCCGCCCCGGCCCAGATACTCCTTCAGGGCGGCGATTTCCTGGGGGAAGAGGGGCTTGACCGGCCCGGCCACCACCACCGCCGCGGCCTCCGGCGGGATCTTGCCCTGCTGCAGGAGATTGAGCTCAGCCAACAGAAAGCCCTCGTTTTCCAGGGCCCGCTTGGCGGTGAGGAGGCCTTCCCGGCGGGGCTCCTCCAGGCTCCGCTCCCCGTGGCCGGTAAGGAAGTAGACCTTTTTCTGCTGGGGCCGCAGAAGCCGGCGCAGGGCCTCGGAGAGAGCCTCCTCGTCGGCCCGGTCCGCCATCTGCCGGCGGCCGTCGTATTCCAGGAGCACATTTCCCGGAAACCGGAAGCCCGCCTCCCGGGCCTTGTGGGGCTCCCGGTCCGGGTCCACAAAGGTGAAGGACACCTTGGGGTTGGCATAGGCGTAGTTTTCCAGCACCTCCCGGGCCCGCTGCCTGTCCCCCTGCCCCTCCGGGAAAAAGGCGGTCAGGGTCAGCGGCTTGTCCACGTCTTTAAGGAGCGCCAGGGTGACGGCAGTGAGGGATTGGGATTTGCCCTGGGTCAGATCCAGGCGCCCGGGGTAGCGGCCCGCCAGGAGGTTGACCACCACCAGAATGGCCAGCACCAACGCCACGGCGGCCGCAGAGCCGCCGCCATAAAGCACGGTGCGGGTGGAGAGACGATCACGCAGAGCCACGGCACCTATCCATCTCAGGCGCGCCAACGGCGGGATTCCAGCTGCCGCTGGGTGAGAAACAGGAAAAAGTAGATGAAACTCAGGTAAAAGACCACATCCCGGGTGTCGATGACCCCCCGGGCCAGATTTTCAAAGTGCTCCAGCAGGGACAGGGCGGCAAACAGCCCCCCCCAGCCCGCGGCCCCCAACTCCTGCTGCCAGCCGATGAGCCAGAACAGGAGCAGGAAGGCAAAGGCCAGCACCGCGGCGATGATCTGGTTCTCCGTGAGGCTGGAGGCGAACAGCCCCAGGGCCAGACAGGCCCCCCCCAGGAGCACCAGCCCCAGATAACCGCTGGCCAGGGCCCCCCAGTCCAGACGGGTTATCGGCGCCACCGACAGGGGATAGATGACGGTGATGGCCAGGAGGAGGAGATAGACCAGGAGGGCCGCCAAAAATTTCCCCCCGATAATGGCCGCATCGGTGAGGGGATAGGTGAAGAGGAGCTCGGCGGTGCCGGAGCGCTTCTCCTCCGCCAGCAGGCGCATGGTGATCAGGGGGACCAGAAACAGAAAGACGATGGCCAGGGTGCCGAAAAGCGGCCGGAAGACCATCTGCTGGGGGGTGAGCATGGCCGCCAGTTGCGGGTTCTGGGCCCCCTGGAAGCTCAGGAGGTTGTAATACAGCAGGTTGGCGTAGAAAAAGTACCCCCCCAGGAGCAGAAAGCAGAAGCCCACCAGATAAAAGATGGGGGTGGCGAAGTAGATGGTGAGCTCTTTCCGCACCACCGCCCCGATGCCGGACATCCCTAGGCCTCCTCCTCCGTCACCAGATTGAGGAAGACTTCCTCCAGGGTGAATTCCTGGGCCTTGAGTTCCCACAGGTTCCAGCCCCGGCCCACCACCAGGCGGGCCAGCTCGGGCCGGAGATCGCCGTCGTCCCGGCCCACCACCAGATAGCGGTGCTCGCCCAGGGGGGAGACCTCCTGCACGCCCTCCAGCCCCTGAAGCGCCGCCAGCACCTCCTCCACGGGCCCGTCCACCGCCAGATGGACCCGCAGGCCCCGGCTGAGCTGGCGGGAGAGGTTCTCCGGGGTGTCCGAGGCGATGATCTGGCCCCGGTTGATGATGATCACCCGCTGGCAGAGCTGGCTCACCTCCGGCAGGATGTGGCTGGAGAGGATCACGGTGTGCCGTCCGGCCAGCTCCTTGATGAGCTGACGGATCTCCACGATCTGGGACGGGTCGAGCCCGATGGTGGGTTCGTCGAGAATCAGGAGGGGCGGGCGGTTGAGGAGGGCCTGGGCCAGCCCCACCCGCTGGCGGAAGCCCTTGGAGAGGGCGCCGATGCGGGTGCCCACCACCTCACTGAGGCCGCACTCCTGCACCACCTGCTTCAGCTCCGCCCCCCGCCGGTCGCCGGTCACTCCCTTGGCCCGGGCGGCAAAATCCAGAAACTGGCGCACGGTAAGGTCGGGGTACAAGGGCACGTTTTCCGGCAGATAGCCCAACGAGCGCCGGGCCTTGAGGGAGTCTTCCACCACATCATGGCCGTTGATGCGGGCGCGCCCGGAGGTGGGGGTGAGGTAGCCCGCCAGAATCTTCAGGGTGGTGGTCTTGCCGGCGCCGTTGGGCCCGAGAAAGCCCACGATCTCGCCCGCGGCCACCGCGAAGCTCACCCGGCTGATGGCCAGGTGGGGGCCGTAATACTTGGTCAGGTCCTGAACCTCAATCATCATCACCGACGACCATTCCGAGGGGGTTCCCAGGCCCCCGCCTTCTCCTCAAGCGCCGTGATCGGGCAGGGGTGGGGGGGGGCGTGGCAGAGGGGGCACGGAGCGGTCCCCCGGCCCCCTCTTTCACCCCCATGTATTTTCCGGCCCGGCCGGGGGCAGGAAAAGCCCCGGGGATTCAGGCCGCCCGCGCCGCCCGGAAGGCCGCCACAGTGCGGGCCAGACCCTCCTCCAGGGCAACCGTGGGCTGCCAGCCCAGGCGTTCCCGGGCCAGGGCGGCGTTGAGGGCGCTGCGCCGCTGCTCTCCGGGTTTGGCGGGTCCGTGCACCGGCTCCCGGGGGGAGCTGCACAGCCGCTGCAGGTGGCGGTACAGGGTCAGGATATCCGTCTCCTGTCCGGTGCCGATGTTGAAAATGCCGGAGGTGGGGTGATCGAGGGCCAGGAGATTGGCCGTCACCACATCCTCCACGTAGACGAAGTCCCGGGTCTGCAGCCCGTCGCCGTTGATGACCGGCTGTTCGCCGGCCAGGAATTTTTCGATGAAGATGGCCACCACCCCCGCCTCCCCCCAGCCGTTCTGCCGGGGGCCGTAGACATTGGCGTAGCGCAGGGAGATGGGCAGGAGGCCGTATTCCCGCTCATAGAAGTGGAGGTAATGTTCCACCGCCAGTTTGGCCACCCCATAGGGGCACTCCGGCCGAGGGGCGTCGCTCTCCCTGGCCGGCACCGGCGCGGCATCGCCGTAGATGGCGCCGCCGGTGGAGGCGAAAATGAACTTCCTCACCCCGGACCGGACCGCGGCCTGACAGAGGTTGAGGGACCCGAGGATGTTTTCCCGGGCGTCAAACAGGGGATCGGCCACCGAATGGCGCACGCTCATCTGGGCGGCGTGGTGAACAATCACCTGGGGCCGGAAGTCCAGAATGAATTCATAGGCCTCCCGGCTGTTGATGTCCAGGGGGAGAAACCGCGCCGCCGCCGGCACCTGCTCCCGCCGGCCGCTGGACAGATTGTCCAGGACTGCCACCTCCCAGCCCGCCGCCACCAGACGGTCGGCCACATGGGAGCCGATGAAGCCGGCTCCGCCGGTCACCACCACGCGCTGCATTCCGCTCTCCCTTCCGGCCGGCCGCGGCCGCGCCTTTCCGGCCGCTGCCCTGCCCGATGTTATATCACAAAACCCGCCGGCGGCAAGAAGGCCCTTGCGTCCGGCTTCCCTTTCCCTTTTTCGACGGAAATGGAAAAAAGGTGAGAATTTTTTCAATAACCTGCGAGAGGGAGGTAAGGGGCGCACGGTTTCCTGCCCTTCCGCCCCCGGCGGGGTGGGGCGGGTGGTGGGGGGAGGCCGCTCCCCTTAAGGAAACCGCCTGCCCCGTGTAAATTAAATGGACTTTGCCCTTTTTTCCCGGTAAGGTGTATCCGAGCCCACGGGGCGGGCGAGGGAGGCTAGCAGGAGGCCGGGGGCGTCCGATCCCGGGGTGGAGGCAATACCTTTTCGGGAGGGGGAGATGGTGCGGATCATCCTCATGTTGGCCCTGGGGCTGCTTCTGGCCGGGGCAGGGGGAACCCTGGCCGCGGAGGCCCCGGTGATGACCCTGCCGCAGCTCATGGACCTGGCCCTGAAATACAGCCCCGAAGTCAAGGCCAGCCAAAGCGAGGTGGACTATGCCCGGGCCCGAAAAAATGAGGCCCACGGCTACCTTTACCCGCAACTGGAGGCCACCGCCCTGGGGAGTGTCGTCCCCAATTCCCGGGCGCCGTTTTTCAAGGATCTCAACGGCTCCAAAGTGCTCTTTTACCCCGACCCGGCGGACCAGCTCCACGGCGTCAACGTCTTCGGCCGCCTGGACGTCACCATCATCCAGCCCTTGTACACCTTCGGCAAGATCAAGTTCAGGGAGCGGGCGGCGGAGAGCTACATCAAGGTGAAGCAGGCCGGGGTGGAGAGCAAACAGGGGGAAGTCCTCACCCGGGTGGCCGAGGCCTACTATGGGCTCATCCTGGCCAACCAGGGCAAGGATGAGGTGAAGGAGGCCCGCACCTACATCAGGGACATCAAGGAGCGCCTCCAGCGCCTCATGCAGGTGGGCTCCGCCACGGTGAAGGAGACGGACAGATACCGTCTCGCCGCCTACGAGGGAGGCCTGGAGAAATTCGCCGCCGAAGCCGAGGAGGGCTCCAAGCTGGCCTATCAGGCCCTCAAAGCCATGACCGGGATGGGCCCCGGCCAGGAGTTCCGGGTGCCCACCGACCTGCCGGCGGCGGAGCCCCTCCGGGAGGATCTGGACCACTACGTGCGCCTGGCCCTGGAGCTCAGGCCCGAATTCACCCAGCTCAAGGAGGGCCTCCGGGCCCGGCAGCTGTTGGTGGACGCCGCCCGGGCCGACCGCTATCCCTCCTTCTTCCTCATGGTCATGGGGGCCTTGGCCGGGGCGCCGGGCCGGGACCGCATCACCGGCAACTTCCGGGATCCGGCCATCGTGGACTACTACAACACCGCCTTTGTGGCCCCCTTTGTGGGCATCCGCTGGAACTTCGACTTCGGCATCGCCCAGGCCAAGGTGCAGGCGGCCCAGGCCGAGCTGGCGCAGCTGAGGCACACGGAAAAGGCCGCCCTCATGGGCATCCCCCTGGAGGTGGCCAGGCACTACGCCAAGGCCCAGGAAAGCGCCAAGGCGGCCAAGGGCCTGGAGACGGCCTACATCAACGCCCGGCGCTGGCTGGTCACCGCCTTCAGCAACTTTGACATGGGCCTGGGACAGCTCAACGACATCTTCCAGGCCATCGAGCGTTACGGCAGGTTCCGGGGGGATTACCTCATGAGCCTCTATGAGTATAATCTGTCCCGGGCCAAGCTGGACCAGGCCACCGGCCTCTACCGCCGCACCCTGGCCCAACGGGCCGTGCCGGCTGGCGGCACGCCCGGGAACCTGACGCCGGCCGCCCGCTAGCTGCAGGCGGGGAAGGGCCTGGGGGCGGTGCGCCTTACCCGCCCCTTCCCCGCCGCCCGGAGATCCCACCGGGGCGGGCTCCCCGGAGCCCCTGCCTCTCTCCGGAAGTGCCCTTTCCCGGTTTCGCCCTCAGGGAATCACATCCAGCACCTGATACCCTGCCTTTTCCAGGGCCGCCACAATGGGGGCGAGGTCGCATTTCTGCAGGCGGAAGACATGCCGCCGGCGCCTCCCCCTGGTGGGCCCCAGGGCGATGTTGATGATCCGGCCCCCGGCTTTTTCCACCAGGGCCGTCACCTTCTCCAGCTCGGCGGGATCCTTGTCCAAAAGCACGTCCAGGCGGGAGCTGCTCCGGAGCAGGCCCAGCATGGAGAGGAAGGCGGCCAGAAGATCCAGGGTGGTGATCACCCCCACCAGCTTGTCCCCCTCCATCACCGGCATGCCGCCGATCTTGTGCTCATACATCAGGCGGGCCGCCTCCTCCACACTCGTCTCGGGACTGACGCTGATGGGGGCCTCGATCATCACATCCCCCACGGTGATCACCTCCAGCATGGAGGCCAGCAGCACCTCCCTCAGCAGGCGGGAGGTGATCCAGCCCACCATCTGACCCTCCTTCATCACCGGCAGGTGGCGGATGTTGTGCTCCTGCATGAGTTTCAGCGCCTGATCCACCCGTTTGTCCGGAGTGATGGTGACCGGATTCTTGTGCATGATCTGCCCCACTCGCATCTGTGCGCCTCCCAGGCAGGAATTGGGGCCAGAGTAAAACAAACAGGCGGGAATTTCCAGGAAATTCCCGCCCGCCGGGTCCAGGGTGACGGCCCGCCGCCGTGCCCGCCCCCCTTCTGAAGGGGGAAAGCCCGGGGCGCGGCCGGTCCGTCAGTTGGTGGCCAGGACGCTTTGCATGGTGGCCACCAGGTGTTCCGCCTCGCCGATATAGCAGGAGAGATTGGCCCGGTGATTGGCCAGGATCCCGTCCTTGGCCGCATCGGTGATGAGCCAGGGGGACAGGTGCGTGCCGCCATGCAGGGCGTGGATGGTGTCGTCCATAAGCTTGTGGGTGTTTTTCTTCAAGAGCTCGGCGGCAAAATCCTCTTTGACCGCCTCCAGCATCTGGGACATGCCCACCGCCACCCCCTGGGAGAAGTAGAAATAGTCGTCCGTCCGCGTCCAGCGCACCGGGGTACCGTCCGCTTCGGTATCCTTGATGAGGTTATGGTAGCAGCTCCCCAGGATGTCCTTGTAGTTGCCCAGCAGGGCGATGAGGTTGTCCACCCGGGCGTAAAAGCGGCTGCGGCCCCGCTTCAGGTCCTCCATGTAGATCTTGAGATCCGTGATGGCCTCCCGGTACTTGCCGGAGGCGGAGGGGAACCAGTATTTGTCCGGGCTCACCATGAGAAAGTTCATGGCTTCATTCACCTGAGGGTTGTAGGCCTCGGTGATGGCGAACCGGGTCAGGTTTTCATTGAGGACCACGATGGTGCGCCGGGCCACCTCCAATACCCCCAGCTGATGGTGGTTGACGTTGTCGGTGAGGCCCAGTTTGCCGAAGACGATGGTGTTGGGGCGCCAGCCGAAGAACCGCTTGTTGACCTCGTCGTCGATGATCTTGACGAGGGCCTGGGTGAAGGCCACTCCCTTCACCGTCACCGGGGCCGGGGGTGGGGTCCCGGGCGCCAGGGGCGGCGCCGCCGGCGCCGGGGTCGGCCCCGGTGCGGGGGCCGGAGCCGGGGACGGCGCCTTCTGGGCCTCGGCCGCCGGTTCCTCGGGTTTGGTCTCCGCCGGAGCCGGGCCGGGCGGCCCCGGGGTGGGGGCCAGGGCCACTTCCTCCCGTCCTTCCGGGGTCGCCTGCATCCCTTTCCAGCGCCCATGCAAAAACAGGCCCACAAAAAAGAGGAGCACCAACGCCACGATGACCAGCAGGCGGTGCTTCAGCAGTCCGAAGAGGGAGGAACCGGGAGGCGGTTCCGGGGGCAGCGGTGCGGGCATCTCAGTGCTCATGGCTGAGGGGACTCCTTGGCGGCGCCGGCGTGGGGGGCCTCCGCAAACACTTCCGCGTCAAACACATATATTCGGGTCTCCGGGTCTTTCCAGGCCGAGGGGGGCAGGCCTGCCTTACAGCAGGTCTGCTCCAGAAAGGTGAGGCGGTCCCAGCGGTATTCCGTGGCCACCTGCGGCAGAAGCAAGCCCCGGCAGGGGCCCCGCTCGATATACAGGCCATGCCTGCCCACCTCGATCTCCTGGACGTCCTCAATCCGGCGCATGGGGGACAGGACGGAGATCTCCAGCTCCACCTCCGGCAGCTCCGGGGCCGTCAGGGGCGCAAAGCGCGGGTCCTGAAAGGCGGCGGCCTGGGCCATTTCCGCCACCGCCTGGGCCAGGGGCTTGACCGCCTCCAGATAGCCGATGCAGCCCCTGAGCCGGCCCTGGCGGTGCAGGGTGACAAAGACCCCCCGGGGCTCCCGCACGGCCGGGGGCAGATCCGGGGGCAGCTCCAGGGCCCGGCGCTCCAGCCCCGCCGCGATGCTGTCCCGGGCGATGCGGAGGAGGAGGCGCTGTTCGGCTGCCGAAAGAGGCATGGGGCGTCCACCCACGGGCAGATGATCAGGCCGCGGCCGCGACCCGGATGACGGGGCGTCTTCCTCATTAAATCAGATTTCCTCCCCGTGTCAATGGCAGCCCGCCCCGGGCTCCCCCTGACTTGCATCCGCCCCCCGGAAGGGGTACATTTCCAAAAACCCCAAGGCGCGCCCCACATGCAGACCTATCCCCTCTTCGCCATCCTCACCGGCCGACCCGTCCTGGTGGTGGGGGGCGGCGCGGTGGGGGAGCGCAAGGTCCTGGATCTGCTGGCCGCCGGTGCCCACGTGACGGTGGTCAGCCGGGAGTTTACCCCCCGGCTGCGGGAGCTGGCGGCCGCAGGCAGGATCCGGGCCGTGGCGGGGGATTTCGAGCCCGGGCAGGTGGCGGGCATGGCCCTGGTAGTAGGGGCCACCGATGACCCGGAGGTTAACCTCCGGGTGAGCCGGGCGGCCCAGGCGGCCAACATCTGGGTCAACATCGTGGACGCCCCGGAGCTCTGCACCTTTATCGTCCCGGCCCAGGTCCGGCGGGGGGAGCTCACCCTGGCGGTGAGCACCGGCGGCGCCAGCCCGGCCTTGGCCCGGCGCCTGCGGGAGACCCTGGAGCACACCTTCGGCCCGGAATACGGCCCCTACCTCAGGCTGCTCCGGGCGGTGCGGGAGCGGGTGCTGCAGGTGCGCCGGGGCCACCCCGCAAACGCCGCCCTCTTTGCCCGCCTGGTGGACTGCCCCCTGCGGGAGGCGGTGGCCCGCCGGGACCGGGAGGCCATCCGGCGGCTGTTGGCCGAAACCCTGGCGGGGGTGCTCCCGGAGGCCGTCCTGGAAGAGCTGGGCGGCCTGATGGGGGAGGAGGAGCCGCCTGGCGCGGGGCTCTGAGGCCCCAGGCCCGCGGCTCCCAGGCCTGCGGGCGAACACCACGACCTTCACGGAGACGGCCCCCAGGGCCCGCCCCGTATCTTGGGTGCCTGGGGACCAGACGCATGGCCGCACTTTTGACCTCCCTCATCCTGCTGGCCTATGTCGGCGGCACCGCCGCCTACCTGGCCTACGTCTTTGTGCAGCGGGAGGGGCTTTCCCGGGGGGGAGCCGGTTGCCTGGCTGCCGGCTGGCTGGCCCACACCGGCGAGCTCCTGCGGCGCTATCTGACGCTGGGCCATCTCCCCATGGCCACCCCGGGCGAGGCGCTGTTCTTCTTCAGCTGGACCCTGACGGCCGTCTTCCTCGTCCTCACCTGGCGCTTCCCCATCCGCATTCTGGGAGCCCTGGTGGCGCCGCTGGCGGCCCTGATGGCCGCGGCCTTGTGGCTCCTCCCCAGCCGTCCGGGGACCATCTCCCCTTTGCTGTCGGGCTTCTGGCTGCACCTGCACGTCCTGCTGGCCCTGCTGGGCACCGCCGCCCTCACCCTGGCCGGGTTGGGAGGGGTGTTGTATCTGCTTCAGGAGCGCCAGCTGAAGCAGAAAAAATTCGGCTTCTTCTATCGGCGGCTGCCCTCCCTGACCCAGCTGGACCGCCTGAATCATTGGTGCCTCACCCTGGGCTTCCCCCTGCTCACCTTGGGGATCATCACCGGATCTCTGTACGCCCAGCTCACCCTGGGGCGCTTCTTCAACTGGGATCCCAAGGAGATCCTCACCCTCATCGCCTGGCTGATCTACACCATCCTCCTGCATGAGCGCCTCACCGTGGGCTGGCGGGGCCGGCGGGCCGCCTGGCTGGCCGTGGGGGGGTTGGGCGTCATGGTGCTGGCCTTTGTGGGGGCCAGCCTCTGGTTCAGCGGCTACCACAGCTTCGGGAGTTTCCGGACGCCATGAATCTGGTGCTGGTGGGGGTCAATCACAAGACGGCGCCGGTGGAGCTGCGGGAGAAGCTCTGCGGGCTCTTTCCCGACCCGGGGACGGCCTACCAGCGGCTGACGGCCATGCCGGAGCTCTCCGAGGTGCTGTATTACAACACCTGCAACCGGGTGGAGGTGCTGGCCGTGGCCCCGGAGGCCGACGCGGGCATCCGCCGCCTCAAGAGTTTTCTCGCCTCCCACCCCGAGGTGCACCCCGAGGAGGTGGAACATGCGCTGTATGTTCACCAGGGGGAGGCCGCGGTGCGCCACCTCTTCCGGGTGGCCGCCAGCCTGGATGCCCTGGTGGTGGGGGAGCCCCAAATTCTCGGGCAGGTGAAGGCCGCCTACCGCCTGGCCACCGAGCACCACGCCACCGGCCCCATCCTCAACCGCCTGCTCCATAAGACCTTCTCCGTGGCCAAGAAGGTGCGCACCGAAACCGGGATCGGCGACCACGCGGTGAGCGTCAGCTATGCCGCCGTCAGCCTGGGGAAAAAGATCTTCGGCGACCTGGGGGGCAAAACCGCCCTCCTCATCGGCGCCGGAGAAATGGCGGAGCTGGCCCTGGAGCACCTGCGCCGGCAGGGGGTGGCTCAGATCATCATCGCCAACCGCACCCTCGCACGGGCCGCCCGTCTGGCGGAGCGTTTCCGGGGCCGGGCGGTGCCCCTGGAGGGCCTGGAGGAGGAGCTCCTGACCTGCGACATCCTCATCAGCTCCACCGGTTCCGAAGGCTATGTGCTCACCCGGGAGCAGGTGGCCGCGGCCATGCGCCGCCGGCGGCAGCGGCCCCTGTTCCTCATTGACATCGCCGTGCCCCGGGATCTGGACCCCCGCATCAACGAGCTGGAATATGTCTATCTCTACAACATCGACGACCTGAAGGAGGTGGTGGAGACCAACGTGCAGCGCCGCCAGCAGGCCGCCGCCCAGGCCGAGGGCCTGGTGGCCGCGGAGACCCTGAAATTCCTGGACTGGCTCAAGACCCTGGGGGTCTTTCCCACCATCATCGCCCTGCAGGAGAAGGCCCGGGCCATCTGCCGCCAGGAGCTGAAAAAGACCTTAAGCCACCTGGGCCCCCTGACCCCCTCGCAAGTGGAGGCCCTGGAGGTCCTCACCCGCTCGGTGGCCGCCAAACTGCTCCACGATCCCATCATGTTCCTCAAGCGCAACCACCACAGCCGCCATGCTGCGGCGGAGATCACTCTGGTGCGCCGCCTCTTCAACCTGGACCCCGAGGAAGAGCACCTCCAGACGCCCTCCCGGGCAGAGTCCGAATAACCCGCGGCCATTGCCTAAGCTCCCGGAAAAGGTTATCTTTTAGTTGTCCTTGCGGGGAGAGGGGGATAGGGGACCTGGGCAGGCCCCCCGCCCCGGGCGGCAGGTCGGGAAGGGGTTACCCTGGCCGGAGATGCGGGGTTTTTATGTCCAAGATCATTGATATCGAGGAGCGCCTGCAGCGGGAGCAGAAAAAGAAGCTGAAGGTGGACCGGGCCAAAAAGGTGGAGATGGTCCGCAAGATCCTGCAGTGCACCCGCTGCCTGTCCCGCTGCCTCAAATGCGGACTGCACTTTGAGGCGCAGCAGATCTACAAGCGCTACCGGGGCTTCCGCTTCTGCGACAGCTGTCAGGAGGAATACGACGAATATCTGCGGCTGATCCAGGGACAGGGGGACCCCCGGTATCCCTGGCACAACCGGCAGTGGCGGCGCACCTGGGAGACCTGGCTGGCGTATCAGCAGGCCCTGAAGGAATACGGCGAATCCCCGGAATTCCTGGATCTGGTGCGGGAGGTGGAGTCAGAGCATTGAGGGGAGAGGCCGGGGCCTCCCCCCATGACGGCGTGGCTATTTGCTGCCCACCCCCAGACGGTAGGCGTGCTGCAGCATCTCCATGGCGAAATCGAAGGCGCTCTGGCCGTCCATGGTGAATTCAAAGTGCGTCACCGAGCCGGTGAAGATCATCAATTTCAGCACGCCCTCGGGACGCTGCGCCACCGCGATCTCACCTTTGGGTTCCAAGGTTTTGAAGGTGCGATGAACCATCTCATTCCTCCCAGCCGGGTAAGTTTCCTGAATGCTCAACCTTAATCGAATTCCCCGGGAAATTCAACCTAATTTCACCCATGGCGCGGTCTGAGCCGGAATATGACCTCATCGTGGTGGGGGCCGGGCATGCCGGCTGCGAGGGGGCCCTGGCGGCGGTGCGCATGGGTCTGAGTGTGCTGCTCTTCAACCAGAATCTGGACACAGTTGCCCACATGGCCTGCAACCCGGCGGTGGGGGGCCTGGCCAAGGGCCACCTGGTGAAGGAGATTGACGCCCTGGGCGGCGTCATGGGCTGGCTGGCGGACCGGACCGGCGTCCAGTTCCGCACCCTCAACCTCTCCAAGGGTCCGGCGGTGCGGGGCACCCGGGTGCAGTGCGACAAGCCCGCCTATCGCCTGGCCATGAAGCTGTACCTGGAGGCCCAGCCCCGGCTGCACCTGAAGGAGGCCACGGTCACCCGGCTGCTGGTGGAAGACGGCCAGGTGAAAGGAGTGCTGGATGCCTACGGCATGGCGTACCGGGCCCCGGCGGTGCTCATCACCACCGGCACCTTCTTAAACGGCCTCATTCACATCGGCCCCACCAAGATCCCCGCCGGCCGGGCGGGGGAATTCGCCGCCCTGGATTTGGCGCAGCACTTGAAGGAGCTGGGCTTCCGGATGGGGCGCATGAAAACGGGCACGCCCCCGCGTCTTAGGGCCGCCAGCATCGACTTTGCCGGCATGGCCCGCCTGGAGGGCGACCCCCGGCCCCGGCCCTTCTCCTGGCGCACCACCGCCCTGCCCGCCGAGCAGCTCGTCTGCCACGTCACCCACACCACCCCGGCGGTGCATGCGTTTCTCCGGTGCCACATCCGCCACTCCCCCCTGTACAGCGGCGAGATCACCGGAGTGAGCGCCCGTTACTGCCCTTCCCTGGAAGACAAGGTGATGCGCTTCCCCGAGAAGCTGAGCCATCAGGTGACCCTGGAGCCCGAAGGCCGGGACACCCAGGAGATCTACGCCAAGGGCCTGGGGAACTGCCTGCCGGTGGAGCTGCAGCTGGAGCTCTTCCGCCAGGTGCCGGGGCTGGAGCACTGCGAGGTCATGCGGCCGGCCTACGCCATCGAATACGACTACGTGGACCCCTTACAGCTCCAACCCACCCTGGAGACCAAGCTCATCCGCGGGCTGTATCTCGCCGGGCAGATCAACGGCACCTCCGGCTATGAGGAGGCCGCGGCCCAGGGGCTCTGGGCCGGGATCAACGCCGCCTGCCGCATCCTGGGGCGGCCGCCCTTCGTGCTGCACCGCTCCCAGGCCTATATGGCGGTCCTGGTGGACGATCTGGTCACCAAGGGCACCAAAGAGCCCTACCGCATGTTCACCTCCCGGGCGGAGTACCGCCTGCTCCTGCGGGAGGACAACGCCGACCGGCGCCTCACCCGCCTGGGCTTCGAGCTGGGCCTGGTGGACCGGGAGGCCCTGGAGCGCCTGGAGGAAAAGGAGCGCCTCCAGGCCGAGGAGGAGGCGCGGCTTCAGGGCCGGCGGGTCTTCCCCACCCCCCAGGTGAACCTGATCCTCCAGGAGGTGGGCACCACCCCTGTGAGCGAACCCACCCCGGCCCTGAAGCTCCTGAAACGGCCGGAAATCAGCCTCGCCACCCTCTACCGCCTCCTGGGGGAGGAGCCGCCGGTGCCCCCGGAGGTGGCGGAGCAGGTGGAGATCGCCTGCAAATACGAAGGCTATCTCCAGCGCCAGGCGGAGACCGCCGCCAAGCTGGCCGCCTGGGAGGCCCGGGAGATCCCCGCCTCCCTGGATTACGACCGCATTCCGGGGCTGTCCCACGAAGTGCGCCAGAAGCTGAAGGAGGTGCGGCCCCGGACCCTGGGGCAGGCCGCCCGCATCTCCGGCATCACCCCCGCCGCCTTAAGCCTCCTCCTGGTGTTTATCAAGCGCCTGAAGGGGCCCGATCCCGGCCCCCCCTCCCGGGAGGCGTAAGGGCCTCGGGCTCTGGTTCCCGGCCTTGGGGAAGGCGGGCAACCCCGGGCGGTTCTGTACGGGGCAAAAGTCACCGCCAGAAAAAGAGGGGCTTGCCGGTCCTCCCCGGGCCGCCATAAGCCCGGCCCGGTCCGGGGGTGGGGCGCGGGTTCCAGGCCGGCAGCCCCCCACTCCCTGCCGGCCCGTGAACCGAGGCGGGGCCGGAATTCCCGGATTGCTCCGCCGGACCCGTCAATGGCCGGAGATGGGCTGGAGGCCGGAGCCCCGAGGCGCGGCCGTCACCGGGCCGAAGCCTTTCCTCCGCCCGCCAACCACGGTCCGGTCATCCTGCCCTCTGTCCTTGTGACACCGCAGGCGCCGGCGGCCTCCCGCCCCGGAGAAACCTTGTCCCGGGATGTTCAGGTGCTTTCCGGGGAATTTTCCAGACGCCCGTCCTTGAGGTGATAAATGACGTCGAAGCCCTCGATCATCCGGGGATCGTGGGTCACGGTGACAACGGCGGTCCGGTGTTCCCGGGCGATGCGCTTGAGGAGGGCCATCACCTTTTTCCCCCGGGCGGTATCCAGGGAGGCGGTGGGTTCGTCGGCCAGGATGAGTTGGGGACGGTTGGCCAAAGCCCGGGCAATGGCCACCCGCTGCTGCTCGCCGCCGGAGAGCAGGGCCGGCAGATAATCGGCCCGCGCGCTGATCTCCATGTACTCCAGCAGTTCCATGACCCGGGCCGCGGCCACCTTGGGCGCCGTGCCCACCAGGGTCAGGGGGAACAGCACGTTTTCCCGGGCCGTGAGAAAGGGGATCAGGTTGGCGGTCTGAAAAACAAACCCGATCTTTTCCCGGCGCAGGCGGCGCACATCCAGCCAGGTGGCGCCGTCCCGGTAGATGGTCTGGCCGTCAAAGACCACGGTGCCGGAGGTGGGTTCCAAAATCAGGCTGATGCACAGGAGCAAGGTGGTTTTGCCGGAGCCCGAGGGGCCCATCAGGGCCACCAGCTCCCCGGCCTCCACGGTCAGGCTCACGCCGTCCAGGGCCCGCACCTCCAGATGCCCATGGCCGAAGACCTTGGTGATCCCCTGGACTTCCAGCAGCGCCATCACTGGCCCCCCAAAGCCAGCCCCGGCGGAGTCCGCAGCACCTGCCACACCCCCAGGACGCTGGCCAGAAAGCCCCCCACCAGGGCCACCAGGAAGGTGAACATCGTATCCCCGGGGAGAAGCAGGATCTTGCGGGGGAAGAGGTCCACGATACTATAGATGAGGCCCAGCCCTATAAGAAAACTGCTCACGGTCATCAGGAGGGATTCCTCCAGGATCATGCGCACCACCGTCCAGTTGGGCGCGCCGATGAGCTTCATCACCGCGATGCTGCGGATCTTCTCCATGGTGAAGGTATAGATCACCAAGGAGATGATGACCACGGAGACGAGGAGGAGGAGGGTGCGGAAAAATAACAGCTGGGCGCTCATGCGGGCCAGACGGCCCCGGATCACCAGCTCCACCTCCTCCTGGGTGGTGAAGACCGACAGATAGAGCCAGTCCCGGATGTGGGTGGCCACCTGGACCCGGTCGGCTCCAGGCTCCAGCCTGACCAGCACGGCATTGATGATGTGGGTGTCCGGGGCCAGGTGGGGCAGGAGCCGCTCCACCTGGGCCGGGCTCACACCCTGGGCGGCCAGACTGCGGCGCTGACGCTCCCTTTGGTTGCGCACCTCTTCATTGTCCCGCTGGAAGAGGAACTCCTGGGCGTCGGCCAGCGAGAGGTATACCAGGGGTTCGCCATCCGTGGCCACCGCTTCCCGGGTGAGACCCACCACCGTGAAGGTATGCAGGCCCAAAGGCACCTTTTCCCCCATCCGCACCCCCAGTTTCTCATGGGCCACCATTTCATAGTGGGCCTGGGTAATGGGCCGGCCCCGGGTGAGCTCTCGCGGGCCTCCCAGACCGCCAAAGACCTCGTAGCCGATGATGCTGAACCGGCGGCTCACCCCTTTGATGGACCGCTCCACCGGATAGTAGATGAAGGGACTGGCCTGGGCCACACCGGGGACCGCGGCGACGCTGTCCGCCAGGATTTCGGGGAGGCTGGACTGCTCATTGAAAGGGCCCCCCCGGTCCCGTTCCACCACCCACAAATCCGGGCCGGTATGGGTGATGAGGGCGGTTCCTTCGAAGACATTGCCCCGGTAGACCCCGTTCATGGTCAGGACAATGGTGAACAGCAGGCCCACGCCGAGGACGGTGGCCAGGAAACGCCCTTTATGCAGCTTCAGGTCCCGGACGGCCAGATCCATTATCCGCCCTTGCCCTCCGGTGCTGCGGGTACCGGCCGGACCCGGCCGCCGGGCTTCAGGGTCCCGGGCTGGACCGCTACCAGGTCCCCTTCCTCCAGGCCGGCGAGCACCGCCACCCGGGTGCCGTCACTGATCCCCACCGTGACGGGCTGGAATATCAGGCGTCCCTGGGCCACCTTGAGAACGCCGGCACCCTCCTGGCGGCTGAGGAGGCTGGTCACCGGCACCACGCAGGCCCGCTGACGCCCGGTGGCGATGGTGACCTCCGCCTCCTCGCCGATCACCAGCGGGTCGGGCAGGGTTTCCAGGGTCAAACAGGGGAAATTCCATGAACACCCCGGCCAGCCATTCCTCCCGGGTGCCTCCTACGTCCCGGTGTCGCACTCCGGTGCTGCCCTGCAGGCTGATCTCAGGGAAATAACCGCCCCGGGCCGCCTGGAGGAGGGCCCGGCTCTGGGCCAGCTCCGTTTTCAGGCGCTTGATTTCGGGATTGGCGGTCTCCGCCTGGCGCCAGAGGTCGGCAAAATCCCCGGCCGGCTCCGTGGCCGGGGAAAATTTCCCCTGAATGTCCATCTCTGCCCTCTCCTCAAGACCGAGGCTGCGGGCCAGGATCTCCCGGGCCAGGCGCACCGCACTGTGGGCCTCCGCCAGGCCCTGCTCCGCCTCCAAAAGCTGGGACCGGGCCTTGGCCACATCCACCTGGGTGATTTTCCCCGCCCGGAAAAAAGCCTCGGTGAGCTCCATGAAGGCCCGGCGCTCCTGCACCGCGGTTTCCGCCACCCGCACCCCCTCCTTGGCCTCCAGGAGGCGCTAGAAGGCCTCGGTGACCACATAGGTCACCTCATCGGCGGCCCGGGCCACGTCGTACTCCTGCGCCTTGACCCCCAGCAGGGCGGCCCGGGTGGCATAGTAGGTCTTCAGACCGTCAAAGATCAATTGTTTCCCGGTGAGGCTGGTGAGACCCTCCCGGCCGAAAAGCTTCTGCGTGGTGCCGGCCCCTCCCGGAGAGAGGCGGTTCGGATCCACCCTCTGATAATAAGAGATCAGGGTCACCCGGGGAAAGAATCTGGCCCGGGCCGCCTCATAATCCGCCGTCAGCTCCCGGATCCGTTCCCGGGCGGCCCCCAGGCCCGGGTTCTTGTCCCACGCCAGCGCCAGGCACTCCGCCAGGGTCAGCGCCCGATCAGCGGCGGCCCAGGTCCCGGGGACGGCCACCACGAAAACCAGCCACGCCACGGCCAACGACAGGAAGAGCACCAGGTCCTCCTTTCCTCACACCCCTCGGGGGCGGCGCCGGTCCCGCACCGGCGGCCATCCGGTCCGCGACCGGTCAGCGCCTTTCCGTCTTCCCCGGAAAACTTTTTCCCCGGCTTGGGGAAGGACCCCCCCTGAGGCAGGACCATGTCCGCTTCCGGCAGGAGGGCGGCCCGGTCATAAATCCCCCAGGATCATCCCCCGCAGCCGCCCCCCGCCCCGCCCCGAGCCGGGCCCGCTTTCCTGGATCTCGGGACGGACCAGGAACGGCAGGAGGAGCAGCAGGGCCAGGAGGAGGGCATAACCCCAGGCCAGGCGGCGGCGCCGGCGGGCATCGGGCACCCAGCGGGCAAACAGCCCGGGGAGCATCAGCCAGTGCAGCACGATATGCACCCCCACCAACGCCAGCAGGGCACAGCCCAGGTAAAGGTGGAGCACCCCCCAGGCATGCCGGTCCAGACCGAGGAGGGTGAGGGTTACCTGCCGGCCATACGCCTGGGCGGCCTCCCGGCCGGGCAGAAGGACGTATTTCATGAGAAACCCCAGGCCGGCGATGGCGGCCAGGAGCACGCCCAACAGGACATCGACGAGAAAGGTGAGGCGAAGCTGGTCCATAACCGCCGGATGGCGCCCGAGGGGAGGGGTCTGCTTCCTGCCCTCACTTATGGGGCTCAAAAAGTTTTCCTCTGCCGCTGAGGCTGCCCGCATGGGTGGGTGAGGATCATCTCATGGGACACGGAAGAAAATGCTCAGGAAACCTGGCCAGCCGCCGCATCCCGCCCCCGGCTTGTGTCGCTCTCCCGGATCAGGGGGGAAGGGAAGGAGAAGGAGGCGGCGGCGGACCGCCCGGTGGAGGACGTTCCCGGCCCGGGCTCCCTGCCGGCCTCCGGCATCCTGCTTCCGGGCAGCCTTCCCGGGATCCAGCCAGGTTGCGGCCCTCCCGGGTCAAGGCCGGTGTCCAGTTCCCACCCTCTGAACCGGCAAACCCCCGGCAGGAACAAAAACGGCGCTCCGGTTTCAGAGCGCCGCAATTTTTCCGGGTGAAGGAAAACCACCAGCCGGCCGGCGGCCGCAAGGCCCCCGCCTGGCCCGCAGCTTACGGATGCCGGTCTCCCGGGGGGGAGGCGAGCCGCCCCTCCCCCGGCGCGTATGGCAGATTTCGGTCCATTATCCAGGAGGTCCCCCTTCCGGAACCTCCATGGGCGGAAACCTGCCCGGGCTCCGGGTCCGTGTCCCCCCAGGCCGGGGAGAACCGCCGGAGCGGCAGCTCCCCCGCTCCTGGTCTCCCTCCCCACCCGGCGGTGGGGGTGGAAAGAGAGCAGGAATCACGGCCCCCCTTCCCAGCCACGCCTAAGGGGATTGCCGCAGTGCGGGTCAGGCCTGACCTTTCCGGCCTTAATACCGGCCCCGGCTCTTCTGGTAGCGATCGTAGAGAAAGCCGCCCAGCACGCCGGCACCGCCGCCCACCGCCGCCCCCACCGCCGGAGACCCGGCGGCCCACCCGATAAGGGCGCCGCTGGAGGCGCCCACCGCGCCGCCGCTCAGCATGCGCTGCTCGGTGGAACTCATGCCGGCGCAGCCGGCCAGAAGAAGAGTCCCCACCAACATCAGAATCATGACCCGTTTCATGGTTCACCTCCCCCTGGGCCCCGCTTTCTCCCCCGGGTGCCCTGCGTGCTTTGGACCTGCGGCCGTGCCGCCCCTCGGCCCCGCACCTTCGGATCAGGGCTGCCGGGCCCCCTCCCTAAAGGCGCCCGGCAGATGCCGCCTCAGCAACACCTCCAGCACCGTGGTGGCGGTCTTGTCCGGGTTCTCCCGGTAGAAGCGGTCCACCTCCTGCAGGAGCTCCAGGGCGGTGGCCCGCTGCATCTCCTGGCGCACCGCCTGGGAGACGGCCGAGATCGTGCCCGCCTTGGCGGCCGCGGACACCTCCAGATCCGCCAGGTTGCTCAATCCCCACAGATAACCCAGCTTGACGTCCTGGGAACTCCTGGCCCAATGGCTGCCGTCCCACAGGAACCCCTGGCCGCCGGCGGGCAGGGCGGCCAGGGTCAGCCACAGGCCGGTGGCCAGCCAGACGCCTCCCGAAGCCCTCATTTGGCGGCCTTGGCCGGGGCCTCCGGCGGGCAGAGCTTGGTGCAGCGCCGCAGCACCACCTCAATCACCGGCATGGCCCGCTGTTCGGGATGGTCCTGATAAAACTTGTCCACCTCCTGGATGATCTGGGTGATGGTGAGATTTTTCAGCTCCTCCACGAAGGCCCGGGAGATGCAGGGGCCCCGGCCGGCGCCGCCGGCGGCCACTTCAAAATCCGCCATGTTGCCGATGCCCTTGATATAGGCCACCTTGATCTCCTGGGACATGGTCTGCCAATGACTGCCATTCCACAGCTCCGGCTTGCCTTGGGCCGCGGCCGGGTGGGCGGCGAGGCAGATCAGCATCAGGGTCGCTCCCGCCAGATAACTCAGCCTGCGCATTGTGGTTCTCCCTTCTGTGGGGGAGCACCGCCTCAGGTGTTCCGGGCCGAGGCCCCCCGGGTGGTGGCCACCCCTTTCTTGCGGCTGGCTTTGGGTGATTTCTTCTTCCCCGACGCCACCGTCTTTTTCCCTTTCTTCTTGCTGCTTACCTGGGAGGCCGGGCGGGGTTTGCGCCCCGGTTTCACTGTCGGGGTGGCGGGGGAAGGTTTCTCTGTTTCCGCCGTCGGCCCTTCCGGATGCTTGCTCTCCGGGTGGGCCAGGGGCCGGTTGCCTTCCAGGATGGGCGGGATAGCCGGAGGTGGCCCCTCCTGCTGTGCCAGGAGAGGAGGAACCAGAGCCAGGCAGAGCAGGCCGGTGAGGGCAAATTCTCCCAGTCGCTTCATGGCCGGTTTCCTAAATCGGGACGGGACTGTTTATTCAGGGGGCAGGGCTGCGGAGGACAGGTCCCCCGCTTTCCTCTCTCCCCCGTATGCCTGGAGAAAACCGGGGGCGGGATGCCAGTCTCGCCACCTGGCACCCCGGAACAAACACCTGGTGTGAGCCGCCTCTCAGCTCAGGAGGTGGGCTGCTCGACCTTCTTGGCCTTGGTCTTGCTCTTCTTGGCCTTGGCGGTCTTGGATTTCTTGGCCTTCTTGGTGGTGGTCTGTTTCTTCTCGGTTTTTTCGGTGGCGGCGGTTTCCGCCTTCGGAGCCTGGGATTCCACCGCCGGCGCCGGCGGCGCGACCTTCTCTTCCTTCTGGGCCAGCCCCATGGCGGGCAGGCTCAGGAGAAAGGCTCCCCCCACAACCCAGGTCAACAACTTTTTCATCAGGCCCATCCTCCAAAAATAATTAAGTGGTGGCGGTGCAGGGATTCGAACCCCGGACACTGCGGATATGAGCCGCATGCTCTAACCAGCTGAGCTACACCGCCATCCCCATATTATATATTCCCCCCTCCGGCGCCCTGTCAAACGAAAATTCCGGCCGCACGGGGAGGGTCAGGCGGCGGTGGGCTTTGCTCATTAGACCCCGCCGGCCCGAGACTGTTAACCGGCGGTCGGGTTGCCGTGACCAGCCCGGGAGGCCAGCTCCAGGAGCTGGGAGAAACGGCCGATGAGGGCATCCGGGTCCGCCGCCGCCAGCCGGGCCGGATCGCCGTAGCCGTAGGTCACCGCCACGGTGGCCGTGCCGGCGCCCTTGCCGGCCAGCACATCCGCGGGCTTGTCCCCCACCATGAGGCTGCGCTCCGGCCGGGCGCCCAGCTCCCGGATGAGGGCCGCCAGACCCCGGGGGTCCGGCTTCAGAACCCCGTAGCTGTCCCCGCCTTTGATCGCCAGGAAGAAGGGCTGAAGCTGAAGGCGCGCCACAATGCCCACCGTCAGGGCGGTGAGCTTGTTGGAGAGCACCGCCAGCTTCCGGGGGGCCAGGGCGGCCAGGGTCTCCCGCACCCCGGGATAGAGGCGGGTGTGCACCACCAGATGCCGGGCGTAATAGTCCAGATAGCGGCGGCGCACTTCCCCATACAGCTCCTGGTGCTCCGGCCCCAGGGCCCGGCGCAGGAAGGTCTCCTCGCCCCCGCCGATCATCTCCGCCACCGCCGCCTCCGGATACCCGGGAAGCCCCACCGCCCCCAGGGCGTGGTTGAGGGCCGCGGCGATATCCGGCACCGTGGCCGCCAGGGTGCCGTCCAGGTCAAAGACGATGAGCTCCGGGGTGAAAATGGGCATAAGATGTCTGGAGCTCATCCGGGCACAGGGGCCTCAGGCCCCCGGACCGCCCGCCGCTTCCCCCGCCCCCCTTTGGAGTTCCTGCCAGGAAGGCAGGACCCCCAGGCCATGGGCGCATTGCACCGCGCTCAGGATGGCCCCCTCCAGGGCCGCCTGGGCCAGCAGTCCCACCACATGCAGATCCGCCCGCACCTCGGGGTGGGCCAGGACAAAGATGATATCGCCGTCAAACAGGGTGTGCACCGGCTGGATGCAGCGGGCCAGGGCGTTGTGGCCCATCTGGGCGATCTTCTGGGCCTCCTCCCGGGTGAGGCGGGCGTTGGTGGCCACCACCCCCACGGTGGTGTTGGGCTCCCCGAAGCGCTGCCGCACCACCCCCCGGCGGATGTGGCGGGCGCTGTCGGCGAACTCCCGGCTGTCCGGGGCGGTGCGGGCCCCGGCCACGATCTCCCCCGTCTCCGGATTGACCACATCCCCGAAGGCGTTGACCACCGCCAACGCCCCCACCTGCAGGCCCTCGGGGCCGCTCAGGTGGGCGGTGCCCAGCCCCCCCTTGGTGGCCTGGCGGATGCCGAAGAGCTTCCCGACACTGGCGCCGGTGCCCGCGCCCACGCTGCCGTCCCCCTGGGGCTCGGTGCGGGCCGCCAGGCAGGCAGCGTAGCCCATGGCCCGGTCCGGCCGCACCCGGCAGTTGCCCAGGGAGAGGTCGTAGATCACCGCGGTGGGGACGATGGGCACCCGGGTGATGGCCACATCAAAGCCCCGGCCCCGCTCCTCCAGAAATTCCATCACCCCGCCGGCGGCGTCCAGGCCGAAGGCGCTGCCCCCGGCGATGCACACCGCGTGGATCTCATTGACCACGTGCAGGCCCAGAAGGGCATCCAGTTGCCGGGTGCCGGCGGCGGACCCCCGGATGTCCACGCTGCCCACGGTTCCAGGGGGACACAGGACCACGGTGCAGCCGGTGAGGTTCTTGTAGTCGCTGGCGTGCCCCACGGCAAAGCCGGGCACCCGGGTGATCATGGGGCCCCCTCCGCCGGAACCACCCGGCCGTCCCGGATGGTGAGAAGATAGACCGTCAGTTCGGCCTGGCGGGCGGAGTTGAAGCCCTTGAACCACGGCACCGGGGGGCCGCCCCGGAAGGACCGGAGCTGCTGTACCGCCTCCTCCCGGCCGGCGACACCGGCCGCCGCCAGCTGGGCCAGAAGCCTTCCGGCCAGATACCCCTGGGCGGCGAAATAATCCGGCGCCTTGCCGTAGCGCTGCTGATAGGCGGTGATGAACTCCTTGACCGCCGGGTCCGGATCCCCCGGGAAGAAGCCCTCCGGGAAGATGAGGCCCTCCAGGCGGCGGGCCTGGGCCGCATCGGCCGGGTGGGCCAGATTGGTGCCCAAAAGGGGGAGGCGCCGCAGCGGATGCTCCGCCACCTGGCTGAGCAAGGCGCTGAGGGTGGCCGCGTCATCCGGGACAAACCAGGCGTCAAAAGGCCGGGCCTCCTCCGGGGCCGAAAAGTGGGCCAGGACAGGGGAAAGGGCCACGGCAAAGTCCCCGGTGCCGGGAGGGTAGGTTTCCTGGGCCGCGACCTGGCCGCCCTGCCTCTGGAGCTCCTCCGCAAACAGCCGGCTGAAGGTGCGGCCGTAGGTGGAATCCGGGGCCAGGAGGGCATAGCGGCGCCAGCCCCGTGCCAGGCCGTAGCGCACCAGCTCCTGCACCTGACGCCGGGGGGTGAGGAAGGCCTGAAAGACCCACTCCCCGGCCTCCGTCACGTCGGCCCGCTGGGTCAGGGCCAGAAGGGGCAGCCCCGCCTCCTGGGCGGCCCGGGCGGCCTCCGGAGCCTCGGTGAAGGAAAAAAAGCCGGCCACCGCCACGAGGTGGGGCTGGCGGGCCAAAGCACTCACCGCCTGGGCCGCGCCGGCGCCGCCCGCCTCCTG
This sequence comes from Syntrophobacterales bacterium, assembly GCA_023512475.1. Classification (GTDB taxonomy): domain Bacteria; phylum Desulfobacterota; class Desulfobaccia; order Desulfobaccales; family 0-14-0-80-60-11; genus JAILZL01. The sequence continues at coordinate 167,974 of JAILZL010000001.1, forward strand.
GAAGACCACCTCCACCGGCGTCCCCCGGAGGGCCAGCTCCAGCCCCTGCTTCAGGCGCTGCCCCGTCTCCGCCAGCTCCCCCGTCAGGGGAAGCACCGCCCCCACCCGCAGCCGGGCGGGAGTGAGGAGGTGCCCCGCCGCCTGGGCCTCGGGGGTGCCCGGGTAGCGCTCGCTGAGCAGGGTGAGCCAGCGCCGGGCCTCCTCAATGCGGCCCGCCCGCCGGGCGTGGTCCGCCAGCCGGGCCAGCAGGGCGGCGCTCACGGGGGTGTCCCGGTACAGATTGGCCAGGCGCTCCAGATCAGCCGGCGTGGCCTGCTCCAGCAGGCGTTTCTTGAGAAAGTCAAACCACTCGGCATCCCCCGCGGCCAGGTCCTGGTGGGCCAGGCGCAACCGGGAAAAGGCCGCCTCCACCCGCCCCTGTTTCAGGGCGATTTCCGCCAGGAGGGCGTTGGTGGAAAAGCGCAGGGACACCGGCAGATCCGCGGCGGTGAGGGGTTCCAGGATCTGCAGGGCCCGGGTGTATTGCCCCAGCTTGTAATACGCCCGCCCCAGGCCGTAGCGGATCTCCCGGCTCTGGTCCAGGTCCGGGTTCTGGGCCAGGAGGGTTTCATAGCGGCTCACCGCCCCGCCCCAGTCGCCCACAAGGCCGGTGATCTCCGCCTCCCGCAGCCGGGCCCGGAAGGCCTGGGACCCCTGGGGGTGGCGGCTCAGGTAGGTCCGGTAGTCCCGGAGGGCCTGGTCATAGTCCTGGCGGCGGTAGGCGGCCTCCGCCTGGTGGAAGAGCTCCTCCCCCGCCGCCGCCGGCGGGGCGGCCGGGCGGCGGGCCTCCACCTGGATCTGGGGCTGCACCACCACTGGGGGCGGCGCCACACAGCCCGTCAGCAAAAGCGGGACAAAAAGGATGGCGGACCAGAATCTCAGCATAAGGCAGTGAGAATAGTGAGGGGAGGGCCGGGAGACTGCGGGCCCCCGTCCTCCCCTGGGGTCGGCTCCCCGCCCTCCACAGGCAGGGAGGTGCGGGGGCGGGGTTGAACCCCTCCCCCCGGCTTGGGGTCCGGTTTACTTGACTTCCTCGAACTCGGCCTCCACCACGTCCTCTTCGGGCTTCTTGGCCTTGGGCTCCTCCTGGGCCCCGGCCCCGGCCCCGGTGCCGGCCTTGGCGTACATGATCTCCGCCAGCTTGTGGGAGGCCCGCATCAGCTCATCGCACTTGGTTTTGATTTCGTGGATGTCGTTGCCGGCCATGGCGGTCTTCAGGCTGGCAATCCGGGCCTCGATGTCCACCTTGGTGGCTGCGTCCACCTTGTCCCCCACGTCCTTGAGGGTCTTTTCGGTGGTGTAAATGAGGCTGTCGGCCTGATTGCGGGCTTCGGCCAGCTCCTTCTTGCGGCGGTCCTCCTCGGCATGCAGCTCCGCTTCCTTGATGAGGCGCTTGATCTCCTCCTCGGTGAGGCCGCTGCTGGCGGTGATGCGGATGGACTGCTCCCGGCCGGTGGCCAGATCCTTGGCGCTCACGTGCACGATGCCGTTGGCGTCAATGTCGAAGGTCACCTCGATCTGAGGCACGCCCCGGGGGGCCGGCGGAATGCCGAAGAGCTCGAACTTGCCCAGGGTCTTGTTGTCCGCCGCCATCTCCCGCTCGCCCTGGAGCACGTGAATGGTCACCGCCGTCTGGTTGTCGGTGGCGGTGGAGAAGATCTGGCTCTTGCGGGTGGGGATGGTGGTGTTGCGCTCGATGATCTTGGTGAACACCCCGCCCAGGGTCTCGATGCCCAAAGACAGGGGCGTGACGTCCAGCAGCAGGACGTCCTTGACCTCGCCCTTGAGCACCCCCGCCTGGATGGCGGCGCCGATGGCCACCACCTCATCGGGGTTGACCCCCTTGTGGGGCTCCTTGCCGAAGATCTCCCTCACCTTCTCCTGCACCCGGGGCATGCGGGTCATGCCGCCTACCAGGATGACCTCGTCGATGTCCTTGGGGCTGAGGTTGGCGTCCTTCAGGGCCTGGCGGCAGGGACCCTCCAGCTTCTCGATGAGGTCCTCCACCAGGGCCTCCAGCTTGGCCCGGGTGAGCTTGATGAGCAGATGCTTGGGGCCGCTGGCGTCCGCGGTGATGAAGGGCAGGTTGACCTCCGTCTCCAGGGAGGTGGAGAGCTCCATCTTGGCCTTCTCCGCCGCCTCCTTCAGGCGCTGCAGGGCCATCTTGTCGTTGCGCAGATCAATGCCCTGGTCCCGCTTGAACTCGTCCGCCAGATAGTCCATGATGCGCTGGTCGAAGTCCTCCCCCCCCAGGTGGGTGTCGCCATTGGTGGACTTGACCTCAAAAACGCCCTCGCCGATCTCCAGGATGGAGATGTCGAAGGTGCCGCCGCCCAAGTCGAAGACGGCGATGCGCTCGTCCTTCTTTTTGTCCAGGCCGTAGGCCAGGGAGGCGGCGGTGGGCTCGTTGATGATGCGCAGCACATTCAGCCCCGCGATGCGGCCGGCGTCCTTGGTGGCCTGGCGCTGGGCGTCGTTGAAGTAGGCGGGCACCGTCACCACCGCGTCGGTGACCTTCTCTCCCAGATACTCCTCCGCGGTCTGCTTCATCTTGGCCAGGATCATGGCGGAGATCTCCGCCGGACTGTAGACCCGGCCCCGGATTTCGATGGCCGCATCGCCGTTGTCCGCCCGGACGATCTTATAGGGCAGGATCTTCAAATCCCGCTGCACTTCCGGGTCCTCGTATTTGCGGCCGATGAGGCGTTTCACCGCAAAGACGGTGTTCAAGGGGTTGGTGATGGCCTGGCGCTTGGCGATCTGCCCCACCAGGCGCTCGCCGCTATCGGTGAAGGCCACCACGGAGGGAGTGGTGCGGCCGCCTTCGGCGTTGGGGATGACCTTGGGTTCCCCCCCTTCCATGACGGCCACGCAGGAGTTCGTGGTGCCCAAATCGATGCCGATGACCTTTGACATTCGTTATCCTCCTCGCAAAACTTAGGCGGAAATATCGATGCTCGATGACGCGGGCTTGTTACCGCTCCGGGCCACCACCACCATGGCGGGGCGCAGGAGCCGGGTCCGGAAGAGATAGCCCCGCTGCAGTTCCTTGGTGACGGTCTGGTCCGCCAGCTCCGGGGCCTCCTCCTCCATAACCGCATGATGGTAGGCCGGGTCGAAGGGCTGGCCGACGCTTTCCACCGGCGCCACCCCGAATTTCTGCAGGACCTTGAGAAACTCCTGGCGCACCAGCTCCAGGCCTTCCATCAGGCCCGGGGGCGCCTCGAACTGGCGGCCGTTTTCCAACGCCCGCTCCAGATTATCCAGGACCGGCAGCAGCTCCCTGAAGACCGCCTCGTTGGCGTACTGCACCAGCTCGGCCCGCTCCCGTTCGGCCCGCTTCTTCATGTTCTCCAGTTCGGCGGCGTAGCGCAGGAGCTTCTCGTGGCACTCCTGGGCCTCCTGGGTCTTCTCCGCCAGCTGCCGTTTCAGCTCCTCCAGGCCGGGCTCGGCCTCCGGAGCCTCGGTGGCGGGGGGCTCTGCCGCCGTAGTGGTGGGTTCGTCCCGCTTCTCGGTGTCAGACATGGGGTGCATAAACCTCCCAAACCATAATCATCCCGGGCGATGGCTGCAACGGGCGGACAACAGGGATGCGGGATTCAGGTGTGGTGCTTTCTCAGCCAGTCGGTGACCAGGGCCGCGGTGTAGCGCACCACCGGGACGATGCGGGCGTAATCCATGCGCATGGGGCCGATGACCCCCAGACTCCCCACCGGCGCGTCATCCAGAGAATACGAGGAGGCCACCAGGCTGAGCTGCATCTCCGGAAACTTGTCATCCGGGCTGATGATGATCTGCACCCCCTGGGAGGCCAGGGTCTGGTCCAGGAGGGCGATGAGGTGATGCTTTTCCTCAAAGGCCCGGAAGATGGCCCGGATTTTGGCCACATCCGCCGCGAACTCGGGGTAGTCCAGGATGTGGCTGGTGCCCTCGATCATCAGCTCGCCCCGGTCCTCCGCCGCCAGGGCCTGGCGGCTCAAGTTCAAGGCCTGGGCCACCATCTTGTCAAACAGGTCCTTGTCCTGGGCCATCTGCTCCAGGATGCGGCGCCGGGCCTCCCCCAGGGTCAGGTTCTGGCACAGGTCGTTGAGATACCGGCTGAAGCGGTCCAACTGCTCCTGGCTGAAGGTGACGCCGCTCCGCAGAAACCGGGTCTGCACCTGCTGGTCCTGGGAGACCAAAAGCACCAGGACAAAGTCCCCTCCCAGGCTGATGAACTGGATGTGGCGCAGATGCACGGCCCGGGGCCGGGGCGTGAGGACCAGGGCCGTATGCCCGGTGGCCGCCGACAGGGCCCGGGAGGCCTGCCGGAAGAGGTCCTGGGGCTCGGCCGCCACCGGCTTGAAGACCTCCCGGATCTGCCGCCGGGCCCTGGCTTCCAGCTCCCTCACCGGCAGGATGTGATCCACATAATAGCGGAAGGCCAACGCCGTGGGCACCCGGCCGGCGGAGGTGTGGGGCTGGCGCAGATACCCCCGGTCCTCCAAATCCAGCATGACGCTGCGGATGCTGGCCGACGAGAGATTGAGGCCGGAAAGTTTCGCCACCACCCGGGACCCCACCGGCTCCCCGGTGGCAATGTACTGGGTCAGCACGGTGCTGAGGACGCGCTGCTCCCGCTCCGTCAAGGTGTCCGCCGCAGTAACCATATCCATGCCTGTTTCAAAGTAAGGTGGCCCAGCGTCAATGTCAAGGGATTTGTCCCAAATTCAGGGAGTTACCATTTTCCCGGTGCCCCCGGCTCCGGGTGGGGCCCTCCGCTCCCGGGGCAAAGCGGCCGGGGGAGTGGCGCCCGTCCCCTTTGCCGGTCCGGCCATCTGGCCCTCTTCACCCCTGACAGCGGTGCCGGATGCTTTCCCCTTCCGCGGCGTAGACCACCTGTTCGGCGATATTGGTGGCGTGATCCCCCACCCGCTCCAGGTGGCGGGCCACACTGATCTGGGCCTCCCCGAAGCTGATGACCTCGTCGGCCACCATCTCCCGCAGGACCTCCTGGGTGAGGTGGCGGTACAGCTCATCCACTTCGGCGTCCGCCCGGCAGACCTCCCGGGCCAGGGCGGGGTTTTGCTCCACATAGGCGGTGAGGCTGCGGCGCACCATGGTGAGCACCAGCTCCGCCAGCCGGGCCATCTGCGGGTGAAAATCCCGGCCCCCCGGGGGCTCCAGGGAGAGGGCCTCCTCGGCGATGTTCACCGCCAGATCGCCGATGCGCTCCAGCTCGGCAATGATGTGGTCCGCGGCCATGATCTGCCGGAGATCCGCCGCCACCGGCTGGTAGAGGGCGATGAGGCGCACGCAGTCGCCGTCGATGGCCTCCTCCAGGTCGTTGATCTCCCTGTCTCCGTGGATGACCCGGCGGGCCAGCTCCCGATCCCGCCGCAGGAAGGCCTGCACCGCCCGATGAATGGCCTCTTCCGCCATCCCGGCCAGGGTCAGGAGCCGTTCCTTGAGGCGGGTGATTTCCTGCCGGAACTTGTCCGGCTGTCTGCTGGGCATCTCAGCCATGATGCACCTCCCGGCCTGGAACCACGGCGCGCCAGGGCCGCGGCCCTGCCTGGCTGTAATTGTTTCACAGATGCGGCCGGAAACCAAGGTTTTCCGGAGTCAGCCGCCCGCCGCGGCGCGGCGGCGCCGGAATTTGCGCCCCTCCTCCAGGAGCAGGATCAGGGCCGCAAAGGGCACCAGGGTCAACCACACCCAGCCGGGCAGGGGTGCGGTGTCGAAGATCTCCTGACCCCAGGGGTGGTAAATCAGAAAGGCGGCCAAAAGGAGCTCCAGGACGATCCCCGCCCACAGCAGCCGGTTGCTGAACAGGCCGATGCTCCGCAAAGACTCCAGGGAGGAGCGGCAGGCCAGGACATTGGCCACCTGCATGAGGACGATCCCCAGAAAGGTGGCGGTGGCCGCCTGGCGGGCCAGAGGATCTTCCAGGGGCAGCACCTGCCCCCAGCTCCAGCCGCCGGCGTGCAATACCGTGAAATAGGCAAACAGAACGCCCAGGCAGCTGCTCAGCCCCAGAAAGACATAGCCCCGGAAAAACACCTCCCAGTCGAGCAGCGGCCCCGACCGGGGGGGCCGCCGCATCAGGGCCGGCTCCACCCGCTCCACTCCCAGGGCGAGAGCCGGCAGGGTCTCCGTTCCCAGATCTATGGCCAGGATCTGCATGACCGTGAGGGGCAAAGGCAGGGGCAGAAAGGAATACAGCACGTAGGGCACCACCTCCGGGGTCAGGTGGGCAAAGATATAGATGATGAATTTCCGGATATTCTCAAAGATGGCCCGGCCTTCCGCCACCGCCGCCACCATGGTGGCAAAGTTGTCATCCAGGAGCACCAGGTCCGCGGCCTCCCGGGCCACGTCGGTGCCGATGAGGCCCATGGCCACCCCGATGTCCGCCTGGCGCAGGGCCGGGGCATCATTGACCCCGTCGCCGGTGACCGCCACCCGGAGCCCCATCTCCTGCAGGGCGGTGACGACGCGCAGTTTGTGGCGGGGGGTCATGCGGGCGAAGACCGGCTCTCCCTGCCGGAGGCGGTCCTTCAGCTCCTCGTCGCTTAAGGCCTCCAGCTCCGGCCCCTCCATCACCCGGGTCTGCTCCCCGGCCAGGCCGACCTGCCGGGCCACCGCCAGGGCGGTGCGACCGGCATCGCCGGTGACCATGAGCACCCGGATGCCGGCCGCCTGACAGGTGGCCACCGCCTGGGGCACTTCCGGCCGCACCGGGTCGGCCAGGCCCATGAGCCCGACGAAGCTGAGGCGGCTTTCCAGAACCTCGTCCGGCGGCAGAGCCGCCTGTTCCTCGGGGGCCAGGGGCCGGAAGGCGAAGGCCATCACCCGAAGCCCCCGGTCCATGAGGCCCTCGCAGGCCGTCTGGATCTCCTGCCGCTGGGCCTCGGTGAGGGGGACCGCCTCCGGGCCCAGAATCACCCGGCTGCACCGGGGCAGCACCGTCTCCAGGGCCCCCTTGGTGAGAACCAGGGTCTCCCCCTGGACCCGGTGCACCGTGCTCATGCGTTTGCGGTCGGCGTCAAAGGGCACCTCCCGCAGGCGCTCCCCGGTCAGGTCGGCCTGAAGCTCCCGCACGGCCTGAAGCAGGGCCACTTCCGTGGGATCCCCCTGATACCCGCCCCCCGTGAGCACGGCATTGTTGCACAGGCCGGCAATGGTCAGCAGCAGCCGGTGGCCGAACTGGGGGCCGGAGCCGGCTCCGGGGGGCAGCCACATCTCCTGGACCTGCATGCGGTTTTCCGTCAGGGTGCCCGTCTTGTCGGAGCAGATGACCTCCACCGATCCCAGGGTCTCCACCGCGTTCAGGTTCTTCACCAGGGCCTTTTTCCGGGCCAGGCGCTGGGAGCCCAGGGCCAAAGACAGGGTCACCGTGGGCAGGAGCCCTTCCGGGACGTTGGCCACGATGATGCCCACGGCGAACAGGAAGTTCTGCCAGAAGCCCCGGCCGATGGCCACCCCCAGGGCGAAAAACCCCAACCCCAGGATGAGGGCGATCACCGCCACCACCCGGGTGAGGCGGGCGAGCTCCCGCTGCAGGGGGCTCAGGCCCGGCTCCACCCCCGCGGTGAGGTGGGCGATCTTGCCGAATTCGGTGGCCATGCCGGTGGCCACCGCCACGGCCTCCCCGCTGCCGTTGACCACCAGGGTGCCGGCAAACACCAGGTTGGGGCTGTCCAGATACTCCCCCGGGAAGGGCTCGGCATTGCGGGCCACCGGGGCTGACTCCCCGGTCAGAGGCGCCAGATTCACCATCAGGCGGCTGGCCGTCAGCAGCCGGGCATCCGCGGGCACCTTGTCCCCCGCCTCCAGCAGGAGGATGTCCCCCGGGACCACCTCCCGGGCCGGGATGGTGGTCAGGGCCCCTTCCCGCCTCACCGTGACATTGAAGGGCAGCAGGCCCTTCAAGGCCGCCAGCGTCCGTTCCGCCCGATACTCCTGGATAAAGGTGAACAGCGCGTTGACGAGGATGACCCCGATAATGGCCCAGCCCAGGCGGCCCAGCCCTTCTTCCGGCTGGAAATAGGCGGAAAGAAAGCACAAAAACGCCGCGATCCACAGCAGCACGGCCAAAAAATGGCTGAATTGGGCCAGAAAGCGCCGCCACAGGGGGGTGCGGCGCACCTCCCGGATCTCATTGGGGCCGTACTCCTCCAGCCGGCGGCGGGCCTCGGCGGCGGTGAGGCCGGTGTCCCGACTGGCCAGGGCCTTCAGGGCCTCTTCCCGGGTGAGCGCCTGGATGCTCATACCCCAAAACCCCGGGGCAGATGGATGATGAGGTTGCAGGGCGTCTCCCTAAGCACCTCCTCCACCGGGTTGCCGCTCACCAGGCTGGCCAGCAGCCCCCGGGTGCTCCCTCCCATGATAATGAGGTCATGGCGGCTGACCGCCGCCTCGGTGGTGATGGCCGCCGCCGGGCGGCCCCGGCGGAAACGCTGGCGGGTCTCCACCTGGAAGCGGGCCAGGAGGGTCATAAATTCCTCCATCCTCCGGATCACTCCGGGCTCCCGCTCCGTGACCGGCACCTCCCCCGCCCCCCGGAAGAAGCGCTCCAGCCGGCGGGGGGCGTGGAAGAGGGTGACCCGGGCCCCGAAGGCCTGGGCCAGCAGGCCCACCAGCAGGGCCCGCTCCTCCAGGTGGGGGATGGTCCCCCTCAGCGGCACCAGGAGGTGGCGGGAGATGACCCGGCCGGGATGCACCACCCGCACCAGGGCCACCGAGCAGGGCAGGGTGAGGGACAGGCGCCGGGCTATGGTCCGGGTGAAATAACGCCGGGAGAGGTCCTCCCGCCGGGTGGCCACAAAGGCCAGGTCCACGTGCTGCTCCCGCACCAGGTGCTTCAGCTGGCGCACCGGCTCCCCGGTGCTCAGGAGGCTCTGCACCGGCACCTTCTGGGCAGAGGCCTCCAGGAACAGCCGCTCCAGCGCGGCTTCGACGCTCCGTACCACCTCCAAAGGCAGTCCCGGGGGCGCCACAAAGGCCAGGGTAAGGGAGGCCCCCGCCGCCGCGGCCGCCGCCACGGCGTAGCGGGCCGCCGCCTCGGAGTTGCTGTGTTCGTTGATGGCTGCCAGGATGTGCCGATACATGCTGCCCCCGGGAGGAAAACGACGCCGGAAAGGCCCCGGCCACGGCCGCCTCCGGAGGAGACGGTCTCCCTTCAGGTCCGGGAAGGGGCCAGGGGGCGGGAAACCCTGCCTCCCCCCACCCCGTCCCGGGAAGAGGAGCTTATGGGCGGGGGGCCGGTTCCCCCCGGCTGGTGGCACCGCCACCGAGGCGGGCCTCTCAATATCTCACGCTCACCAGAAACAGCCCCTGGGGCGGGGCGGTGGGCCCCACCCGGGTGCGGTCCGGCCGGGCCAGGAGCTCCGCCAGGTCACTGACGGGGCGCTTCTTCAGGCCGATCTGCACCATGGTACCCACCAGGCTCCGCACCATGCCCCGGAGGAAACCGGTGGCGGTGATGCGGAAGAGAAACATATCCCCCTCCCGCTGCCAGCAGGCCTCCTCCACCCGGCGCCGGGTGGTGCACACCGCGCTGCCGCTGGCCTGAAAGGCGGCGAAGTCATGCTCGCCTACCAGCAGCCGGGCGGCCTCGGCCAAGGCCGCCTCCTCCAGGGGCGGCGCCACCTGCCAAGCGTAGCGCAGGCTCAAGGGGGAGCGCACCGGGCGATTGAGCAGCCGGTATTCATAGGTCTTGGCCCGGGCGGATTTGCGGGCATGGAACCCGGCCGGCACCTCGGCGGCCGCCAGAACGGCAATATCCGGCGGCAGAAGCGAGTTGAGGCCCGGAACAAAGGCCCTCAGCGGCAGGGAACTGCGGGTGTGGAAATTGGCCACCTGCCGGAGGGCGTGCACCCCGGCGTCGGTGCGGCCGGAGCCGATGAGGTGGACCCGCTCCCCGGTGAGGATGGCCAAGGCGGTTTCGATGGTCTCCTGCAGGGTGAGGGCGTTTTTCTGACGCTGCCAGCCGTGGTAGCGGGTGCCGTCGTATTCCAGCTCCAGGCGGAGGTTGCGGGGGCCCATGGCCGGGCACCACCATCTCAAGGGGTGAGGGGGGCGGCCTCCAGGCCGGTGGTCTCCGGGAATCCGGCCATGAGATTGAAATTGCACACCGCCTGGGCGGCGGCGCCCCGTCCCAGATTGTCGATGGCGGCCACCACGATCACCCGGTCCCCCTCAGGGTGCACCTTGAGCCCCAGATCGCAGAAATTGGTGCCCCGCACCTGGGCGGTGGTGGGGAGGGCGCCCGGGGGCAGCAGCCGCACAAAGGGCTCCCCGGCGTAAAACTCCTCATAGAGCCGGTAAATCTCCGCTTCAGAGGCCGGCGCGGTCAGGGTGGCATACAGGGTGGCCAGGATGCCCCGGTTCATGGGCACCAGGTGCGGGGTGAAGGTGAGGCGTACCGGCTCCTCCGCCAAAAGACTCAGCTCCTGCTCCATCTCCGGGGTGTGGCGGTGTTCGAAGACCTTGTAGGCCCGGAAGCTGTCGGCCACCTCGCAAAAGGAGGTGGCCAGGGAGGCCCCCCGGCCGGCGCCGCTGACCCCGCTTTTGCAATCGGCGATGAGGGAATCGAGCCTGACCCGCCGGCTTTGGACCAACGGCGCCAGTCCCAAAATGACGGCGGTGGGATAGCAGCCGGGATTGCCCACCAGGCGGGCCCGTGCGATCTTGTCCCGGTGGAGCTCCGGCAGGCCGTACACCGCCTCGGCCAGGAGCTCCGGGGCGCAGTGGGGCTGATACCAAGCCTCATACACCGCCCGGTCCCGGAAACGGAAATCGGCGCTCAGATCCACCACCCGGCAGCCGGCGGCCAGCAGACGGGGCACCAGCTCCATGGCGGTCTGATGCGGCACCGCGGTGAAGACGAACTGCGCCCGGCCCGCCACCTGCTCCGGGTCCGGGGGGATGAAGTCCTGCCTGATGATGCGGGCCAAGGCGGGGAAGACCTGACCGACGGGCCGGCCCTGATATTCCCGGGAGGTGAGGGCCACGAGCTCGACTTTCGGGTGCCGGGCCAGGAGGCGCAGGAGCTCCAGCCCGGTATAGCCCGAGGCCCCGAAGACCGCCACCGTCACCTGGGACATGGCGACGGGATTACCGCTTGGAGTACTGGCAGCCCCGGCGGGCGCCCCGGCGGCCGTATTTTTTGCGTTCCTTGATCCGGGCGTCCCGGGTGAGAAAACCCGCCTTCTTCAGGATGGGGCGGTATTCGGGATTGAGCTCCTGCAGCGCCCGGCTGAGGCCGTGCTTGATGGCCCCGGCCTGGCCTTCAGGGCCGCCCCCGGTGACATTCACCAGGATGTCCAGGTCGGCGCCCACATTGAGGAGCCTCAGGGGCTGGCTGGCCAGATTGCGGGTGGTCTCCAGGGGGAAGTACTCCTGGAAGTCCCGCTCATTGACGATGATGCGGCCGGTGCCGGGCCGCAGATACACCCGGGCCACCGCCGATTTGCGCTTGCCCACCGCGTGGATGTTGAACGACTGGGCCATTAGTCCTCCCAGGTCACCGGTTTGGGTTGCTGAGCGTCATGGGGGTGGCTGCCGCCGGCGTAAATCTTCAGCTTCTTCAACAGCTGGCGCCCCAGGCTGTTTTTGGGGAGCATGCCCCGGACCGCCTCGCGCAAGAGCTCCTCCGGCCGTTTCTTTACCAGCTGCCGGGCGGTGATGCTCTTGAGGCCGCCCATGTACCCGGAGTGGCGGTAATACACCTTCTGGTCCCACTTCTGCCCGGTGAGTCGCACCTTGTCGGCGTTCACCACCACCACAAAATCCCCGGCGTCGGTGTGCGGGGTGAAAGTGGGTTTGTTCTTGCCCCGGAGGGCCATGGCAATGCGGGTGGCCAGGCGACCCAGCACCTTGCCCTGGGCGTCCACCAGCAGCCATTCCCGGGGCACTTCCCCCTTTTTGGCCATATAGGTCGGCATGGAAACCCTCGTGTACGAAATAACCTGGTAAATATATCGGGGGAGGACAGGGGTTGTCAAGTCTTCCCCCAGGAGGGCGGCTTTTTCCTCCGGCGGCCGGGGGACACGGCCGACTCACAGGCGCGCGCCTCTCCCCCTTCGCCCCGGTCTCCCCGGGGTCCCGGTCCCGGGAAGTCCGGAAGCCCATTTCCTCCCCCCGGCTTTTGGGCGACAATAAGGCAGGAGCAGAAAGGAGACCGCCATTTTCCCTGTCGTCCTGTTGGCTGTGGGAATACTTCTGGGGTCGGCCCTGCCGGTGCCGGCCCAGCCCGGGGGGCCGCCGGCCGTGCGCCGGCCGATGCCGCAGCAGCTCTTTCACACCGAGCGGGTGGATGTGGTCTATGACCGCCGGGAGCATCTGGAGGAACTGGCCCGCCGGCTGGGGATCGCCCCGCCGGGTCCCGGAGCGCCTCCGGACCTGGGGGCCTTGGCCCTCCGGCTGGATGACATGCTGGCGGAGATCACCCGGGTGCTGCAGCGCCGGCCGCCACCGGGGGTGCGGCTGCGCCTGCGCCTCCTTCCCGATGCCCTGGCGGTGCGCCGGGAGCATGACGCCCTCACCGGCCGGGGAGCCCGGACTCCCGCTCCCCGGGGGTGGCTCCCGGCCTTCTATGAGCCCCGCCGCCGCACCCTGTACCTCTCGGTGGCGGACGCCCGGGTGGGGATTCTGGCCCACGAGCTGACCCACTTCGTCATCAGTGAGTCCCCGGGGGGGCGCCCCAGCGAGGCCTTTCAGGAATCCCTGGCCCGCTACCTGGAGGAGCGCTACCTCTCCGGGCGTTCCTTCGAGTTCCGGCCCTGACGGGCAGTCCCGGAAACGCCTCTCACCGCCTTCCGGACCCGCTCCCGGACTGGAAGGAAAAGGGTGGCCGGACAGCCCTGTGTGGAAAAATCCGGGGCCAAGGGGAAAGGCGAGGCATCACCTCCCCGGCAGCCCGGTCCGGACCGGAAAGGAACCACGCTGATTTCCTGCAATCCTTCCGAGTCCGGTTCCCCCCTCTTTGGACTACCCTGGGTAATGGAAAGGAAGAATCAGCCTTCCCGGCCGGGGAGGAGGCGGAACATCTGCCGCCTGGCCCCAGGCTCCAGATGAAACTCCGCCGGCAGAGGTGCGGCCAGAGCTCCCTGGAAGGCCCGGCCCAGAGGGGTGGGCAGCAGGCGGCCCCGCTGGCGGCTCACCAGCGCCCCGGGCTCCTCGGTCCAGTGGGCGGCCAGCCAGTGGATGCCGGCCTGGGCCAGCCGGGGGCTTAAGGCCTGCACCTGGCGGGACTCCAGGGGCACGGCCCGCCACCCCAGCACCGCCGCGGGTTGGCGCCGGCCGGTCTGCAAAAGCCGGCGCACGGCCTCCTGGCCCCCGGAGGCCGAAAGCTCCAGGCCGTAGATGAGGTTGGCCACCTGGGAGCCGTCGGAGTAGCGCAGAGGGAAGCCGCTGAGGTCCCCGGCCAGCCCCGGGGCCAGGACCACCGCCCGGGGATGCTCCCGGCGCAGCTCCCCCAGCATGGCCAAAAGATGGTTGCGCCACACCGGCCAGGTGACCCGGGGGAGCAGCCGGGCGGTGGCATCGCCCGGGCCGGGGTCGTGGGGGGAGCCGAAGAGCTGGAAGAGCACCGCCGGCTCATGGGCATAGCGCCGGGCCAGGATCCCCCAGAAATCCAGGGAGCCCGGATCCGGCAGGGGCGGGTCGTAGCTCGCGCCCCCGGGACCCCGGTGCGTGGGCAGCACGCTGGAGAGGAGGGAGAGCTGCACGATGGTGTACAGACCGGCGGCTGCCGCGGCCTCCACCGCAGCGTCCAGGGCCTCCAGATAATCCTCGCCCTCGGCTTCACCCCGGCCTTCCAGGGCCAGATCCTGGGCCAGGGGCAGCCGCACCGCGGTGGCCCCCCAGGCGCGGAGCAGGGCCGCCTCCTCGGGGCTCACGGGCACGGGAAAGGCGCCCTGGTGCGGGGCGGCCCGCTCCAGCCCCCGCAGGGTGACGCCCCGGAGAATCCGCACCCGGTCCCGTTCATCCACCACAAAGCGCCCCTCCACCCCCAGCCAGGGGAGGTGGCCGGACAGCACCCCGCTGGGCAGGCGGGCGGCTCCGGGCCGGGGATGGGGATTGTCCGCCGGCACGCAGGGGAGGCGGGCCGGTGGGGGGGGCCCCAGGGACGGCCGCCACTTCGGGGTGAGGCAGGTGGAGGCGGTGCGTGAACGCTTCTCCGGTCGGCGGGAGCCTGCCCGCGGGCGCTCTGCGGTCCGCCCTTTTTTCTGCGCCGCCAGGTGGCCGGTGGCCGGAGCCCGGGGCTTTTCGGGGGGCCGGGGGCGTCTTGCCCGGGGAGGCGCGGCCGCGGTCCGGGGGCGGGAGGGCGGGGGCGCCCCATTGTCCCGGGGCCGGGCTGCCCGCCGCTTTTCCTGAGGCTTTTTCCCCTCCCGCATGGCCGGCAGGTCCCGACGCGGCTTCTCTTTTCCCCGTGTGGCCGGGGCGCGGCGACTTGAGGTCTCCCTTTCCGGCCGGGGCGGGGTTGTGGGGGATGAGGCCTCACCCGGCGGCCGCGGCCGCCCTTTGGCCTTTTCGGTTCGCTTTGGGCTTTCCCGGGCGGTCCGCCGGACCTGCCGCCTGTCCTCCCGGGATTCCTGCTCCTTGGCCGCCTGCCGCCTTTCCTGCCGGCGTCGGGCCCCGAGCCGTTGCCGGCGGGCGGCCTCCTGTTCCTGCCGGCGCCGCTCGGCTTCCTCCCGCTCCCGGGCCTCCTGGAGCCCTTTGGCCCGGCGGGCCTCCTGGCGCTCACGCTCCCGGGCCCGGGCCGCCGCCTCCGCCCGCCGCTCCTCCTCCCGCCGGCGGACCCGGGCCGCCTCCCGTTCTGCCCGGCGGCGCTCTGCGGCTCTGTCTGTGCGGCTCATGCTGAGGTCTCCTGGGCGCCTTTGGGGGCAGGCCCGGTGAAAGGGACCTTTCGAAAAGCCGGGGCGCCGGCCCTGCCCCTCTCAGGCGACTCCCGGCTCCCCGGGCTCTTCCGGCTCTTCCGGCTGGCGGGCCCAGACCTGCTGCAGGGCCTCCTGCAGGCGGGGGAAGAGGCGGGCCTCCATCTCCTTAAGCTCCCGGTCCAGGGCCTGGGCCCTGGCCGGGTCCACCTCCGCCGCTTCCAGACGCTCCACCAGCAGGGCTTCGAAGCGGTCCAGGTCCTGGGGGCGGGCCTGGGGGTTAAGGGCCAGAACCGCGGCCCGCTCCTCGGGGCTCAGGGCCATCATCGTCCCAGCTTCCATTCCAGGCGGTCCCGGAGAAATTTCAGGGTCAGCCGGTCCAGGCGGCAGCGGGTCATGGCGCCCTGGTAATAATAATCATCCATCAGATTGGGAAACCGGGGGTGGATGAGCTCCGGGTGGTAGCTGCGCCAGGAGGCCGGATACCCCCGGCCGTCCCGGCGGGGGTCGCTGGCGTAGCTCTGCCCGTCATAATCGGCAAAGCGCCGGGGGACGGGTCCCCCGGCCCGGGCCCGGCGCTTGCGGTTGACGCTGAAAAGTACCGGTGGGCTGTCAACATAAAGATCGGTGACGCCGCCGTTATCCCTCTCCCCCAAGGCATGGATAAGCTCGTGGAGCGGGGTCAGGACAGAGGCAGGGGGGGCGTGCAGGGCCACCACCCCCGGTTCCCGGGCCCGGCGGCGGTGATGATACTCCACCTGGTCATAGAGAAAACGGCGCCCCGCCGAGGCGGCGTCGTCCAGGGTGCGGTGGGCCGAGCTGCGCCGGTGGCTGGCGGAATGAAAGAGCACGAAGCAGACATCGGCGCTCAGCCCTTTCGCCGCCAGATAGGCCTGGACCCGCGGCCGCATGGCCTCCATGGTGGCCCCGGCGATCTGTCGGCACAGGGCATGGGCCGGTACCACCGCCTCCGGAGCGAAGCGGGCCACCACCCGGATGTCCAGGGCATAGGGGTGCAGGAGAGTCTCCCGCCGGCCGAAGAGGGAGCGCAGGGCCTCGGCCACCGCCCGGTGAAAACGGTCCCGGCGGGCCAGGAGGGGGTCGGCGGCCACGGCCCCCGTCCGGGTCTCCACCACCGGGTTGGCCAGAAAGAGGATAGTGAAGCGGCGCGCCGCCGGCTTGCTCTCGTCCCCGGGATAAATCTCGCTGACGTCGCCGGGGGCGGCCGCCACCACCAGCCGGATGGGGTCGCTTCGGACCCCGTCCGGGCGCACCACCTCACACAGCACCTCCCCCAGCGGCACCGCGGCGGGCAGCTGCGGCACCAGCAGCAGATGGGGGAGAATCACCCGGGGCGCCACCCACACCGTGGCCCCCGGGGTGGAGAAAAGGACGCGGGTGCCGGGGGTGAAGTCATGGCCCTGCACCGCGAAAAAATCCTCCCGCCGGGCCGGGGTGGCGGTGATGAAGAAGCGGCCCCGGCCCCCCCGGAGCCGATCCAGGGCAAAGGCCAGCCGGGGGAAGGCGGGCATGGTGCCCAGGGCCGCCTTGACCAGCTCCCCGAACTCCGTGGGCCGGTGGTGGGGGCCATCCAGGATGTAGGTGCGCCAGGTGACCTGAGTGCCGTTGGGCAGGGTGCGGCTGCCGGTGCCCCGCTCCACCAGCAGGGGCCGGTCGGCCCAGGACCAGGCGGTCCAGCCGGCCAGACCGGGCCACACCCCCTGGCGGAAGCGGTGCAGGTCCCGGAGATACTGCTCCAGCTCCAGGCCCCAGCGGAGCTGGGCCGCCTCCCCGCCCCATTCGGTGAGGAAGATGGGATGGGCCTCCCGCAGGCGGGGAAAGCCGAACCAGTGATCCCAGTCGGCCGGGGTGGCGGTGCTGCGGCCGGGGGTGGTGTGATGATAGACGTGGGCGGCATAGACCGCATTGGGCAGGGTGCGGCCGCCGGGGAGGGGCACCGGAAAGTGGCGCAGGTTGAGGGCCCAGTCCCAGCCGCTGACAAAGAGGAGGGCCCGGCCGTGCTCCCGGTGGATCACCTGCTCCAGACGGCGGACCCAGGAGTGCCAGTGGTCCACCCACTCCCCCTCCGTGGCCAGGGCGGGGGTGAGGGCGGCCTGGTCGTCGGCCAGGGGCACGTGGGGTTCATTGAAAAGGTCAAAAAGCACCGCCGGCTCCCGCCGGTAGCGGGCCGCCAGCAGCCGCCAGAGGCGCACGGAATTCTCCTCCGGCATCGGCGGCACCCGGTTCACCCGGCCGTCCGCCAGGTGCCCGAACTCCCGGTGGGTGTCGAACCACTGCAGATCCAGCAGGGTATAGGCGCCCTCCGCCGCGGCCCATTCAATGATGCGGTCCAGGTTGGCCAGGTAATCCTCCCGGGTGAGGGCCCACTCCTGGTTGAGGGGCAGGCGGATGATATTGGCCCGCCAGTGGCGAACGATCTCCCGGATGAGCTCCCGGGTGATGCCCGCGGCCTCCCGGGAGGTGGGCCGCCGCACCCCGGTGGGGTCCAAGCCCCCCCGGTCGGTGTACTCCATGCCGGAGAGGTTCACCCCCCGGAGCACCACCGGGTCGTCGTCCTCATCCACTAGGCGGTTGCCCGCCACTCGGAGCCACTTCAGGTTCCCGGAGAGGCGGCGGCGCACCGGCGGCAGGCGGGTGCCCGGCGGGGCCAGATAAATGGCGGGAGCCTGCCGGAAGTCGTGGGCCGCCAGGCTCTCCTCTTCCCGTTGGCGGCGGGGTAGGGGCCCATCGTAGGCAATGGCCCGGTAATACAGGTAGGGGTAGCGGCGCAGGGCCCGCCAGGCGGCCTCATCCAGCTGATAGCGGGCCCTGCCCTGCCGCACCGCCAGGGCGCCTTCGTCCCGGGAGGTGGAGAAATTCTCCGGCCGGCGCCTCCCCGCCAGCGCGCCGTTGAAGAGCACCGGGTCGCAGGTGACCTCCACCTCGCAGAACTGGCGGTCCGTCCTGATGGTGAAGGCCGGAGGCGGCCCGGTGGGATCCACCGTGGGACGCTCCGCCCGGATGCGCACCGTCATCTCAGCCTCCGGAAAGGTCCCGGGCCACCGCCGCCAGGGCCGCGGCCAGCTGCCCCAGGTGCTCCTCCGCGGGCCGGGGCGGCAGCGCCGCCAGACGCCCGGCCAGCTCCCGGGCCGCCGGCGCCAGTTTCGGGACCTGGCCGGCCAGGGCGGTGAGGCTCTCCGCCACCGGCCGGAGGGCGTCGGCCACCTCCTCGGGGGCCTCAGGCGGGGCCGCCAGCACCCCCGAGAGCCGGGCCAGGGCCGTGGCCGCCAGCGGGGCCGCCGCCGGGGGAAATTCCCGGGCGAGGGCTTCCTGCAGCGCCTGGGCGGCCATCAGGACCGCCGCCAGGCCCCGGGCGCACGCCTCCTCCCACCGTCCCGGCGGGGTGGGCCGGACGGTGAGGGAGAGGGTGCTCAAGGTGTGGGGCGGAAAGAGGCCCGCCGCGGCCACCTGCAGCCCCGCGGCCCTCTCCTCCACCTGCAGGGCCGCTTTGAGCTCCAGACGGGCGTCGGCAATGACCCGGCCCCTCAGGCCCCGGGAGCCGGCCTCCAGGGCCTCCAGCACCGCCGCCAGGATCTCCTCCAGGGGCATCCCCCGGCGCCGGGCCACCGCCTCCTTGAGCTTTTCCCGCACCTCCCCCAGCTGGCTCTGGAGCCTCTCCAGGAACGCCTTCAGGCGGGCGTTTTCCCGCTCCAGCTCCGCCCGGACGCCCAGCGCGGCGTCCCGCTCCCGCCTCATGGTCTGGACCAGGGCCTCCGCCACCTCGGCCCGCACCTGGGCCAGGGTGGCCTGGCGGCGGTAGAAGTCCAGTTCGGCCACGTCAGTCCTCTTCGGCCCGCACCGTGGGGAGCAGGCGGAAGGTCATGCGCAAAGTGGAGAGGGCCCCGGGCTCCACCTTGCCCGCCTCCGGGGTGACGAAGCGGGGTTCCGTCTCCCCGGCCCGGGGGGCCTCCAGCACCCCCCGGGCCTCCACCTCCAGGGAGGTGAGGGCGGCGGCGTACTGTTTGCCCGGGGCCGCCCGGCCCTCCGCCAGGCCCTCCAGCACCCCGGCCAGCCTGCCGGCGAGATCGGTGGGGAAGACGTGCCCCACCACCCCCCGCTCGGCCAGCCGGTCCTGCAGGTGGGCAATCTCCTCCTTCAGTTTCAGCCGCTCGGCCTGCCATGCCTGACTGGCGGCCTCGTGCTCCCGGGTGACCTGCTCCAGGGCCGCCTTCACCGCCTGGGATACCTGGCGCTCCACATCGGCCTTGACCTGGGCCAGGTCCTGGAGGGCCTGGTCCCGCTCCCGTTTCCAGACCTCGGCCACCTCCTTGATGGTCCTCAGGCTCCCCAGCTCCGCCTCCTTGAGGCGCAGCTCCTCCTGGGTTTTGGCCAGGGCGGCCTCCAGCTCCCGCACCCGGCCCTGGGTGACCTCCACCCGCTGCTTCAGCTCGGCGGTGAGGGCTTCGGCCCGGGCCAGGGACTGCCGGGCCTCCTGGAGGTCCTTGGTGGCCGCCTCCAGCTTGAAGGTCAGCTCCCGGCGGGACTGTTCCACCAGGTTCAGCTGGGTGCGGACCTGGGCCAGCTCCAGTTTGACGCGTTCCAGTTCTTCCGGGGGAGGCATGGCTCAGCTCCCCGGGCCGCCGCGGTGCTCCAGCACCCGGCCCGTTTCGTCGTCCACCTTCACCAGGGCCCGCAGGATGACGGTGCCGTCCTGTTCCGCGGTCTGCACGATGTACCAGGCCCGGGCGCCGCCGTTGAAATTCAGCGTCACCCGGGGTTCCGGCCGGCCCTGCGCGTCGGTGAAGAGGTGAGGCAGGGCCGCGGCCAGGGCCGCCTCCTCTGTCAGGGCCGGGGCGAGGGCGGCCGCCCCCGGGGGCGGCACCGCCACCACCGACAACTTCACGGTGCTGGCCGCCTGGATGTCATAGGAGAACTGGTTGGTGTAGCGGGCATTCACCGGCTGGGCCCACAGCCGGGGCAGGGGCTTTTTGATCACCCCGGCGACCCGGGAAGGCTCCGCCTTGGGGGCCGGTTGTTCCAGGGCGACCGCGATCTTGAGCTCCAGCTCGGTTTTGGGGATCTGATACCAGGTGGCCTCCAGGCCGTACTGGGAGAGCACCGGGTCCTCGAGGATGAGCTTCTGGATCTCGATGGAATGGCGGTCCAGTTCCGCCTGGGCCCGGCCGATCCCCGACCCCAGGGCCACCAGCAGCTCCTCCAGGGGCGTGGAGATCAGATCGGCGATCTGCTGGGCGGGAGTTCCGTTGGGCATAAGGTTCCTCCCGGATTTACGGCGTGCGGGTGATGGTGGGCGGGCTGGTGAAGGTGTTCACCGTGGTTACCGCCGGCTCCAGGCGGGAGGGGGGCGGCACCGGACGCATCACCGCCCGGAGCACGCTGGCCCCCTGGGCCTGATAGCTGTATTTGTTGGCGGTGCGGTAATCCACCGTGCCGGCGTGGGCCCGGCTGCGGCCCAGCCCCAGGAACCCCGCGGCCCTCCCCCGGGTCTCCGTCTCCCGCTCCTCCCGCATGGTGATGGAGAGGCGCACCTCGATGGTGGCCTCGGTGAATTGATAAAACGTGGGCAACAATCCGGCCTGGAACATGCTCATCTTCACCGGCGGGGCCCCGGTGGCGGTCACCCGGGCGCCGGTGACCGGCACCGTCTCCCTGCGGGTGCCGCCGGCGCCGTCGGGGACCGTCACCTCCACGGTGCGCACCTCCGGCTCGATGATCTCGGTGACCTCGGTGAGCACCTCCACCTGGGTGTTCACCAGCGCCTTCATGGTTTCCAGGGAGTTGTGATCCAGGGCCGCCTGACCGTCGGCGATGGCCACGGCCAGGTTGCGCACCAGTTCGGCAAAGGGCAGATCCAGCAAATCGCGGCCGATGGCCATGGAGACTCCTTTCCGCCGCGCTTAACTGATGCTGACGGCCGCCGGCTGCCCCTGGAGCATGGGCAGGCAGTTGATGGTGAGCACCCGGGGCGTCAGGCGGCTGGGGGGCGGCACCGGCTTCAGGGTGGTCCTGAGCAGGCTGGAGCCCTCCGCCGAATAGGAGTAGGTGTTGGCGGTCTTGTAATTCACGTGGGAGGCGAAGGAGGCGGAGCCCCAGCCCCAGGAGGCGCTGGCCTCCAGGGAGGCGCCCACCTCGAATTCGCTGGAACTCGTGGTCTTCTGGGAAATGGACATCTTCACTTCAATGATGGATTCGGTGAACTGATAAAAGGTGGGGGAGAGCCCCGCCTGGAGCAGGGTCATGTCCTCCGGGTCCATGCTGTCGAACTTCACCCGGGCGCCGGTGACGATGATGGTCTCCCTCCGGGGGGTGCCGTCCTGATCCCGCACCGTCACCTCCACGGTGCGGAAATCCGGCTCGATGATCTCCTGGATCTCCTGGATGAGCTTCACTTTTTCCCGGGCCAGCATGCGGGCGGTGGACAGCGAGGTGCGGTCCAGGGCCAGCTGACCCTTGGCGATGGCGAAGGCGAGGTTCATCACCATCTCGGGAAAGGGGACGTCCAACAGGTCTCTGCCGACACTTCTCATACAACCTCCTTGTCAGTGAGCTGGCCAGGACCGGAGGCCCGGAGGATGAAGGTTTTCGGTGAAGGGGGACCCCGGCCCGCCTTCCCCCCCCCTTACCGGTTCAGGCCGCGGGCGGCCCGCCCTCCCGGGCGAGGAGCTGCCGCACGGCGTTGAGGGCGAAGTGCTTCTTCAGGGCCCGGACCGCCTTGCCTTGGCCGTCCAGCTGCACGCCGCCCACGAAACTCACCAGCGGACAGGACCTCAGGACCTCCTTGCCCCCCGGGGGCATGCCGACGATGAAGCTCCCCCCGGCGGTGGCCATGAGGAGAAGACCGCCGTGGCGGGCCAGGTATTCCCTGAGGCGCCGGGCCACTTCCGGCCCCTGCTGGCCCTCGTGGGGCCGGACGAGGAAGAGCTCCGGCTCCGGCCCGGCGGGCCCGGGGGCGGCCTGACGCCGGGGCTGGCCCTTCAGGGCCAGGTGCCGCAGGCGCTCCAGGGCCTCCTCCCCCACCGCCACCAGGGCCCGCTGCCAGGCCTCCTGGCGGCGCCACTCGGAGAAGCCCTGGTCGGTGAAGAGCAGCCGCACCTGGTGCACCGGCGGCAGGGGGATGGGCGGCCACAGGGCGCTGGGGCCCACATACGGCACCCCCAGGGCGGCGCAGGCCAGGTCCAGGTCCGGGGCCCCGGTGCCGGAGCAGTCGATGACCAGGGAGATATGGGCCAGAGCCGGCAGCAGCTCCTCCACCGGCAGGCGCACCGGACTCTCGGGGTCGCCGCCGGGCCGGGGCACCGCCACCGCCAGCCCCGGGAAGATGCGCTTCAGGAGCACCGCCAGGGAGAGCTCCGGCGGGCTCACCAGCACATAGCCGATGGTGGGGCGGGGGGCTCCGGGAAAGAAGGGGGGCAGTCTCACCGGGATGCTGAGCTCCTCCCCCCGCCGGAAGGCCTCCTGGCGGATCTGGGCGCTCACCTCCCCCGCCCGGCGCTCCGCCAGCCTCAGGCTTACCCGGGTGCCGGGTGGCAGGGGCGCCAACGTCTCGGAGACCACCCCCTTCACTTCCGGGGGCAGATCCGGCAGGCTGGGGGCCGCTTCCCCCGCGGTCCAGGTGATGAGGCGGGAGCGCACCGGCTTGCGCCGGGGCGGGGCCCGGTGCAGGACCTCCTCCCATTGCCGGAGGATGTGGTCCCAGCTGTAGCCCAGGGCGAATTCCCGGGAGCGGCGGCTCCTCTCCGCCAACAGGCCGGGGTCGGCGTACAGGGCGGTGAGGGCCGCCACCGCCGCCTCCCGGTCCATGAGGCCCCGGACCAGGCCGAATTCATCCACCACCCCGCACTCCGCCGGGATGGCAAAACCATGCCCCGCCACCAGCTCCCGGCTGGCGGTGTAGGCCAGGGCCACGGGCACCACCCCGGCGCTGGCGGCCTGCAGGTTGGGGAGGCCGAAGCCCTCCCCCCAGGAGGTGAGGAGGTGCACATCCGCGGCGGCATAAATCTCCGCCAGCCGCTCCAGGGGGATGCCCCCGGAGGCCCGCATGCGGAAGCCCGGGGTGAAGCGTACCCGGTCCCTCAGCCCCAACGCCTCCAGGTCCTGGCGGATATTGTAGCGGTAGAGGTCACTGCGGGCCGCGTCATCCTCCGGGTCGGCGTGCAGGTGCAACAGCGCCTCCGGTTTGTCCCGGGCGAAGGCGGCGAAGATGTCCAGGAGCCGGGGCAGGAGCTTGCGGGGCTGGTTGCGGGCATCGGAGAGCACCACAAAGCGCCCTTCATACCCCAGGCGGGCCTTGGCCGCCGCCTTGTCAGCGGGCGGCGCGAAGAGCCCGGTGTCCACCCCGTGTGGGATGTAGGCAGCCGGGATGCCGCAGGCGGCGGAGACCTCCATGCCGAAGCGGCTCATGGCCACCGGCACATCGGCACAGGACAGCACCTTCACCCAGCCGGCGGGGAGACGCCCCTCCGGGTCGGCCCCGTCCACCGGGTAGTAATGCACCCAGCGGGTCCCGGACTGGTCCAGATAGCGCTGCACCGGCGGCTCGGTGAGGAAGCTCATCCACCAGATATCCGCCAGGGTGATGAGGAAGTGGGGCTGCAGGCGGTGGAGATAGCCCAGGAGAACGTCGGCCCCGAAGCGGTCCCGGCGGACGGGGTGCACCGGGATGCCCTCCCAATGGGTGGTGGTGCCATACGCCTGCCAACCCAGGATCTCCAGACGGTGGCCCCGGCGGGCCAGCCGGCGGCAAACCTCCCGGGTGACCCCTCCGAAGCCGGAGGGGGTGGTGGGACTGTCGGAGACCCACAAGAGCCTCATGGGCAGGCTCCCCGGCGGGTGAAGGGTGGGAGGGAGACTCGAAAGGAGAAGGGGGAAAGCCCCGGTCCCATTCCGAGGGGGTATGAATTACATGCAGCTTACCACACTCGGGCCGGGCAAGGGAAATTTTAATTTCATTAAAAAGATTTTTATCATCATGAAAGTTCCCTTCATATAAGTTGGGGATAGCCGCCTGAACCCCGGGACAGCCCCGGTCGCCTCCCTTTCCCCCTCCTTCCGGGGCAAACATGGCATAATCCCGGGGAGAGGGCGGGGGAGGGATGGCCGGCCTCCCGGCCCGCCCCGGATAAAGCTCAGGAGAGGAGCATACTGTGCTGGAGATCGTCGTTCCCGGGTTTAAGAATCTGTCCCTGGCGCATCTGGTCCTGGATTTCAACGGCACCCTAGCCCAGGACGGCCGGCTGCTCGCCGGAGTGGCCCCCCGGCTGCACCGCCTGGCCCACAACCTGGCGGTACACGTGCTCACCGCCGATACTTTCGGGGGGGTGCATCAGGAGATGGCGGGGTTGCCAGTCACGGTGAGCGTCATCCCCCGGGGCGACGAGGCCCGGGCCAAGGCGGAGTTTCTCCGGGCTCTGGGGTCCCGGCACAGCGCCGCGGTGGGAAACGGCCGCAATGACGCCCTGATGCTGCAGGAGGCGGACCTGGGGGTGGCGGTGGTCCAGGAGGAGGGGGCCGCCCGGGAGGCCCTGCTGGCCGCGGACCTGGTGGCCCCCGGCATTACCGCGGCCCTGGACCTTTTCCTGGTCCCGGGCCGCCTCATCGCCACCCTGCGCGCCTGAGGCCGCCCGCAGGCCGCGCCCTGGGGGAACCGAGCCGGGGGTTCACCCGCCCGCCAGCGCCAGGCGGGGCACCAGGTCCAGGTCCCGGATCAGCCGGGCCACCGCCGGGGGCACCAGGTGCTCCCAGGGCTCCCCCCGGCCCATGAGGCGTCGGATGGCGGTGCCGGTGAGGCCCTTTTCCTCCGGGGATTTCCGCCACAGGACCTCCACCCGCAGGCCCAGGGCGGTGAACTGGGCCAGCTTGCGTTCCCCCCAGGCATCGTAAATGGTGAGATAAAAGGTGGCCTGAAGAGGCACATAGAACCGGTAGAGTTCCGGGAAATTGATGGGCAGGGGGACCAAGGCGAACTCCCGGCAGTCCAGCCCCGCCTCCCACAGGGCCTCCCGCACCAGGAGGTAGCGCTCATAGTAGGTGAGGGGATTGTGCTCCGGCGAACTGCGGCGGGGGTCGGCGGGGTCAAAGCGGGTGAGGGTGGGGTCCGGATTGGTGATGCCCACCACCAGCCGGCGGCAGCGGGCCTTGGCGGCCAGGACATATTTCAGATGATCCAGGTGAAAGACCTGGAAGCGGCCGTGCACCACCCCGAGCTCAGTCATGCTGTCCCCCTTTCTCCCGGCCCAGGCGCAGGGGCCGATATCTCCCCGGGAAAAAGGGCTGGTCCCGGGGGCTGTCCCGCAGGCCCATGAGCTTGCCCCGGTCCAGGAAGTTCAGAATCAGGGGCAGCAGCTCCTCCCCCCGCACCAGCCCCAGGGCCCCTTGGGCGCAATCGATTTCGGAAAACCGCGTGACCCGGTCCCGCCAGGGATATTTCCCCACCATCAGCAGGGGCACCGGCTCCCCGGAGTGGATCATGGGCCCGCAGCTGGGGGTGGCGTGGTCCGCGGTGATCACCAGGAGGGTGTCCGGGTCGGGGACGATCTCCTCCAGGGCCACCGCCAGAGCCTGGTCCAGGGCCTCGATCACCGCCCGCTTGTGGTGGGGATCCTTGGTATGGGCCGCTTCATCCGGCGCCTTGGTGTGCACATAGACCAGATCATACTGCCGGGCCCGGGCGGCCTGGGTGAGCCGCGCCGCCAGATCCCGGGCGGGATCGTCCGTGTCCGGTGCCGGCGCCAGGGTGAATCCCAGAAAGCGGCACAGACCCCGGTAGAGGATCCCGGCCGCCACGGCCAGGGGCCGAAGACCCCATTTCTCCCCGAAGGGCATGACCGGCCGCCATTGGCCGGCCCGCTGCAGACCCACGGCATTGAGGGCGGCAAGCCCCGCCCGCCGCCGGGCCCGGTTCAGGGGATGGGCGGCAAGCCGGGCGTGGCTCCAGGCCACATAGGCGTTGAGGGCCTGGGCGGTGCGCCGGGCCCTGGGATCGGCCGAGTGCCCCTCCCAGGGCTGCACCTCCATCAGGGGCCGGCCCTCGTAGATGGGGTTGGAATCGGTGACCGCCGGCGACACCTCCCCGGAAAGCTTCACAATCCCCCGGATCCCCCCGGTGGGGATGAAGGTGACCTCCACCCCCTGGTGTTCAAACTTCTCCACCGCAGCCTGCAGGCTTCGGGCCACCTCCTCCTCCACCCGGGGGTCCTCCTCCTGGAGGATGAGTTCCCCCCGCCGGCGGCGCACCGCGAAGATGCGGCCCAACAAGGCCACGTCGTGCTTCTCCAGGGGAATCCCCGCCCCCAGGGCTTCCAGATACCCCCGCCCGGGGAAGTCCGCCAGGGAATAGCCGAACAGGAGGACGTGGGCCAATTCGCTGGGAAGGGCGGCGCCCAGGCGCCAGGGGTGGAAGAGACCCGTCATTCCCAGGGCCGCCAGGCGGTCGAGATGGGGGGTCCGGGCCGCCTCCAGGGGGGTGCGGCCCCCCAACGCGTCATACGCCCGGTCCCCCAGCCCGTCCAGGATGAGGAGGATGCAGCGCATAAATTTTGTCCGGGATGGATGAGGGAGAAGGGCCCTCGGCCCTGGATCCTCCCCTCACCCTCCCCCCGAGCCCTCGCGCGGGGTGGGGCAGGGGGCCTTGGGAGAGGCAGCGGAAGGCCACCGCCCCCTTGTCCCCTCTTCTTCGGCCCGAAGCTGGAAATATTCCTCCACCACCGCCCGGGTCTGGCGCAGGCCCGCCTCGTCATGCAGCTCCAGCACCCACCAGCGGCAGAGGGGGAGGCTCTCCAGGAGTCGGAGGCGAGCCTCCATCTGGGCCAGGGTCCAAGGGGGCTGATGCCCCTCCTCGGTCTCCACATGATACACGTGGGCCTGCAGGATGCGGTCCGGATGGGGGGAGATGAAATCCTCCACCCGCCAGACGCCGCTTTGCACCGCCGGGGAAACCTGGGCATGGCCCACATCCAGGGTGCCGAAGGCGCCCGAAAGCCGGAGCAGCTTTTCATACAGCCGGGGGCGGCTGCTCCAGCCCCAGGCCAGGTTTTCCACGCACAGGCGCAGCCCCAGGCGGTGGGCGAACTGCACCAGCTCGGTCAAACCCGCCACCGCCGCGGGCCAGCTCAAATCGGCGCTGGACTCCCGCCCCAGACCGCCGAGGTGGATGGTGACATAGCGGGCCCCCACCTTGGAGAGGAGGCGGCAGGCCTCCCGGTACAAACTCCGGGCCCGGTGGGTCTCCCCGGGATCCTCGGCTCCCAGATCCACCCCCGGGAAGGCCAGATGAAACCGGACCTCCAGAGGTGAGAGGTTTGCCAGCTCCCGGGTGAGCTCCGCCTCCGCCCGGGGGGTGGCGGCCACCGCTTCCGCCGGGAGCGTCCAGTCAACCCCCTGGAGGTCCAGGTCCCGGGCCAGCTGCCGGAGTCTTCCCGCCTCCGGGAGGAAATTGCAGCAGGCGAGCTGCGGCCGGGGTTGCCTCACGTGACCTCCCTTCCCACTCCCGCCTCCCTGAGGCTCCGGGCCTCTGGCCCGCGCTGAGCCCTGAGCGCCGCAGAAAAAAAAGGGCGGCCGCCGCGGCCACCCCCACCGTTGTCTGGCTCCCCGGGACGGACTCGAACCGCCGACCAAGTGGTTAACAGCCACCCGCTCTACCTGCTGAGCTACCGGGGATCATGGGTTTCCGGCCCCTCACGGAGCCATGTCATCGTTCAATGTAGCAAGGCGGCCAGGAAAATGCAACCCCTTTGTGCCTCCCGGAAAGAAGCCCTCAGACCCCGAAAACCGGGCCCGGTCTTTTAAGTTTTTCCCACCCCGGGTCGATGAGAGAAGAGAGCGGGTGGATGGGCCGCCCCGCGGTCGCCCGGCCCTGCCCCAGGACCTGACATGATGGATTTCTCCCGCAAGCACCGCGCCCTGCCGGCCACCCCGCCTCCCCGGTCCGGGATCCTGTGGGCGGCGGGCCTGCTGGGCCTGTGCCTTTCCGTGGGCGCCGCCCTGGCCGTCTGGGTCTGGGAGGAGGACAGCCGCCGCCTGCGTTTCCTCCACGAGGCCCGGGATGCGGTCAGCCGACTGGGCGGCACCATCCAGCAGACCCACACCGCCCTTACGAGCCTGGCCTCTTTTTTGGCCATCTCCCAGGAGCCGGGGCGGGAGCACTTCCGGCGCTTCACGGAGCCCTTCCTCTCCTATCTCCAGCCCACTTACAATCCGGGGCTGCGGGCCCTGGGCTGGGTCCCCCGGCTGCCGGCCGCGGCCCGGCCGGACTTTGAGGAGGCCCGGCGCCGGGAGGGCCTGGCGGACTTTCAGCTGAAGGAAAAGGACGCCTCGGGCAACCTGGTGCCGGCGGCCCCCCGGGAGGAATACTTTCCCCTCCATTTCGTGGAGCCCCTGCCGGGCCGGGAGGTCCTCCTGGGGTTTGACCTGGGCTCCGAACCCGCCCGGCGCCAAGCCCTGATCTGGGCCCGGGACCGGGGCGATCCCGCCGCCACCCGACCCCTGCTGCTGGCCCAGGAACAGGAGGGCTATAAAGGCATCCTCATCTTCTGGCCGGTCTTTCAGGGAGACCGGCCCCCCACCGGGGTGGAGGAGCGCCGCCGGGCCCTGACGGGCTTCGCCCTGGGCGTCTTCCGGGTGGCGGATCTGATAGGCCATACCTTCCCTGAGCGGGAGCGCAATCTCTGCCTGCACCTCTTCGATGACCTGGCCCCCCCGGGCGAGCGCTTTTTGGTATCCTATTCCCTGCAAACCGCCGCCCCCCTGCAGGTGCCCCCGGACATGGACCCCGCCGCTTCTTGGCCGCCCGCCTGGACCTACACCGCGGTGGTGGACGTGGGCAGCCGGCTGTGGCGGGTGGTGGTGGTGCCCGCCACCCGGCCTTGGTGGCTTTTGACCCTCTGGCTGCCCCTCCTGGTGGGGCTCGGGGGGGCGGTGACCACCGGCCTGCTGGTGGCTTTCCTGCACAAACGGCACCAGAACCTCGCCTCTTTGGCCGCCCTGAACCAGAGCCTGGAGATGCGGGTGGAGCGGCGTACCGCCGAGTTGCGGGCGGCCAACGCCTCCCTGGAGCGGGAGATCCGGGAGCACCGCCGGGCCCGCCGGGCCCTGGAGGAGAGCGAGGAGCGCACCCGGCTCATCCTCGACCATCTCCAGGCCGGCATCCTCATCGTGGAGGCCGCCAGCCGGCGGGTGGTGGAGGCCAACCCCAGCGCCCTGCGCCTGCTGGGCTGCACCCGGGAGGAGCTTTTGGGCACCGTCTGCCATCAGCGCCTCTGTCCGGCCGAGGCGGGCCGCTGTCCCCTCCTCGATCAGGGCCGGGCGGTGTACAACGCCGAGCGGGAGCTCATCCGCCGGGACGGGACCCGGCTCCCCATCCTGAAGACCGTGGTGCCCATCACCCTGGGCGGGCGGCTGCACCTGCTGGAAAGCTTTGTGGATATCTCGGCCCAGAAACAGGCCGAAGCGGAGCTCCGGGCCGCCCGGGAGGCGGCGGAGGAGCTCAACCGGCAACTGGCGGAGGTCAACCGCCAGCTGGAGGAGGCCATCGGCCAGGCCAATCTCCTGGCCACCCAGGCGGCGGTGGCCAATGTGGCCAAAAGCGAGTTTCTGGCCCGCATGAGCCACGAAATCCGCACCCCCATGAACAGCATCATCGGCTTCACGGAGCTTTTGGGCGACACCCCCTTAAGCGAGGAGCAGGCGGGCTTTGTGCGGAACGTCAAGCAGAGCGCCGAGGCCCTGCTGGCCCTCAACAACGACATCCTGGACTTCTCCAAGATCGAGGCCGGCCACCTCTCCCTGGAGGAGGTGGACTTCGACCCGGAACTCCTGGCCTACGAGGTCTGCGATCTCATCTCCCCCCGGCTGAAGGACAAGCCGGTGGAGCTCCTCTGCCGCATCGGCGATGAGGTGCCGGGGTTCGTCCGGGGCGACCCCGCCCGCTTCCGGCAGGTGCTCCTCAATCTCCTGAGCAACGCCGAGAAATTCACCCCCGCAGGCGAGATCGAGCTCTCCCTGGAGGTGGCGGAAACCCGGGCCGACGAGCTGCTCCTGTTGGTCAAGGTCCGGGATACCGGCGTGGGCATCCCGGAAGAGAAACAGGAGCAGATCTTTGACGCCTTCCAGCAGGCCGATGGCTCCATCACCCGGCAGTTTGGCGGCACCGGCCTGGGACTGGCCATCTGCCGCCAGCTGGCCCGGCTCATGGGGGGCGAGGTGCAGGTGACCAGCCGGGTGGGGCAGGGCAGCACCTTCTTTTTCACCGCCTGGGTGCGGAAAAGTGACAAGGCCGCCTCCGGCAGACCCATCCCCCAGGGGCTGGCGGGGAAAAGGGTGCTCATCCTGGACGACAACGAGACCCACCTGGATATCCTGGGCCGCCTCCTGGGCCAGCTGGGCCTTAGGGTGACCGCCTTGTCCCGGGGGGAGGAGGTGCTCCCCACCCTGCAGGCGGCTCCCCCCGAGGATCCCTTTCACCTGGCCATCCTGGACATCCAGATGCCGGGCATGGACGGCTACTCCGCGGCCCAAAGCATCCGGGCCAGGGAGGCGGACGGGGGCCGCCTGCCCCTGTTGGCCTACTCCTCCTCCACGGATCAGCGCCGCTCCCGCTTTCTGGAGGCGGGCTTCGACGGCTTCCTGGTGAAACCGGTGAAACGGCCGGAGCTGGTGGCCATGCTCTCCCGCCTCCTGGGCGCCGACAACCCGGTGGCGGACAAAAGCCCCACCTTCATCACCCAGCAGACCCTGTGGGAGGACCTGAAGCATGGCACCCGCATCCTCCTGGTGGAGGACAATCCCGTCAACCAGAAACTGGCCCTGCTCATGCTCACCAAGGGGGGGTACCAGGTGGAGCTGGCCGAAAACGGTCAGGAGGCGGTGTCCAAGGTCATGGCCGATCCCCAGGCCTTTGATCTCATCTTCATGGACATGCAGATGCCGGTGATGGACGGGCTGGCCGCCACCCGGGAGCTCCGGCGCCAGGGCGTGGCCACCCCTATCATCGCCATGACCGCCAACGCCATGCGGGAGGACCGGGACCGCTGCCTCCGGGCCGGCATGAATGACTACATCGCCAAGCCGGTGAAAAGGGAGGCGGTCTTTGAAATGATCCGCAAATGGGTGGTCCAGGGCGGCGGGCAGCCCCCCCGCCGGACCCCGCCCCCTGGGAGGGGGAGTCGGACGAAGTGAGTTTTTAGCCGTCCCCGCCACCCGGCAGACAAAGGTCCCCGGGAGGGGACAGGCCCAGGATCGTGGCTTCCTGGGGGAGGCAGGCCCAGGGTGGAGGTATCTTTAAAAGGGGGCGGGGCGGACCGGTCATGCCTCCCAGGGAGAGGGAAACAGACTCAGGATGGGCTTCTTCGGAGGGGGAGCAGGGTCAGAGGGAGGTTTCTTCAGGGGGGAACAGCCCAAAAGGGAGCGGCACCAGGGGGGAGCAGGCCCGGAATGGTGGCTTCTACGGAGGAGGGACAGGCCCTGGATGGAGGTTGCCTCGGAGGAGGCAGGCCCCTTTTATATATATGGGCTGGCATGGACAAAGAGTGAGTCCTGCCGCGCCGGGATCACCCTCCTGGGAGACGCCGGCGCCGGCAGAGGGCCGGGGGAACCCGCTGCGGCTTTCCCCACACCGAAGGGGAAGAAACTCTGCACCTCCGGCGGGCGGCAGATATGAGGGAGGGGGCCCTTAAAGGAGGGATGGGGACAAGGGTCGCCATGGCCCAGGGGCGGTCTATGGGAGGACATGGTTCAGAGCTGGCGCCGGGTGCCGTCTTCCTGAAGGAGGGGTCTCCCCCTTCCCCCCTTCCGGGGGAGCCCCCGGCCGCCGCCCCGGAGGTCTGGTCCGTGCTGGTGGTGGACGATCACCCCGTCACCCGCCGCCTGCTGGAGGTGCAGCTCCAGCGGGAAGGCTACCGCGTCCTGAGCGCCGCCCATGGACGGGAAGCCCTGGAGCGCCTGGGCGAGGATTTTTGTCCCTTGGTCCTTACCGACTGGATGATGCCGGAGATGGACGGCCTGGAGCTCTGCCGGGCCATCCGGGGACGGGAGTGGGACTCCTATGTCTACCTCATCCTCCTCACCGCCCGGGATGCCTTGGATGACGTGCTCACGGGCCTGGAGGCCGGGGCCGACGATTACCTGGTGAAACCGGTGCACCCCATGGAACTCCTGGCCCGCCTGCGCACCGGCCGCCGCATCCTGGATTTGGAGCGCACCCTGAAGGAACGCACCCGGGAGATCGCCCGGCTGGCGGTCACCGACCCCCTCACCGGGGTCTATAACCGCCGCTACCTGATGGAGCAGCTGCCCCGGGAGCTCCGGCGGGCCCGGCGCTACCGCCGTCCCCTGGCCCTCATCCTCTGCGATCTGGACCATTTCAAGGGGGTGAACGACACCCTGGGCCACAAGGTGGGCGATGAAGTCTTGCAGGAATTCACCCGCCGTCTGGGAGGGCAGGTGCGCCAGGGAGTGGACTGGCTGGCCCGCTACGGGGGCGAGGAATTCGTCTTTGTCCTGCCGGAGACCGACCTGGCCGGCTGCCTGGCCCTGGCCTGGCGCCTCCGGGAGCTGGTGGCGGCTGCGCCCTTCCCCACCAGCGCCGGCCCGGTGGCGGTGACCGCCAGCTTCGGGGTGGCGGCGCTGCCGGCGACGGATGCGGCTCACCTGGGCGCCGAGGCCCTGCTGGCCCAGGCCGATGCCTGCCTCTATCAGGCCAAGGCCGCGGGCCGCAACCGGGTGGCCGGCCCCGAGGGCGGCACCGCGGGGAGGGATGAGGCCGGGAATAACCCTTGGCCCTCCCGGCCGCCGCGCCCCATGGCCGGCAGGCCCCCCAAGGAGTGATTGTCCCATGACGGAGATTTTCAGGCGACACGAGGTGTTGGAGCGCCTGGAGGGCGATGAGGACCTCCTCCGGGAGCTGGTGGACCTCTTCCTCTCCCAGTCCTGGATCCAAATCGGAGAGATGAAGGCCGCCCTGGCGGCGGGGGATGCCGCCTCCGTCTGGCACCAGGCCCATTCCCTCAAGGGCGCAGCCGCCGGCCTGGGTGCCGGGGCCCTCAGCTTCCAAGCCGCCCGACTGGAGAAGGCGGGCAAAGAAGGCGACCTGGAGGCCGTCGGCGCCCTGCTCCAGGCGGTGCAGGAGGAACTGAGCCGCTTCCAGCAGGCGGTGACCTCATAAGAGCCGGCCCCTCAGGAGCAGCGACCGTCGGGGCGATATGACCCTTGATGACCGTGGTAACGCTGGCCCTTCAGGAGCAGGGACCGTCGCGGTCCCCTGGGCTGACCTGGATATATGGTGAACCCCGCGACCCCGGTTTCCCCCCGCAAAGTGGTGGTGGTCAATGACGACCCCGTCCAACTGCGCCTGCTGGCCGCCATCCTGGGCAAGGAGGGGCTGCAGGTGGGCGGCGCGGCGGGCGTTCCCGAGGCCCTGGCTCTCATGGAGCAGGAGGGCCCCCCCGACCTTTTGGTGACCGACCTCCATATGCCCGGGATCGACGGCTGGCGCTTCTGCCGGCTCCTGCGCTCGGCGGAATACCCCGCCTACCGGCACATCCCCATCCTGGTGGTCTCCGCCACCTTTGCCGGGGTGGATGCCCGGGAAATCACCCGGGATCTGGGCGCCGATGCCTTCCTCTCCCTGCCCTGCAGCGCCGCCGAGCTGAAGGCCGTGGTCCACAGCCTCCTTTCCGGCCGGACCCCCACCATCCGGCCCCGGGTCCTCATCGTGGAGGACAGCCCCACCCTGTCCCGCCTCCTGGAACGCACCTTCCGGGAATCCGGCTATCAGGTCCGCACCGCCCTCACCGGCGCCGAAGCCCGCCATCAGTGGGAAGACTTCTCTCCGGAGCTCATCATCCTGGATTATCACCTGCCGGATGTGGCCGGGGATCGGCTGCTTCAGGAATTCGCCACCGGCAAGACCTTCCCGGCCATCATCATGATCACCACCGACACCGATCCCAGCCTGGCCATGCATTTCCTCCGGATGGGGGCCGACGCCTATCTGCGCAAACCTTTCGATCCCCGCTATCTGGTGGAGCTGAGCTTCAAGGTGCGTCGGGAGCGGGCCCTCCTGCGGGTGGAGGACATCCTGGAGGCCCGCACCCGGGAACTGCAGGAATCCCAGGCCCGCCTGCGGGAGAGTGAGGAGAGATACCGGCTCCTGGTGGAAAATATCCCCGGGGTGGTCTTCACCCGCCAGGCCGACGGGGCCCTCGCCTTCTATGACGCCAAAATTGAGGCGCTGACGGGCTACCCCCAGGAGGATTTCCACCTCGGCCGCCGGAGCTGGGAGGACCTCATCCTCCCCGAGGACCGGGAGCCGGCCCTCCTCCCGGCACTGCCGGCCGGCCAGCCGCGGGTGCGGGAATACCGCATCCGCACCCGCTCCGGGGAGGTGCGCTGGATTCAGGAGCGGAGTCAGCTCCTGTCAGAGCCGGAGGGCCAGCCGCTGACCGTCCAGGGCATTCTCTTCGACATCACCGAGCGCAAGCGCCAGGAAGAGGAGCGCCTGAAACTGGACAAGCTGGAGGCCCTGGGGATTCTGGCCGGGGGCATTGCCCACGACTTTAACAACCTCCTCACCGCCCTGGTGGGCAACGTCACCCTGGTGAGCCTGACGCCCGGGCTCCCGGCGGCGGCCCAGCAGTCCCTGGCGGCGGCCGAGCAGGCCTGCCTGCGGGCCCAGGGCCTGGCGCAGCAACTCCTCACCTTCGCCAAAGGCGGCACCCCGGTCAAACAGGCCACCGGGGTGGCCCCCCTCCTGAACGAAGCCCTCACCCTGGCTCTGGCCGGCTCCAGCTCCCGGGCGCACGTACACCTGGCCCCGGACCTCTGGGCCGCCGACGTGGACCCGGGACAGATCCGCCAGGCCCTGCAGGACATCCTCATCAACGCCCATCAGGCCATGCCCGGCGGCGGCCTCATCACCATCACTGCAGACAACCTCCGGCTGACGGCGGACGCCGGTCTGCCCCTGGCCCCCGGCCCCTATGTGCGGGTGGCCATCAGCGACCAGGGACCGGGAATCGACCCGGCCCTGCTCGGCAAAATCTTCGACCCGTACTTCACCACCAAATCCGGGGGGAGCGGCCTGGGGCTGGCCACCGCCTTCTCCATCCTGCAAAAGCACGGCGGTTACCTGACCGCCTCCTCCACGCCGGGGGAGGGGGCCACCTTTACTCTCTATCTCCCCGCCGTCCTCACGGCCGCGGCCCACCGTCCCCCCGCACCGGCCGCCCCCACCTCCGGCCCTCCCGGCGGCCGGCTCCTGCTCTTGGAGGACGACCCCCAGGTGGCGGACGTGGCCCGCCGGATGCTGGAACACCTGGGCTATCAGGTGGAATGCGTGCCGGAGGGCGGGCAGGCCCTCACAGCCTACCGGCAGGCGCAGACCCGGGGCTCGCCCTTTGACGCCGTCATCCTGGACCTCACCGTGCCCGGCGGCATGGGCGGCAAGGAAGCGGTGGAGAAGCTCCGGGAGCTCGACCCCCGGGTGGTGGCCATCGTCACCAGCGGTTATGCCGAGGACCCCATCCTCACTCACTATGAGCGCTACGGCTTCCGGGGGGTCCTGAAAAAACCCTACCGGGTGCAGGAGATGGCCAATCTCCTCCGGCGGGTGCTCCACCGGGATGAGGCGGCGCCGGCCTGAGAGTGAACGAGTGCACCTGCCTGGCCTCAAGGCGGGAGGGGTGGCCCCGGAAGGGCTTCGACCGCTTCCCCCGGCCGGGCCGCCACCCGCAGGCCACCCAAGTGCCGGAGACGATTTTTCCTTGACTCCTCCTTCCTCCTCCCCATAGAATTGCCGGTGCTGACAGGTGCCCTTCGGGGCTGAAAAGGGAAGCCGGTGCAAGTCCGGCGCGGTCCCGCCGCTGTCACCGGGGACGAAACCTGCATAAAGCCACTGCCCGAAAAGGGTGGGAAGGCGCAGGGACTAGGACGATCCGGGAGCCAGAAGACCTGCCTGTGAGCCAGGCGCCCCCCACGAGGCAGGGGGAAAGGCGCGGCCGGGGTAATCTCCCCGGCCCCACCAAGGGTCAAGGAAGCTGGGTGCAATCCTTGGGTCCATCCGGGCTCAAGGATTTTTTTGTCCGGATGGATCATGCCATCTCCCAGCTCCTGCTGCTCATGACCTCCTTCATGGTGAGTCTGGTGGTCTGCCACTCGGGGCTGGTGGGCTTTGTGGGACTGGTGGTGCCCCATGTGCTGCGGCTGGTGGTGGGCGCCGATCACCGCCTGCTGCTCCCCGCCTCCCTGCTGGGGGGCGCCAGCTTTCTGGTGCTCTGCGACCTCCTCTCCCGGGTGCTGCCGGCCCAGGGGGAGATGCCCGTGGGGGTGGTGACGGCCCTGGTGGGCGCGCCCCTGTTCATCTTTCTTCTGCTCCGCAGCCGCTGAGGCCCCCGGCAGTCTCAGGCGCCCCTGGGTCAGGGTCAGCGGCCGGGGCGCCAGGGGAATGGCTTTGCCACCCCGGCGGTGGAGCCAGCCTGTGACCAGGCCGCTCTTGTCCTCCACCGCCTGGCATTGACGCAGGCCTACACCCAGACATGCTCCCGGTAGGGCTGGGTCAGGCGTCCGGTTGTTTCCGAGATCACCAGGTGGGGGGACAAAAAGAACAGACGTCAGCCAACGGCTCCTTTTTCGGAAATTTTCTGGATGACCGGCTCCTGGCCGGGGTGAGCATTTCCTCCTGGACCTCAACCGCCGGGTGGATTTCAGGTTCGTGCGCCAAGCCTGCCGGGATTTTTATCAGGACTGGGGCCAGGACGCAAAAGTGTCCTCACTTACGGGGCATCTCAGGTATGCATGCCAGGTTCAAGATAAATCCAGCCGTCATCCTCGGTCTCCAGGGCCAGCTCCAGGAGCACCTGGAAAGTCTTCCAGGAATGTGGCTGGCGACGGCGAAGTGTCTTGATCTTGCGGTGGTTCCTGGTCCCGAGATAGAGTGCCCTCAGGTGCGGGCCATCATCTCCCCCTTTGATTTCATTGGCCTGGCAAAGCAAAACCCCAGGGGCAATAAACCCCGGGGGTCTGCGCAGGCAAGACAAACCGGACGCCCCCGGCTGCCAGGTCCGCATGACAGCCGCAGACCGGCCCCGGGCCACCGGTCTGTTCTTCACCCGGTTTGGAGGTATGGGGAGGCATACCCTGAGTGTCCCCGGCTCAGGGCAGGTGCATGACCGGGCTCCTCTATCGGGGAGGGGCGCCCCCGCCTTGTCTTGGCGACACCAAACAAAATCGGCGGGCAGATTGGATTTTTGTGGAAAGGCAAAAGGTGGGCATGAAAGACGAAACCCCGTCCGGACCAGGACTGAACGGGGCCAGGTTGGGGACAGATAGGGACATCCCTGCACCAGGGCTGTCTTGCCCTATCCTCTTGATTAACCTAAATAAATTTGGCTGGGGGACTAGGATTCGAACCTAGATAGGCAGATCCAGAGTCTGCAGTCCTGCCGTTGGACGATCCCCCAGCTACGCTTTCAATATAGGGAAAAATCCTCCCCCTTGTCAAGAGGGGAAAGGCGGCTTTCAGCGCTCCTCCGACCCCCGGGCAGGCAAAGGGAAGGCCAAAAGGAGGCGCCGGGAGTTCCCCGGCCGGGGGGTTGTTGAATAGGGTCATTCAGGGAAGGGGGCCAAGGGTCACAGAACCAGCCCCCTCCCCCCGGGACCCCTGCCCCCACCCCAGAAAGGGGATGTGGTGTTGCCAGACGGGCAAAACCAACCAGCCTCATCCCGCCTAGCTCGGGGGAAAAGAGTTTTTCCACAGCCTGCGAGGCTCAGGGATGCCCGGCGGGCCGAGGCGCCCGCCCCCGGGGCCCACCCGCCGCTTTCTCCCCCCGAAGTCCGCCCGTCTCAGTCCTTTTGCCCGGACTCCTGGCCCTGACCCGGGGGCCCCCCGTCCTGGCGCCCCTGCCGCGGCGGTCTGCGGGCGGCGTCGGGGTCCTCGAACTTCTCGTCGAAGATCTTCATGGCGCAGAAGCGGCCGCACATGGTGCACTGATCTTCCGTGGCCCGGCTCAGTTCCCGGTAGCGCCGGGCCTTGTCCGGATCGATGCTGAGCTCGATCTGGCGCCGCCAGTCCAGGGCCCGGCGGGCCTGGGACATTTTCAGGTCCCACTCCGCCGCCCCGGGAAGCCCCAAAGCCACATCCGCGGCGTGGGCGGCGATGCGGGCGGCGATCACCCCCTCCACCACGTCCTCCACCTCCGGCAGCTTCAGGTGTTCGGCGGGGGTGACGTAGCAGAGGAAGGAGGCGCCCAGCCAGGCGGCGTAGGCCCCGCCGATGGCCCCGGCGATGTGATCATAGCCCGCGGCCACATCCGTGACCAGGGGTCCCAGGACGTAAAACGGGGCGCCCCGGCAGTACTTCTGCTGCAGGCGGATGTTTTTGGCAATGGCGTGTAAGGGGAGATGCCCCGGCCCTTCCACCATCACCTGCACCCCGGCCTTCCAGGCCCGTTGCACCAGGGTGCCCAGGGTCCTCAGTTCATGGAGCTGGGCCCGGTCGGTGGCGTCCGCCAGGCAGCCCGGCCTCAGGCCGTCCCCCAGGGACAGGGTGACGTCATGGGCTCTGGCGATGTCCAAAAGCTGATCAAAATGTTCAAATAACGGATTTTCCCGGCCGTGGCGCCGCATCCAGGCCACCGTGAAGGAGCCGCCCCGGGAGACCACCCCGGTGACCCGTTTTTTCAGATACGGCAGGGCCGCCCGGGTGACGCCGCAGTGCACGGTGACAAAATCCACCCCCTGCTCGGCGTGGTGGGCCACCATGTCCAGAAACCAGGAGGCCTTCACCTCCTCCAGGCTGTGGGCTTCCACCATGATCTGGTAAATGGGCACGGTGCCGAAGGGGGCCGGGCATTCCTGCAGGAGGGTGGTGCGGATCAGGTCCAAAGGCCCACCGGTGGACAGATCCATGATGGCATCGGCCCCATGCTTCAGGGCCGCGGCCAGTTTGGCCAGTTCTTTTTCCAGGCTGATGTCGTGGGGCGAAGTGCCGATGTTGGCATTGGTCTTGACCCTCACCCCCCGGCCGATGGCGATGGCTTTCAGCCCCGCATGGCGTTTGTTCGCCGGCACCACCAGACGGCCCGCCGCCAACCCCTGACGGATGACCTCCGGTTCCAGCCCCTCGGCCGCCGCCGCTTGTTGCATGGCTGGAGTGATTTTGCCTTCCAGAGCTGCCTGACGTTCCGTCATGCCGGTGCCTTTCCGGGATGAAAGCAAACGAGATGGGCAAAGGCGCCCTCTCCCTGGCCTCCCCAGGTCCGCAGGTGGAGGGGAAGAGCGGTGCGTCTGACCCGCGGGAGAGAGTATGACCCGCCTTCCCAGCGCCGCGGTACATAATTTTATCCCGCCAGGACGGCAAAAGAAAGGGGCCCCGGAATGGGGGCCGCAATCCTTTGCAGCCGCCTGGGGAATGGGATAGAATGTGGTAACCTTTTTGCATAGAGGCAGAGATGAAGGGACTGGCCATTCTCGGCTCCACCGGCTCCATCGGCAGGAATGCCCTGTCAGTGGTGGCGGAACATCCGGAGGAGTTCCGGGTGGTGGGGCTGGCGGCCGGCCGCAATGCCGCCCGCCTGGCCGAACAGGTGCAGCACTTCCGGCCGGCGGTGGTGGCGGTGGAGACCCCGGAGGCGGCGGCCGAGCTGAAGGC
Organism: Syntrophobacterales bacterium; assembly: GCA_023512475.1. Classification (GTDB taxonomy): domain Bacteria; phylum Desulfobacterota; class Desulfobaccia; order Desulfobaccales; family 0-14-0-80-60-11; genus JAILZL01. Next base: position 207,535 of record JAILZL010000001.1, read on the forward strand.
GCGGCTCAAGACGGCGGCCACTCCCGACATCCTGGTGGGCCAGGAAGGCGCCCGGACCGTGGCCACCCTGCCGGAAGCGGACCTGGTGCTCTCCGCCATGGTGGGAGCGGTGGGGCTGGCCCCCACCTACGCGGCCATCCGGGCCGGCAAGGACGTGGCCCTGGCCAACAAGGAGACCCTGGTGGCCGCCGGCTCCCTGGTCATGCAGGCGGTGCAGGAGCACGGCGTGGCCCTGATCCCCGTGGACAGCGAGCACAGCGCCATCTTCCAGGCCATGCACGGGCACTCCAAAGAGGAGGTGCGCAGCCTGTGGCTCACCGCCTCCGGCGGCCCCTTCCGCACCTGGTCCCGGGAGCAACTGGCCGCGGCCACCCCCCGGGAGGCCCTGCGGCATCCCAACTGGGCCATGGGGGCCAAGATCACCATTGACAGCGCCACCATGATGAACAAGGCTCTGGAGGTGATTGAGGCGGCGGTGCTCTTCGGCCTGCCGCCGGAGCGGATCCGGGTCTTCATTCACCCCCAGAGCATCATCCACTCCCTGGTGGAGTTTGTGGACGGTTCGGTGCTGGCCCAACTGGGCTGGCCGGACATGCGCCTGCCCATCGCCTATGCCCTGACTTACCCCCGGCGCCTGCCCCTGAACGGCGAGCCCCTGGACCTGGCCCGGGTGGCCCGGCTCACCTTCGAGCCCCCGGACCTGGAACGTTTTCCGGCCCTGGCTTTGGGCTACGAGGCCGCGGCCATCGGCGGCACCATGCCCGCGGTGCTCAATGCCGCCAATGAGGTGGCGGTGGCCGCCTTCCTGGCCGGGCGCCTGCCTTTTTTGGGCATCCCCCGGGTGGTGGCGGACACCATGGCGGCCCATCAGCCGGAGCCGCTGGCCAGCCTGGAACAGGTTCTGGCCGTGAATGACTGGGCCCGGGACCGGGCCGACCGGCTGGTGCGCCAGGGCACCGGCGCCATCTCGTGACCCTGCGGGAGATCTCCTTCTCATGACCACCATCATCGCCACCATCGTGGTGTTGGGCCTCCTCATATTCGTCCACGAGTTCGGCCACTTTTTGCTGGCCAAACTGCTGGGCGTCAAAGTGGAGGCCTTTTCCCTGGGCTTCCCGCCCAAACTCGTCAGCTACAAATGGGGGGAAACCGAATACCGCCTCTCCGTCATCCCGTTGGGGGGATACGTCAAGCTGTTGGGGGAGAATCCCACCGACCCCGTCCCCCCGGGGGAGGAACACCGCTCCTTTTCCCACCATCCTCTGTGGCACCGGGCCCTTATTGTGCTGGCCGGCCCGGGTTTCAATCTGCTCTTTGCCGTGATCGCCCTGAGCCTGATCTTCGCCCTCGGCGGGATTCCCTACGTCCTGCCCCGGGTGGGGGAGGTGCTGGCCACCTCCCCGGCGGCCGAGGCGGGGTTGCGGAAGGGGGACCTGGTCACGGCCATTGACGGGCGTCCCATTGAGCGCTGGGAGGAGCTGGTGCAGGCCGTGCGGACGGCGGGAGAGCGACCTCTCACCTTCACCGTGAGGCGGGGGGAGGAGGTCCTCACCCTGGTCATCACCCCTAGGCGCATGGAGACCACCGACCTCTTCGGGAAAAAGGTGTCCGCGCCCCTCATCGGCGTGACCGCCGGGCAGCATCTGGCGGTTTCCCGGGTGGGGCCGGTGAGCGCCCTGGGCCAGGGGGTCCTCTACACCGGGCGCATGGCGGAACTCACCGCCCTCCACCTCTGGAAGCTCCTCAGCCGGGAGCTCCCCGCCAGCACCATGGGGGGGCCCATTCTCATCGCCCAGATGGCCGGGCAGCAGGCGGAGCAGGGTGTCTATGCCCTGGTGCAGTTCATGGCCTTTCTCAGCGTCAATCTCACCCTCCTCAATCTGCTGCCCATTCCCGTGCTGGATGGAGGGCACATGGTCTTCATCCTGTGGGAAGCCATCCGGGGCAAGCCCATGGCCATGAAGTACCGGGAGGCTGCCCAAGCCCTGGGGCTGATGATCATCCTGGCCCTCATGGTGATGATTTTCTACCAGGACCTGCAGCGCCTCTTCCAGGGAGGCTGATCCGGGAGGCCGGAAGAAACGGGGCTGAGGGAGAGGCGGGGGCCCACCTGGCCGGGGCATCCCCTCCCCCCCCTCGGGACGGAGAACCGCTTAAACCGGCTTCACGCCGGCCACTTCCCCGGCCGGGGGCCGCGGCCGGCGCCGCCGACTCAGCGCGGCGGCATGACCCGCATACCAGACATGTTACTTTTGGCAGTGGAGACGGCCACCGAGCAGGGCAGCGTGGCTCTGTGGGAGGAGGGATACGTGGTGGGGGAGCTCTCCCTGGCCCTCCCCGGGGCATACTTACGCCATCTCCTCCCGGCGGTGGACACCCTGCTCACGGAGGCCGGCCGCCATCTCTCCCAGGTGCGTGCCGTGGCGGTGAGTCAGGGGCCGGGGAATTTCACCGGCCTGCGCATCGGCATGGCCACGGTCCAGGCCCTGGCCTTTGCCCTCCAGGTGCCCGGGGTGCCCGTCTCCACCCTGGAGGTGATCGCCGCCCGCCTGCCTCTGCGCTCCGAGCCGGTGGGGGTGCTGGTGGACGCCAAACGGGGGGAGGTTTACTTCGGGCTTTTCCGCTGCGAGGGCGTCACCCCCTTACCTCTGGGGGAGGCGGAGCGCCTGCCGGTGCGCCAGCTTGCCGCCCGGCTGCATCCCCCCATGGTCCTCACCGGCCCGGGGCTGACGGTCTGTGAAGAGGTCCTGAAACCCCTGCTGCCTTCCGGGGTGGCCTTCGCCCCTCCGGAACTGCGCTTCCCCCAGGCCGCCACCCTGGCCCGTCTGGCGTGGCAGCGCCTCTCCCGGGGCGCCGGCGTGTCGCCCGCCGCCCTCTTCCCCACCTACCTCCGCCCGGCCCTGTGACGGACACCGGCCACGGGGCGGAGAAGAGCGTTGTCATCTCTCGGGCGGGGCGTGAGGGGCCCGGGAAATCCCAGGCGTCCCCGGATTCCGGCGGGGCCCGGCCCCGAAAGCCGGATCCGGTGGCTCCAGGGCGGGCTGAAAGGGTCAGGCGAAGACGACCGGCGGGGCTTCGGACGGGCGGGCGACGATGTCGCCGATGACATAGACCTCCTCCTGGAGGCCCTGAAGCCTGAGCAGGGTGTCGGTCAGGTCCTGCGGCCGCACCACCAGCACCAGGCCGATGCCGTTGTTGAAGGTCCGCCACATCTCGGGCTCCGGGATGTGCCCCCGTTCCTGCAGGAGCCGGAAGATGGCCGGCACCGGCCAGGAGCCCCGGCGCAGCACCGCCTGGCAGCCCCGGGGAAGAATGCGGGGCAGGTTGCCCACCAGGCCGCCGCCGGTGATGTGGGCGATGCCCCGGGGAGGCAGGTCCCGCATCAGGTTGAGGACCGGCTCCACATAGATACGGGTGGGGGTGAGGAGCTCCTCCCCCAGAGGTTTGCCCAGCTCCGGCAGCTCCTGGTGCACTGATAGACCCAGGCGCTCAAAAAAGACCTTGCGCACCAGGGAGAAGCCATTGGCGTGCAGACCGCTGCTGGCCAGCCCGAGGATCTTGTCCCCCACCCGGATATCCGAGCCGTCCAGGAGGCGGGAGCGCTCCACCACCCCCACGGCGAAACCGGCCAGATCATAGTCCCCGGGCTGATAGACCCCCGGCATCTCCGCGGTTTCCCCGCCGATAAGGGCCATGCGGGCCTCCCGGCAGCCGGCGGCGATGCCCTCCAGGATCCGGGTGGCAGTGTCCGGGGCCAATTCCCCCATGGCCAGATAGTCCAGGAAAAACAAAGGCGTGGCCCCGTGCACCAGGATGTCGTTGACGCACATGGCCACCAGGTCAATGCCGATGGTGTCGTGGCGCCCCATGAGGATGGCCACCTTGAGCTTGGTGCCCACCCCGTCGGTGGCCGCCACCAGCACGGGGTCGGGGTGGCGGTGGGGGTCGAGGTGAAAGAGGCCGCCAAAGCCGCCCACATCCCCCAGCACCCCGGTGCGGAAGGTGGATTTGACCAAAGCCCGGATGGAGTCCACAAAGGCGTCCGCCTTGTCGATGTCCACCCCGGCCTCTTTATAGGTCAGTTCCTCCGTCACTCCTTACCCTCCCTGGACTCCTGAGCCGGGGCCGGGGCCGCCTCCCCCTCCTTTGCCGTCTCACAGGTGTGACACACGCTGCTCTGGGGCACCCGGGGGAGGGGACGGAGCGGTTTGCCGCAGGTGGGACAGCAGGTGTGGCAGGTCTCCAGAATGTAATCCCCCCCTTCGATGCGGATGGCCTTGCCGTTCACCAGGGCGTCCGCAATAGCCCGGTGGGCCCGGGCCAGCATCCGGGTGACGGTGGGCCGGGAGACCTTCATCTGCTGCGCCGTGGCTTCGTGGCTCTGATTCAGGAGGTCCGACAGCCTCAGGGCCTCCAGCTCATCCACGGTGATGATGACCTGCTCCAGATTCTTGAGCGGCACCCCCTGGGGCTTGAAATAGGTGACCCCCGGCTCCCGCTCCACCCAACGACATTTCCTCGGTCTGGACATCAGCGACCCGCTTCTCCGCCGTCGGCTCCCCCAAGGAGTTCCGGCCCGGTCGGCATCCTGCAGTATTTTTCTCCCCCGCCTCCTTGACGTCAAGGGAAATTCTCTTTAGGCTGAGAAAGCCCCTCTGATCTTGAGTGCGAAGGTATAGATTATTATATGCCAATGATGGACTATCGCCAACAGGTAGAAGAGTGCGCCGCCTTTGTACGGGCCCGGGTGCCGTGGCGGCCTCGCTGGGGCATCATCCTGGGCACCGGCCAGGGTCGGCTGGCGGAGCACCTGGAAGGCGGCGCCGCCTTAGGGTATGCCGACCTGCCCCATTTCCCTGCCTCCACCACCCCCAGCCATGCGGGGCGGCTGGCCTGGGGCCGGCTGGCCGGCGTCCCGGTGCTGGTGTTTCAGGGGCGGTTTCATCTCTATGAAGGCTTAACCTCCCCACAGGTGACCTTGCCGGTGCGCCTGCTGGCCGCCCTGGGGGGGGAGGTCCTGGCGGTGTGCAATGCTGCCGGGGGTCTCCATCCCCTGTTTCGGGCCGGGGACCTGATGCTCATCACCGACCATATCAACCTGCAGGGTGACAACCCTTTGGTGGGGGCCAACGTGGAGGACTGGGGGCCCCGGTTTCCGGACCTGAGCCGGGCGTATGACCCCGGGCTGCGGGCCTTGGCGGAGGAGGTGGCCCGGGAACAGCGCCTCCGTTTACAGCAAGGCATCTATGTGGCGGTGAAGGGCCCCTCTCTCGAAACCCCGGCGGAAACCCGGATGCTGCGCCTCCTGGGCGCCGATGCCGTGGGCATGTCCACCGTGCCCGAGGTTATCGCCGCGGTGCATGGCGGCCTGAAAGTCCTGGGGCTGTCGGTGATCAGCAATGTCAATCTGCCCGACGCCATGGCCCCCATCGAGCTGGCGGAGATCATCGCCACGGTGGCGGCGGCAGAACCCCGCCTGGTGGAACTGCTCCTGGGAATTCTGGCCCGCTACGCCAAAGGGGAGGGCAACCCTGGGGGAGGGAAATGAAGGACGGGAGTGGGCCGTAGGCCGGCCCCTCCCGGCACGACCCTACTTTTTCTTTTTGCGGCCGCCCTTGGCCTTGCCCTTTTTGGGAGGATGATTGCCCGTCGGCGGGGCCGCCTCCGGAGCAGGCCCGGCTTCCGGTGCGGCTTCGGCGGCCTCCTCCCGGATGGCGGGGACCGGGGAGACCGCAGCGGCAGGGAAAGGAGCGGCCTCGGGGGCCCGGCGGGGCGGCGCGGGCCCGAAATAATAGACCCGTTTCTCCCGGGGCAGGTCGGTAAGGACTGCGCCGCAGGCAGAGCATGCTTTGGCAGCCGGGGCGTTCAACTCCTGACACTCAGGGCACTTGAGCCACAACCCCATGTGGTTCGATCCTCCGGGGGTTTTTCCTAACCATTAACAGACCCTTACCTCATCTTCAAGAATTTTCTTTGAGTTGGTGCCTCTTGCCCCGCATAAACGACCGCTGCCCCTTACCTTAGGGCCCAAACTCGGGTATATTGGAGACTTGCACCGGGCCGGCGGGCGAGGGGGCGCGGGACCGCGGCTCCTCTTCCCCGCCCCTGGCAAGCCTCCGAGCTTCTGGTGAAAATGGAGGCCTCGGGATAAGCCCACGGAGGGAAACCCACCCCTCAGCCCCCGGGCCACCCCGGCGGCGACTGCCCCTGTCCGGCCCCATTAAGGTGAAATCGGAAGGTGAGGGTGGGGCTTCTGCCCTCATCTCGCCGCCCTGAGGTCCGAGGCCGGCAGGCCCCTTCGATCCGGCGATCGCAGGCCGGTGGGGAGGGCGCTTTTCCCCCGGCCATGGCGGCGGGCGGGACGGCATATCACTTTTCTGAGGATGGCAACGGATGAAAAAACAGATCATTACCGTGGAGAAAGGCCCGCCGGTATTAGGCCCCTACAGCCAGGCGGTGGCCGCAGGTCCTTTGGTCTTCTGCTCCGGCCAGATTCCTGTGGACGGTCAGGGGGAGCTGGTGAAAGGGGACATTGTGGTGCAGACCGTGCAGGTGCTGGAAAACCTGAAGACGGTGCTGGCCGCCGCCGGCCTCACCCTGAAGGATGTGGTCAAGACCACCGTCTTTCTGGCGGATCTGGCCGATTTTCCGGAGATGAACCGGGTCTATGCCGAGTTCTTCCCTGAACGGCCCCCGGCCCGCAGCACCGTGCAGGTGGCCGCCCTCCCCAAAGGCGCGGCGGTGGAAATTGAAGCGGTGGCCTTGCGCCGGGACTGGCCGGCCTGAAGGGCCCCACCCGTAAACCGGGGCCCAAAGGAGGTCCTGCCCCCGGTGGAGGCTCCGGGCCCCGGGGGCGGCCGCCTTTTGCCGGGCGGATTTCCTGCCTTTTTATAACGACGGAAGCCAAGACAGGGCCGGTTCGCCGGTCTGTGCGGGAGGGATCTCCATGGCGAGACTGACCTTTCGGGTCAAAGGCATGATGCAGCAGGGCGGGTTTGTGTGAGTGGGCTGCCCCGACGCGGTGCGCGCCGGTCTCATGGCCCTGCCGGGAGTGGCCCGGGTGGAGTATGACGCCGCCCGGGACCTGTTCATGATGGATTATGATGACACCCGCCTGGATCTGAAGCTGATCTTCACGCAGATCCACCAAGCGGGCCGCAGCATGGGCCGGGAGTACGAGCCGGAAATTGTGACGCCCGGCCCTTGATTTCCCTGGATCTCAGGGCTGCGCCCCTCCTCCTTTCCGGCTCCCTGACCCCATCCTCTCTGATGCTGCCCGGCAGGGGCGGGGCAGGGCCTTCGGCCTTTTTGCCGGTCCTGCGCCCCCACTTCTCACCCCAGGGGAAGGCTCCAGGGGCGCAGGGCGGGGCCCGCCGGAAGGTTTTTCCTCCGAGGCTCGGCTCGGGGTTCAGGGGGACTCAGGCCGTGCCCCGGGTGGGGACGGCCGCGCCCGGCGGTTTCAGCCCGCCGGACCTCCGCCCCGGGAGGCCAGATACCGCTCCACCTCCGCCACCGCCGCCGCCGGCCCCAGACGCCGCACCACAGGATAGAGGTGTTGGCACTCCGGGTAGGTCAGGGCGGTGCTCAGCCGCCGGGCCCGGGCTTCATCCAGCAGGTGTGGGGTGCTCTCCCAGTCGGGGAGAAGCTCCTCCTTGCTCAGCAGCTGGATGTGGATCAGGCTTTGCGCCGCCAAGCGGGCCGCCGTGGCGCGGCCCATTTTTTTCCCGAAGATATAGTTCAGGGTGAGAAGATCCCCCGGCCCCATGGGCCGGGGCTGGCCGCTGAGGGCCCGGGAGCGCGGCGCCAGAAGAAAGACGGGCCGGATGGCGGCCCGGCCCGCCAGTTGCCGCCGGAGGGCCCGCACCAGATAGAGGTGGATGTAGCCGGCCTCCACATAAAGGCGGCGGAAATCCTGCACCAGCGGGGCGATGGCTTGGGCCCGCAGTTCGTCCCGGAGCCGGAACCGGGCCGCATCGGCCTGGGCAAAGTCCTGCACCGCAGCCACCACCTCCGGGAAGGAGGCGGTGTGGGCCAGCCGGTAGAACCGCAGCAGTGCCGCGGTGGCCCGGCTTTCAGCAGCATAGACCTCCCGGAATTCCTCCCGGGCCTCCACCTCCCCCCGGGGGTGGCCGGCCGCCAGGGCCTCATGGATGGCGATGAGCCGCTCCAGGTAGGGCTCCACCTGGAGGATCCGCACCCCCCGCTCATGCAGGCGGCGCAAGCCCAGAAGCTGCTCCCGGCTGTAGCGGGGGAATTCCACCTCCTGGTTGGCCAGATAATCGTCCAGGCCCACATTGCCCGCCAGCACGGCCGGAAAATCCGCCTCCGGGGCCTCTTCCAGCACCACCGCCTCCTGGCGGCCCATGAGCTCCAGCGCCGCCGGCAGCACCTCCACCCGGTGCGAGGACAGGCCGACGGTGATGCGGGGCAGGGAGGCAGCAGTCACGGCTGTTTCAGGAGATACAGCCCCGCCTGCCGGGCCCCGGTGAAGCCTCCACCCCCTGTCGCCCGCAGCCCCAGGAACCCCTCATTCTCAGGAAAAGCGGGATCACTCCGTCCCCGTCCCCCGAGGCCCGGCTATCCCCCCGATGACGGTGGCGCAGTCGATGCGCCGGTCCCATGCTGGTGCATCCCAGGGGTCTCCGTATCCGTTTCCCCCTTCCCCTCTCCTGGCGCCGCTTCCCCGCGCTCACTCCACCGTGACGCTCTTGGCCAGATTGCGGGGCTGGTCCACGTCCGTGCCCCGGAGATCGGCGATGTGATAGGCCAACAGCTGCAGGGGCACCACCAGGACCACAGGGGAGAGCTCCAGGGGGACCTCCGGCACCGGAATGAAGGACTCCACCCGGTCCCGGATCTGGTGATTGTCCGGCTCGGTGAGGGCGATGAGGCGGCCCCCCCGGGCGGCCACCTCCTCCAGGTTCCCCTGGATCTTCTCCAGCACCGGGCTGCGGGAGGCCAGCACCACCACGGGCATATGCTGGTCAATGAGGGCGATGGGGCCGTGTTTCATCTCCCCGGCCGCATAGCCCTCGGCGTGGATGTAGGAGATTTCCTTGAGCTTCAGGGCCCCTTCCAGGGCGATGGGAAAATGCAGCCCCCGCCCCAGGTAGAGAAAGTTGTGGGCCGCCTGATAGCGCTGGCCCACTTCCCGGATGAGCTGATCCTGATCCAGGGTCTCCTGCACCCAGGTGGGCAGTTTCACCAGGTCCTTCAGGCGCCGCCGGATCTCCGCCCGGGTGAGTTTTCCCAGATTCTGGGCCAGGTACAGGGCGATGAGGTACAAGGCCACCAGCTGGGTGGTAAAGGCCTTGGTGGAGGCCACCCCGATCTCCGGACCGGCGTGGGTGTACAGCACCCCCTCCGCCTCCCGGGCGATGCTGGAGCCCACCGCGTTGACGATGGCCAGGGTCCGGGCGCCCAACTGCTTGCCCGCGGTGAGCCCCGCCCGGGTGTCCGCGGTCTCCCCGGACTGGGAGATGGGAATGAGGAGGGTGTGCTCATCCACCAGAGGCTGGCGGTAGCGGAATTCACTCCCCAGGTCCACCTCCACCGGCAGGCGGCAGAGGCCCTCCAGGTAGTGTTTCCCCACCATCGCGGCGTGATAGGAGGTGCCGCAGGCCACCAGGAAAATCTTGCGGATGACCCGGAGGTCCGCCGGCGTGAAGGGGAGTTCCCGCAGCAGCACCTCCCCCGCCTCCAGATCGATGCGGCTGCGGAAGGTGTCAATGAGGGCCCGGGGCTGCTCGAAAATCTCCTTCTGCATGAAGTGCTTGTAGCCGGCCTTCTCCGCCATGGCCGGGCTCCAGGTGATGGTGTGCTCCGGCCGCGTCAGGGGCTGCCCCTGAAAATCGAAGATCTGGAAGCCTGAATCCCGCACCACCACCAGGTCGCCGTCCTCCAGGAAGATGACCCGGCGGGTGTAGGGCAGGATGGCGGGAATATCCGAGGCCAGAAAGAATTCCCCCTCCCCCAGGCCCAGGATGAGGGGGCTCTCCCGGCGGGCCGCCACCAGGGTCCGGGGCTCTTGGGCATTAACGATGACCAAGGCGTAGGAGCCCCGGATTTCCGCCAGGGTGCGGCGCACCGCGGTCAGGAAATCCGCTCCCTGGGAGAGATGTTTGACCACCAGGTGGCTGACGATTTCCGTGTCGGTCTCGCTGGCGAAGCGGTGACCCCGCCTGAGGAGCTCTTCCTTCAGGTCCAGGTAGTTTTCGATGATGCCGTTGTGCACCACCGCGATATCCCCCACCTGGTGGGGATGGGCGTTGGTCTCGGAGGGCCGGCCGTGGGTGGCCCAGCGGGTGTGGCCGATGCCCATGGAGCCGGGCAAGGGCTCGTCTTGCAATCGGCGTTCCAGCTCCCGGAGCTTCCCCAGGCTGCGGCGGATGCCCAGGCCGTTTTGGCCCATGACCGCCATGCCGGCGGAGTCGTAACCCCGGTATTCCAGCCTTTTCAGGCCGTCCAGGAGGATGGGCATGGCCTCCCGGGGTCCCAGATAACCGATGATGCCGCACATATATTCCCTCGTCAGGCGCGAGGCGACGCCAAAGCCGCCGTCCTGAAGTTTCCCCAGTCCCCGGATGGCAGGAGCCCGGTGGGCGACGCCGGTGAGGAGGCAGACCTCAGGCGCCCTGGGGCATTTTTGCCCTCGCCTTAGGTCTCCCGGCCCTTCCTCAGGCTTTGCGCCAGATGGGCCAGGTTGACCACCACCTCATAATTGCTGGGGGTTTCCCCTTCCATGCCACACATGCGCCGGATGAGCTCCAGATTGTCGGGCACCGCCAGTTCCCGGAGGGCCTCCACCGTGCTCACCCCATGCTTTTGCAATATCCGGGCCAGCTCCTCCATGACCTCGGCGGCACAGGCCAGCTCCAGGGCCGCCAGGGCCGGACCTAGACTGGCGGCGGTGAGGGGCTCCGGGGCCGGTGCAGCCTGGAGCTTGGGGGGCCGGCGCAGGACCACCTGCCGGGCCCGGGAAATCCCCAGCATCCCCGAAGGCACGTCTTTGGTGATGGTGGAGCCCGCCCCCACATAGGCCCCCGCACCCACCGTCACCGGCGCCACCAGGGCGGTGTTGCTGCCGATGAAGGCCCCCTCCCCGATGACCGTGCGGTGTTTTTTGACCCCGTCATAGTTGCAGGTGATGGTGCCCGCGCCCACATTGGTGCCGGCGCCCACCTCCGCATCCCCCAGATAGGTGAGATGGTTGGCCTTGACGCCGGGGTGAAGTATAGACTTTTTCACCTCCACGAAGTTTCCTACCCGGACATTTTCCCTAAGATCGCTCTCCGGCCGCAGATGGGCATACGGCCCCACCTGCACCCCGGCGGCCAGGCGGCTCTGGGTGATGACCGAGCCCATTTTCACCCGCACGTTATCCCCGATAAAGGAGTCACTGACCTTGACGTTGGGCTCCAGCACGCAGTTTTCCCCGATGATGGTGGCCCCTTCCAGATAGACATTGGGGTAAACCACCGTATCCCGGCCGAGGCGCACCAGGGGCCCGATATAAGCGGTCTCCGGGTCCACCAGGGTGACGCCGGCGGCCATGTGGGCCTCGTTGATGCGGCGCTTCAGGGTCTGGGTGGCTTGGGCCAGCTCCTGGCGGCTGTTGATCCCCAGGAGGTTCTCCCAGTCCGGGTCCAGGAGCGCCGCCACCTGCCGGCCGTGGCGCCGGGCCAGGCTGATCATGTCGGTGAGGTAGATCTCCCCGGTCACCGGGCTGGGGACGAGCTCCCCCAGCGCCTGGCGCAGAAAGGCGGCGTCAAAACAATACGCCCCGGTATTGATCTCCCGGAGGGCTAAAATCTCCGGCCGGTCGTGGGCGTCTTTGGCCTGCACCACCTCCAGGACCTCCCCCGAGGCGTCCCGCACCACCCGGCCGTAGTGGGCCCCTTCCGGGAGCTCCACCGTCTGGACGGTCACCGCCGCGCCGGAGCTCTGGTGCTGCCTCAGGAGGGCCCGGATGCTCTCCGGGGCGATGAGGGGCACATCCCCGCACAGGACCATGACGGTGTCCTCCTCCGGCGGCACCGCGGCCATGGCCACCTGCACCGCGTGTCCGGTGCCCTGCTGGGGCTCCTGCACCACAAAGCGCACCCCGAAAGGTGCCAGGGCCTGCTGGACTTTCTCAGCCTGATAACCCACGACCACCAAAATGTCCGGGATCCCTATCGATTTGAGAGTGTCGATGAGATAGGCGATCATGGGCCGCCCCAAAAGCTCGTGCAGGACCTTGGGACGGGCGGATTTCATGCGAGTGCCCTGGCCGGCGGCCAGGAGGATGGCAGTCAGTTTCATCGGTGGCAAATCCATCGCCTACTATTTATTGCACTTTACGTGCCAGACCCGGAGGAAAGAAACAGGTCCATTTTACCATAAAAGCGCACAAAAAAAGGCAAGCCCGAAATTCCAGGCTTGCCCGTGAGGTATGCCGGTGGAGGGTTCCCCAGCCGGGTGGGGGCCTCAGCGGGAGGCCACCTTCATGCGCACCATGGCCCGGCGCAGGGCGGCTTCGGCCCGGGCCCAGTCGATGTTTTCGGTCTTGGCCGCCGCCAAGCGGGCTTTGGCCCGCTCCAGGGCCCGGCGGGCCCGTTCCACATCGATCTCCCGGCCGAATTCGGCGGCTTCGGCCACGATGGTCACCTTTTTGCCGGTGACCTCGGCAAAACCGCCGCTCACCGCCAGGTATTCGGTCTTGGCGCCGTCCTTGTAGTACATCTCCCCCACCTCCAGGGCGGAGAGGAAGGGGATATGGCCGTAGAGGACGCCGAACTGGCCTTCCACGCCGGGGCAGACCACCACATCCGCCTCGGTGGAGACCACCTTGCGGTCCGGGGTGACGACTTCCAGGAGGATTTTGTTTGCCATATCCTCGGCCTCCTGGCGGAATTAGGCCGCCGCCATGCGCTCGGCCTTGGCCACCGCCTCTTCGATGCCGCCCACCATGTAGAAGGCCTGCTCGGGCAGGTCGTCGTGCTTGCCCTCGATGATCTCCTTGAAGCCCCGGATGGTCTCCTTCATGGGCACGAACTTGCCTTCGGTGCCGGTGAACTGGGCGGCCACGAAGAAGGGCTGGGACAGGAAGCGCTGGATCTTCCGGGCCCGGGCCACGATGAGCTTGTCTTCGTCGGAGAGCTCGTCAATGCCCAAAATGGCGATGATGTCCTGCAGGTCCTTGTACTTCTGCAGGATCTGCTGCACCGTGCGGGCCACATAGTAGTGCTCCTCGCCCAGGACGTTGGGGTCCAGGATGCGGGAGGTGGAATCCAACGGGTCCACCGCCGGGTAGATGCCCAGCTCGGCGATCTGCCGGGAGAGCACCACGGTGCCGTCCAGGTGGGCGAAGGTGGTGGCCGGCGCCGGGTCGGTCAGGTCGTCCGCCGGCACGTAGATGCACTGCACCGAGGTCACCGAGCCCTTCTTGGTGGAGGTGATGCGCTCCTGCAGTTCGCCCAGGTCGGTGCCCAGGGTGGGCTGGTAACCCACCGCGGAGGGCATGCGGCCCAACAGCGCCGAGACCTCCGACCCCGCCTGGGTGAAGCGGAAGATATTGTCGATGAAGAGGAGCACGTCCTGGCCTTCCACATCCCGGAAGTATTCGGCCGCGGTGAGGGCGGTCAGGGCCACCCGGGCCCGGGCTCCCGGCGGCTCGGTCATCTGCCCGTAAATCAGGGCGGCCTTGGGCAATACGCCGGAGTGCTTCATCTCCAGGTAGAGGTCGTTGCCTTCCCGGGTGCGCTCGCCCACCCCGGCAAACACCGAGATGCCGCCGTGGTGCATGGCGATGTTGTGAATCATCTCCATCATGACCACGGTCTTGCCCACGCCGGCGCCGCCGAACATGCCCATCTTGCCGCCCCGGGGGAAGGGCACCAACAGGTCAATGACCTTGACGCCCGTCTCCAGCACCTTGACGGTGGTGTCCTGGTCCACGAAGGCCGGGGCCGGCCGGTGAATGGGGTAGTAGGTCTTGGCCTGCACCGGGCCCAGGCCGTCCACCGGGCGGCCCACCACATTGAGCACCCGGCCCAGGGCCTCATGCCCCACCGGCACCCGGATGGCGTCGCCGGTGTCCTTCACCGGCATGCCCCGCACCAGACCGTCGGTGGTGTCCATGGCGATGGTGCGCACCACGTTGTTCCCCAGGTGCTGGGCCACCTCCACCACCAGGTTGTCTTCGGTGTCGTCAATGGCGGGGTTGGTGATGAGAAGGCCGTTGCGGATGGCCGGCAGCTGGCCTTCCGGGAATTCCACGTCCACTACGGGTCCGATGACCCGAACGATTCTGCCGATGTTCATAGCGAGATCTTCCTCCTGACGCGGCCGCGGCTAGCCCTTGAGGGCCTCAGCCCCGCCCACGATATCCATCAGTTCTTTGGTAATGCCCGCCTGCCGGGCCTTGTTCATCACCAGGGTGAGCTGGTTGATCATCTCTTTGCAGTTATTGGAGGCGTTGTCCATGGCGGTCATGCGGGCCGCATGCTCGCTGGCGGCATTCTCCAGAAAGCCATGGTACACCGCGGTGTTGATGTATTTGGGCAGCAGATGCTCCAGGAACTGGGCCAGGGGCGGCTCAAAGATGTATTCCGGCCCGCCCGTGATCTCCGCCTCCTCGGCGCTGATGGGCAGCAGCTGCACCAACTTGGGCCGCTGGATGGCCACGTTGATGAACACCGAGTGGATGAGGTAGACCTCCTGCACCTGGCCGGTGAGGAAGGCGCTCATCACCTCCCGGGCCACCGCCACGGCGTTGGAGAAGTCGAACTTGTTCCACACATCCACCCAGGCGGCGGGCATGGGGGCTTTGCGGCGCCGGAAGAAATCCCGGCCTTTGCGGCCGACGCAGTAATACAGGGTCTCGATGCCGGTCGCTTCCTTTTCCCGGGCGAATTTCACCGCCGCGTTGATGAGGTTGACGTTGAAACTGCCGCACAGGCCGCGGTCTGCGGTCATGAGCACCAAACCCACCTTGTCCACCACCGGGGCCCGCTGGAAGAAGGGGTGAATCTCCGGCTCGATGCGGCTGGCCAGATTGCCCAGCATGCTGGTGAAGGTCTGGGCGTAGGGCCGGAAATTCTCCATGCGCTGCTGGGCGCCCCGCAGTTTGGCGGCGGCCACCATGTTCATGGCCTTGGTGATCTGCTGGGTCTTTTTGACCGCGGCGATCTTCCGCCGGATGTCACGTAAGGTCGGCATACGCTACCCCCTCACGTGGCCTACGCCGCAGGTTGGAAGACGCCGTCAAACTCATTCAGGGCGGCTTGCATCCGGGCGTCCAGATCCGGGGAGATCTCCTTGCGCTCCCGGATCTCCTGCAGGATCTCCGGGTGCCGGGTTTCCATGAAGCGGTAGAACTGCACCTCATACTGGCCCAGCACTTCCACCGGATACTTGTCCAAAAAGCCCCGGGTGCCGGCGTAGATGATGGCGATCTGCTTCTCCATGGGGAGCGGCTGGTACTGGGGCTGCTTGAGGATCTCCACCAGGCGGATGCCCCGGTTGAGCTGCTGCTGGGTGGCCTTGTCCAGCTCGGAGCCGAACTGGGCGAAGGCCGCCAGCTCCCGGTACTGGGCCAGATCCAGGCGGAGGGAGCCGGCCACCTGCTTCATGGCCTTCACCTGGGCGGCACCGCCCACCCGGGAGACCGACAGACCCACGTTGATGGCGGGCCGCACCCCGGAGAAGAACAGACCCGGCTCCAGGTAGACCTGGCCGTCGGTGATGGAGATCACGTTGGTGGGGATGTAGGCGCTCACGTCCCCCTGCTGGGTCTCGATGATGGGCAGCGCCGTCAGGGACCCGCCCCCCTTCTCGTCGTTCAGCTTGGCGGCCCGCTCCAGCAACCGGGAGTGGTTGTAGAAGATGTCCCCGGGATAGGCCTCCCGTCCCGGCGGCCGGCGCAGCAGGAGGGAGATCTGCCGGTAGGCCTGGGCCTGCTTGGTGAGGTCATCGTAGATGATGAGGGCGTGGCGGCCGGTGTCCCGGTAGTACTCGCCCATGGCGCAGCCGGCGTAGGCGGCGATGTACTGCAGCGGCGCCGGCTCCGAGGCCGAGGCGTTCACCACCACGGTGTGGTTCATGGCCCCATGGCGCTCCAGGGCGTCCACCACCTGGGCCACGGTGGATTTCTTCTGCCCGATGGCCACGTAGATGCAGATGATGCCGGAGTCCTTCTGGTTGATGATGGCGTCCACGCACAGGGCGGTCTTGCCGATCTGGCGGTCGCCGATGATCAGCTCCCGCTGGCCCCGGCCGATGGGGGTCATGGCGTCGATGGCCTTGTAGCCGGTGTACATGGGCTCATTCACCGGCTGGCGCTCAATGACGCCGGGCGCCTTCACCTCGATGCGGCGGAACTCCGTGGCCTGGATGGGGCCTTTGCCGTCCAGAGGGTTGCCCACCGGGTCGATGACCCGGCCGATGACCGCATCGCCCACCGGCACTTCAGCGATGCGGCCGGTGCGTTTGACGATGTCCCCTTCTTTGATGTGGGTGTCCTCACCCAGGATGGCGCAGCCGACGTTGTCCTCCTCCAGGTTGAGGGCGATGCCGTAGATGCCCCCGGGGAACTCCAGGAGCTCCATGGCCATGCACTTCTCCACCCCGTACACCCGGGCGATGCCGTCCCCCACGGACAGCACGGTGCCGGTTTCGGCCACCTCCACCTTCTTCTCATAATCCTTGATCTGGGTGCGGATGATTTGGCTGATTTCCTCGGCTCTGATTTCCATGTATCAAACCTCGCCTTTAATTAAGGATTCTCGTAAGGACATGAGCTGGGTGCGGATGCTGCCGTCCAGCACCAGATCCCCCACCCGGGCGACGATGCCGCCGATGATGGTGGGGTCTTCTTCCACTTCCATCACCACCCGGGAGCCGGTCATCTGCTCCAGGGCCTGGCGCAGGCGCTCCTGCATGCCTTCGTCCAGGGGGATGGCGGCCTTCACCCGGGCCCGTTTGACATTTTCCAGCTCATCCACCAGCTGCTGGTAGACCTGGGCAATACCCGGCAGGGCCCCCAGACGGTGCTTGTCAAACAGGAGTTTGAGAAAGTTGCCCATGAGGGGGGAGAGCTGAAGCACCTCCGTCAGATGGAGAAGCAAGGTGCGCCGCTCCTCCAGGCCATGGATGGGGTTGAGCAGGGCATGCTTGAGCTCCGGTTCCCGCTCCATGAGCTGGGCGAAGCCCAAAAGCTCCTCCCCGTATTCCTTGTATTTGCCATCTTCCTGGCCCAGCATCATCAGGGCCTTGGCATAGCGTCGGGAAACGGTCAGGTCAATCAATGCTTCTCCACCACCTTTTCAAGGTATTCCTCCACCAGACGCTGATGGTCGGTGAAGGTGAGTTTCTGCCGGATCATCTCTTCCGCCAAGCGGGTGGCCTGCTCCGCCACCTCCCGCTTCAACTCCTGGGCCGCCCGCTTGGTCTCCGCCTCGATGGTCATGCGGGCCATCTCTTTGATGCGCTGGGCCACCATCTCCGCCTTTTTGAGGATGGCGGCCTTCTCCAGCTCCCCTTCCGCCACAAACTGCTGGATGAGGCGCTCCCGCTCCTTCTCCACTTCCTTGAGGCGGGCCTCCGCCGCGGCCAGGGCGGCTGCCGCGGCCTGCTTTTTGGCCTCCAGCTCCTCCAGGTTCTGGGCGATGCTCTGGGCCCGGGTGGCGAAGAACTCCTTGGCGGGCCTGACCGCCAGCTTGATGAGGATGGCGGCAAAGACGATGAAGTTGAAGGTGCGCCAGATGAGGTCCTGCATCTTGGCCTCGGTGACGCCCCCGTGCTCACCGCCGCCCCCGGCCAGGGCGACTCCGGCCACCCCCACCAGCAGCACCATCAGGGGCAGGGCTTTGACCATGCGCATGCTCATGCCACCTCCCTCCCGATCAGTTTCACCGCCAAGGCGTGGGCAAACTCCTGCGCCTGGGCCGACAGGGCCTCCCGGGCTTTGGCGACATCGCTTTTGATTTTCTCGGAGACCTGGGCCCACTCCGTCTCCACCTCCTTTTTCACCTGCTCCAGGAGCTGGGCTTCCGCCTGGGTCCCCTCCAGTCGCCGGGCCTCCCGCTGCTGCAGCCCTTCCCGCCGGGCTTCCAGCAGTTGCCGTTCCACCTCTGACAGCCGGCCCTGCTCGGCCTCGCTCAGCTGGGCAATCTCGCCCTCATAGCCGGCCAGCACCGCCTGACGCTGCTTCAGACCCTGACGCAAAGGCCGGAAGAGCACCAGGTTGAGCAGGTAGGTCAGCAGGAGGAAATTGACGATTTGAACAAACAGGGTCCAGTCGATATCAATCATCCCGCAAGGCCACCTTTTAATTTATTAGTAATTTTAATAGCTTAGCCGAAACAGGGTCCGGCGTCGGCACATCCCCTACATGTGTAACTTTTCACGAAAGCCCTTGTATCCTAT
>JAILZL010000039.1 GCA_023512475.1 Syntrophobacterales bacterium
ATCTACACCCTAGAGTTCGTCGGCAGCGTCATATTTTTATAAGTGAGAGGCCTGAGGCGGCTGCTGGCGTAGGAATTTGCAACGCATGGTTCCCATCCTGATAATCAATAAAATTAAGTAGTTATGCCAGCGACCCCGATGGGCTGTGGGCTTTTCCCACAGGCGCCGCCGCCGTCGGGGGGGCCTCTTTTTTTTCCCAAGGATATCAATAAGTTATTCTTGTGACCGCTTGGCACGCTCATTGCTTCCATATAAGGCAACCCACGCAAGGAGGGCCACAGCCATGAAAAGCCCGACCAAAATGGCACAGGTCTTCGGTTTTACGGTGCCCACCGAAGATTATTACCTGCATCGGGGCCACGCCTGGGTGGTGCTGGAGAAACCGGACCGGGTCCGGGTGGGCTTGGATGACTTCTCCCAGAAGATCCTGGGGCCGGCGGAGGCCCTCCAGCCCCCGGAGCCGGGCAAGGTCTATTACCAGGACCACATCTTCATGGCCCTGCTGCGCCAGGGGCACAAAGCCTCCTTTGTGGCGCCGGTGGATGGCACGGTGGTGGAGCTGAATGAGAAGGCCGTAAAAAACCCCCGCCTCATCCACGATGACCCCTACGGCGAGGGCTGGCTCTATCTCATGGAGCCCACCAATCTGAAGCACAATCTGGACAACCTGGTGGTTGGGCCCGAGACCGTGGCCTGGATCGAAGAAGAGACCCACCGCCTCCTGGAGATGCTGAGCGACAAGGCGGGCTACACCCTGCCCAGCGGCGGCAGCATCGTGGATGATGTCTACGGCCACTTCCCGGTGTTGGGCTGGCGCCGGCTGGTGCGGGGCTTCTTCACCCGGCATCTCCAGGCGCCCTCCACCCGGCGGGGCTTCGAGGGCTGGGACCGGTGGGACAAACGCACCTGGAGGGGCGCCTGAGTGCGACCATCCGGCGGGCGGGGGGCGAGCGCCTCCCGCCCCGGTCCCATCCCATGAGAAAGGCAGGGCACTCCCATGACTCAGGGCATCCTCGATGAGAAGAAGCCGTGCATCTGGATGGAGGCCGGCGTCATCGATTACAAGATCTGCGACAAGGATTTTGAGTGCGAGCACTGCGAGCTGGACCGGGCGCTGACCGCCGCGGCCGCCGCCCAGATCGCCAAGCGCCGGGCCCATCCCAAGCCGCTGGCCTCCTGGGAGGAGAAGATGCGCCAGCGCTTCGGGGAGCAGCAGTGCCGCCTGATGATGACCCGCCTTTGCCATGAGTGCTCCTTTGATGAGCTTCTGGAGGAGCAGTTCGAATTCTTCCTGGCCCCGGAGCGCCCCCGGGTGCAGGAAGTCCTGGGGGTGGCGGTGCCTACCTCCAGCTTCCTGCACCGGGGGCACACCTGGGTGGCCCTGGAAAACGCCGGCCGGGTGCGGGTGGGCCTGGACGATTTCTGCGTGCATCTCTTCGGGGCGCCCGAGGAACTCCGCCTCCCGGAGGTGGGGAGCCAGGTCCGGGCCGACCACCCCCTCCTCAGCCTGGTGCGCCACGGCCGGGAGGCCCCCATCCTCTCCCCGGTGTGCGGCTTCATTGAGGCGGTCAATCCCGCGGTGCAGGAGCACCCCGCCCTGGTGCACGACGACCCTTACGGCGCCGGCTGGCTCTTTCTCATCTCCCCCTCGGATCTCAAGCCGGACCTGGAAAAGATGCTCTTCGGCCAGTGCAACGTGGCCTGGATCGAGCATGAAACCCAGCGGCTCCTGGGCCTGCTCCAGTCGGAGGCGGGGCTCACCCTGCCTTCCGGGGGCACCCTGGTGGACGACCTCATCGGCAACTACCCGCAACTGGGCTGGGACCGCCTGGTCAGGGAATTCCTCCACAGCAAGTGAGCCACCCACCGGCGCCGCACCGCGCCGGGGGGTGCGGGCGGCGACCCGGGTTCAGGAAGGCGGGGGGAGAGGTGCGGCAAAGGCGGCCCCACCGTAGTGGAACGAATACTCTCCGGGGCCAGGCCCCTTGAAACAGCGGACCTTCCCGTGCGGGTGAGTCCCGGAAAGGCGGTGTGGGGCCCCTTCGGCAATGCCCCGGCCCCCTTCCGCCCCCATCTTGCCCGCCACCGGCTGAGCCGCTCTACCAGATAGTTGAAAGAGGTTCTTCAGGGAAGGGGCCAAGGGCCACCGACCCTGCCCCCCGCACCCCCCTCCCCCAACCCCATAAATTGGGAGGTGGCTTCGCCCAAGCGGCACAAGCGGCCGCCCCATCCCATCAGGGTCCTAGGTGGAGAGGCCGTACTTCTTGATCTTCTCATACAGGGTGGAGCGATTGATGCGCAGGACCCGGGCCACATGGGAGAGGTTCCGCCCCTTGGCGGCCAGGACCCGGGCGATGTGGCGCCGTTCCATCTCCTCCAGGGACAGGTCGGTGTAATCCGGCCCCTCTTCCGCCGCCTGCAGGAAGGGGAGGTCCGAGAGCTTGATCTGCCGGCCCTTGCCCACCACCACCGCCCGCTCGATGGCGTTCTCCAGCTCCCGCACGTTTCCCGGCCAGGGATAGCGCTGCATGGCCTCCAGGGCCTTGGGGTGGATGGAGTCGATCTTCTTTTTCATCTCCGTGGCGTAGCGCCTCAGGAAATGCTGGGCCAACAGGGGGATGTCCTCCACCCGCTCCCGCAGCGGGGGCACATGGATGTGCACCACATTGAGGCGGTAGTAGAGGTCCTGCCGGAAGGTCTTGCGCCGGATGGCCTCCTGCAGATCCTGGTTGGTGGCGGCGATGACCCTAAAGTCGCTCTTTAGGACGGCGGTGCCCCCCACCCGGGTGAACTCGTGGGTTTCCAGGACCCGGAGCAGGTCAATCTGCATCTTCATGGAGATGTCGCCCACTTCATCCAGGAAGAGGGTGCCGCCGTTGGCCATCTCCAGGCGGCCTTTCTTGGTGTATTTGGCGTCAGTGAAGGCGCCCTTCTCATGCCCGAAGAGCTCGCTCTCCAGGAGATGCTCGGTGAAGGCGCCGCAGTTGATGGCGATGAAGGGGGCATAGCACCGGGGGCTCTGGGCGTGGATGGCCCGGGCCACCAGCTCCTTGCCCGTCCCCGTCTCCCCGGTGATGAGCACGGTGGCGTCGGTCTTGGCCACATCCAGGATGGTCTCGTACAGCTTGAGCATGGGCGGGGATTGGCCCACCAGATTCTCAAAGCGGGTGACGGAGGCCAGGCGGTCCTTGAGGATGAGGTTCTCCATGGCCAGGGTCTGCATCTCCACCATCTTGTTGATGGTGAAGGTCAGTTCCTCCAGTTCGAAGGGCTTGAGGAGGTAGTCGTACGCCCCCGCCTTGATGGCCTGGACCGCGTCCTGGATGTCGCCGTGGGCGGTCATCATGAGCACGGAGGTGTCCGGGTCCAGCTCTTTGAGTTTCCTGAGCAGGGTGATGCCGTCCATCTCCGGCATCTTGACATCGATGAGGGCGATGTCGAAGTGGGTTGCCTCGCACTTGGCCAACGCCGTGGGACCGTCCGGGGCGGTGTCCACTTCAGAGCCGGAGCGTTTCAGCCAGCCGCTCAAGGATTCCCGGATGCTGGGCTCGTCATCCACCACCAGAATGCGGATCTTCTTATGCGGCAACATGCTCATCCTTTGCGATGTGGGCGGGCAGGCGGAGGGTGAAGGTGCTGCCCTTGCCCACCACGCTGTCCACCTTGATGATCCCCTTGTGATCCCGGATGATGCCATACACCACCGACAGCCCCAGGCCGGCGCCGGAGGCGGCCTTTTTGGTGGTGAAGAAGGGTTCAAAGATCTGGGAGATGTGCTCCTTGGGGATGCCCTTGCCGGTGTCCGTCACCTTGACCTCCACCTCCCGGCGCCGGGTGTTCCGGGTGGTGAGGGTCAGGGTGCCCCCTTCCGGCATGGCGTCGATGGCGTTGAGGAAGAGGTTGAGGAAGACCTGGGTCATCTGGCCCTTGTCCGCCAGCACCGGCGCCAGATCGGGGGCATAGCGGCGCTCCACCGTGATTCCCTGGAGACGCAGCTGATAGCTCACCAGGGACAGGGCGGCCTCCAGCACGGCATTGAGGTCCAGGGGCCTGGCCTCAGGCTTGGTCTTGCGGGAGAAGGTCAGAAGATTGGCCAGGGTGCGGCTCACCCGCTGGGTCTCCTGATAGACCACGTCCAGATAGCGCCGGAAATCGGCCAGATCCGCCTCCGTCAGGGTGCCCTGATCCATGGTGGCCTGCATCAGCTTGATGAAATTGAGGATGCCGGTCAGGGGATTGTTGATCTCATGCACCACGCTGGCGGCCAGCTTCCCCAGGGAGGCCATCTTGTCTTCGTGCAGGGAGCGCATCCGCCCCATCACTTCCTGGGTGATGTCCCGGGAGAGATCCACCACCTGCACCACCCGGCCGGATTCATCCTTCAGGGGGTGGCAGACCACATGGTAGTAGCGCTCCCGGCCCTCCCGGTCGAAATGCACATGGGTGGCGGAGGCGGCCCGGTCACTCTGCACCGCCTCTTTGAGGGGGCAGGGGTGATCCGGCAGCTGGCAGGGCTCCTGGAGGTGGTGGGAAATTTCATAGCAATGGCGTCCCACCACCTGCTCCTTTTTCTTGCCCACCATCTCCAGGAGGGCCCGGTTGACCTCAATGATGCGGTAGTCCAGGTCGATGACCATCATGTGGTCGGCGATGCCGTTGACGATGGTCTCCAGGAAGATCTTGTCCTTGATGGTCCGCAGGAGGAAGTCCTTGGCCCGCTGCTCCGAATGGCGCAGTTCCGCCTCCAGCTTTTTGCGTTCGGTGACGTCCTTGATGACCTCAATGACCCGGGGCCGCCGCCATCCCGGCGCGGTGAGGGGGGACATGGTGATTTCGTCGTAGCGCACCGTGCCGTCAGGATTGCGGGAGGTCTGCAGCACCTGGGCGGTCTCGTGGGTTTCCAGCACCCGGTGCAAGGGGCAGGTCATGCCCTTGCGGTCACAGGGCTCGTCAAAATGATGGAACACCTCGTAGCAGGGGTGCCCGATGACCTCCTCCGGGGATTTCCGGAAGCGTTGCAGGAAGGGGCGATTGGCCTCCTCCACCATGTAATCGGACCGCAGGACAATGACCGGGTCGGGCAGATGGTCGAAGATGCGCTGGAAGTGGCTGCGCTGGCCGGCCAGGCGCAGTTCCTGCGCCACCTTCTGGCGCAGGCGTTCCTCCTCCCTTTTCAGCAGGTCCCAGAAGAGGCGGGCTTTGACGTGATCGATGATCTGGGTGGCGGGCCCTTTGGCCTGCAGGATCCGGTCCCTGACCTCCGCGTCGCCGGTGAGCTCCAGGATCAGGTCCGGTTCGGCGGCCAGCAGGGGCATGCAGTCGGAGTAGGTAGGCAGCCCCAGCTCCCGGGCCAGCCTGAGGCCCGGGGCCTCCGGGTTGGGGTCCGCCACGCCGATGATCCGGAGGCGGCCCCGGTAGCGCTCGTCCCGGGTCAGGTGCTCCAGGACCTCGTAGCCGGCCTTGCCGGCCCCCACCAGCCCCAGCTTCAGGGGCTGGTCTTCCGCCAGAGGCGCCAGCTCCATGGAGATGAGGTCAAAGAAATCCTCCCCGGTCACAGGGCGGTCAAGATTGAGGACGAGGCAGCGCTCCGGCACCTCGGCTTCCAGCTTCCGGGAGAGCTCCGGGTCGCCGGTGGCGTTGACGATGATGTCCACCTCCGGCAGTTTCAGGAGCTCGCCCGCGTCGGAGGTGGTGAGGAGGCGGTGTTCCCGGGCGAAGCGCAGCCCGGGGGCCTCCGGGTCTCTGTCGGCCACCGCCACCACCTTCAGGGGGGTCTCCCGCCGGTGGGCGGTGAGGGCCTCCAGGAGGGCCAGGCCTTGGCGGCCGCCGCCCACAATGGCCAGATTGTATGACTGTCTGCCGGGACTCATCGCCGAGGTCCGTCCACCGGGGAAGAGGGCGCCGCCGCCTTCCCCCCGGTGCCGTGTCGGTCCCTGTCAAGGATATCCTATCATGATGGCTGCACTTTTTCCAGCCGGGCCTTGCTCACCTTGAATTCCGGGATCTTGGCCAGGGGATCCAGGGCCTCGGCGCTGGTGAGAACATTGGTGGGGTTCTCCCCGAAATGGATGGGGAGGAAGAGGTTCCCCGGCCGCACCGTGCGGCAGATGCGGGCCGGCGCCTCCAGGCGCCCCCGGGGGGAAGCCACCGCCACCGTCTCCCCCTCGGCGATCCCCAGACGCGCCGCATCGTCGGGATGGATCTCCACATAGCCGGTGGGCTGCTCCCGGTCCAGATGGGGCGACACCCGGGTCATGGTGCCGGTGTGATAGTGGGCGAACATCCGCCCGGTGGTGAGGAAATACGGATACTCCTCGTCGGGCAGCTCCGCCGGGTCCAGATACGAGACGGGGTGGAACTTGCCCCGGCCCCGGGTGAAGCGGTCCCGGTGCAGAAATGGGGTGCCCGGGTGCTCCGGGGTGGGGCAGGGCCACTGCAGGCCGGTGAGTCCCAGGCGCTCATAGCTCATCCCGGCGTAGCTGGGGGTGAGCCGGGTGATCTCCCGGAAGATCTCCTCCGGGCCGGTGTAGTGCATGGGATACCCCATGGCGGTGGCCAGGCGGCAGATGATCTCCCAGTCCGGCAGGCAGTCGCCCAGGGGCTCAATGGCCTGGTAAAAGCGCAGGCACCGGCGCTCGGTATTGGTGACGGTGCCCTCCTTTTCGGCGGTGGAGGCCGCGGCGAAGACCACATCCGCGCCCTGGGCCGTCTCGGAGAGGAAGAGGTCCTGGACAATGAGGAGCTCCAGGTTCTTCATGGCATGGCGCAGGTGGTTCATGTCCGGATCGCTGAGCTTGGGGTTTTCCCCCACCACATACAGGGCCTTGAGGCGGCCCTCCTCCATGGCCTTCACCATCTCCATGATGGTGAGGCCGGGTTTGTCGGAGAGGGGCCGGCCCCAGGCCTGGGAGAACTTGGCGTTGTTCTCCGGCACGTTGACGGCCTGATAGCCCGGGAAGACATTGGGCAGGCCCCCCATGTCGCAGGCGCCCTGGACGTTGTTCTGACCCCGCAGAGGATTGACCCCGGCGCTGGCGAAGCCCACATTGCCCGTGAGCATGGCCAGGTTGCAGATGGCCTTGACGTTGTCCACCCCGGTGGTGTGCTGGGTGATGCCCATGGTGTAGAGGATGGCGGCGGGCTTGCGGGTGGCATAGAGCTCCGCCATTCTGGCCAGATCCTGGGGCGCCACCCCGGTGATGGCGGCCACCCGGTCCGGGGGGTAATCCGCCAGGAGCTCTTCCACCTCCTCGAAGCCTTCGGTGCGCTCAGCGATGTACTCCCTGTCCTCCCAGCCGTTTTTGAGGATGAGGTGCATGAGGCCGTTTAACAGGGCCACATCGCTCCCCACCCGCTGCTGCACCGCCACATGTGCAAAAAGGCTCAGCTGGATGCGCCGGGGGTCGGCCACCAGCAGGGCCGCGCCCTTCTCCTTGGCCCGGAAGATGCGCCGGGCCACCAGGGGATGGCAGGCGGTGGTGTTGGAGCCGATGACGAAGATGCAGGCGCTGTCCTCGATCTCGGCGATGGAGTTGGTCATCGCCCCACTCCCGAAAGCGGCGGTCAGACCGACCACCGTGGAGGAGTGTCAGAGGCGGGCGCAGTGGTCCACATTGTTGGTGCCCACCACCGCCCGGGCGAATTTCTGCAGGAGATAATTTTCCTCATTGCTGATCTTGGCCGAGGCCAGCACCCCGACGCTGTCCGGACCGTAGCGGTCCACGATCTCCGTGAGGCGCCGGGCCGCAAAGCCGATGGCCCGCTCCCAGGTCACCTGGTGCAGCCGGCCGTTGATCCGGAGATACGGGCCGGTGAGGCGCATGTCGCTTTCCACATACTCATGCAGGCTCCAGCCCTTGAGGCACAGCCGGCCCTCATTCACCGGATGGGTCTTCAGGGGCAGGGTCCCCAGGATGCGGTGGTCCAGCACTTCAAAGAGCACGCCGCAGCCGGTGCCGCAGTAGGAACAGATGGATGGCACAAGCTTATACATGGTTATCTCCCTTTGCCGCCGGCGGCCTCCCGGGGTTCGGCCGGGCCCACCCCCAGGACGCTGAAGGGCGGCCGGGTCAGGGTGAGGCCGGTGTCATAGCCGAAAAGCTCCCGGACAATGCGGTTGGTCAGGCGGTACAGGAGCCTGAGGGGGATGTCCACCGGACAGGCCTCCTCGCACAGGCCGCAGTCGATGCAGCGGCCTGCCATGTGCACCGCCCGCACCCAGTGAAACATGGGCACCTCCGGCGGCAGGTCCCGGGGCTCCACCAGCTCGCCGTGCTCCAGGGAGCACTCCCGGCAGAAGCACACCGGACAGATGTCCCGGCAGCCGTAGCACTTGAGACACTTCTGGAATTCATACAGCCAGCGGCCCAGGCGCTCGGGGGCGGGGATGGCCTCGAACTGCTCCGGGGTGAGGCGGTTGTCCAGACCCAGGGCCCGCTTCACCTCCCCCACCTCAGGGGGGGTAAGGGCGCTGCAGCTCACCTGGGGCCGGGAAGGGCAGCAGCTCAGGTCCAGGAGCTCCACCTGACCGGGCTCCACCTGGTTGTAGATGGTGAGCACATTGACGGCCCGGCGGGTGCAGTCCCGGGCCAACAGGCCGATTCTGAGTCCGGGCCGGGCCTTCAGGATGTTGGCGGCCAGTTTCTCCAGGGAGTAGCGGGCCGGGCTGACCATGAGCTCCGCCACCTCCTCCAGATTGTCCCGGCTGAAGGCATAGGGCAGGGGATGGCCGGCCACCTCCTTGTAGCCCAGGAAAAGATCCACCCGGCCGCTTTCCAGCCACTGGCGCACGAGATCTTTGAGCTCAGCCATAGAGCCTCCTCAGGCGGGCGCCCCCGGGCGGGGGTCCGCGGGGCCGTGACCGCAGGCGCAGGCAGCCCGGGCCTCCGCCTCGGACACCGGCGGCAGGCGGAAGGCGGCCCAGTCCTGGCCCCACCGCCGCAGGGGGCTGGGGCCCAGCCGGCGGATCTGCTCGGTAAATTCCGTCATGACCTGCACGAATCTGGTGGCCTCGGCGGAGGAGATCCACTCCAGGCGGAGCCGCCCCTCCAGACCGAAG
Organism: Syntrophobacterales bacterium; assembly: GCA_023512475.1. Classification (GTDB taxonomy): domain Bacteria; phylum Desulfobacterota; class Desulfobaccia; order Desulfobaccales; family 0-14-0-80-60-11; genus JAILZL01. Next base: position 9,059 of record JAILZL010000039.1, read on the forward strand.
ATCCGGACAAATTCCTGCAGGAACTCCAGCCGCTTTTTGGTCAGGTGATTACCGTACAGGTAATGGCAGTCCCCCAGGTGTCAGCCGCCCACCAGCACCCCGTCGGCGCCGCTTTGCAGGGCCCTCAGGATGTGGTGGGGGGAGACGGTGGCGGAGCACATCACCCGGATCAGCCGGACGTTAGCCGGATACTGGAGGCGGCTCACCCCGGCCAGATCGGCGGCGCCATAGGCGCACCAGTTGCAGACCAAGGCCAGCAGTCTGGGTTCGAAGGCCGTATCCATGGTTTCTCCTTTACGCCCTTCAGGCGGCCAGGGCGCTTTTGATCTGGGCCATCAACTGCCGCGGGGTGAACCCCAGGAGGATCACCGCCTCGCTGGGGCAGGTGGCGGCGCAGGCACCGCAGCCCTTGCACAGGGCCTCGTTCACCACTGCCACCCCCTGGGCCGCATCAAAGCTGATGGCCTGATAAGGACAGACATTGATACACATCTGGCAGCCGCAGCAGAGCTCCGGCGCCACCCGGGAGACCAGCCCGCTCACCCGGATGCTGGGTTTGGCCAGCACCGTGGCGGCCCGAGCCGCGGCGGCCTGGGCCTGGGCGAGGCTCTCCTCCAGGGGCTTGGGGTAGTGGGCCAGACCGCAGAGAAAGACGCCGTCGGTGGCGAAATCCACCGGCCGCAGCTTCTGGTGCGCCTCCAGAAACCAGCCGTCGCCGTCCAGGGGCACCCGAAACATCTGGGCCAGACCCTGATCCCGGTGGGATTCGATGGCCGCGGCCAGGCAGAGGAGATCCACCGGCAGCTTCACCGGCAGGCCCAGGATGGGGTCCACGAAGCTCAGGAGCAGGCGGCCGTCCGCCGCGGACACCTGGGGCTTGCGATCCCGGGAGTAGCGCACAAAGAGCACCCCCTGCTCCCGGGCGGCGAGGTAGAGGTCCTCCCGGGGGCCGTAGGTGCGCATGTCCCGATAGAGGATGGTCACCTGGGCCTCAGGCCGGCGGCGCTTCATCTCCAGGGCCGCCTTCACCGCATGGGTGCAGCAGACCTTGGAGCAGTAGGGGCGTTCCTCCTCCCGGGAGCCCACGCACTGGATGAAGGCCAGGCTCTCCAGCGTCTCCAGGCGGGGGTCGTTGCCCTTAAGGAGCTCATCCAGCTCCAATTGCGTCACCACGGCGGGGTGTTCGCCGTAGAGGTACTCGGTGGGGCGGTATTCCCGGGCGCCGCTGGCGATGACCGCCACCCCGTGCTCCACTTCCCGGGGGCCTTCGGGGGTCTCCAGGCGGGTGCGGAAATTGCCCACAAACCCCTGCACCTGGGCCAGGGAGGTCCGGGTATAGACGGAGATGCGCGGTTCGGCCGCCACCTCGGCGGCCAGCCGGGCCACGAGGGCCCCCACGTCCTCGCCCTGCCAGGTGGCCAGCAGCCGCCGGGCCACCCCCCCGAGTTCGGCTTCCCGCTCCACCAGGTGCACCGGGTAGCCTTGGCGGGCCAGGGTGAGGGCGGCGCTCATGCCCGCCACTCCGCCCCCCACCACCAGGGCGCTCTGGGAGACCAGCAGCTCCGTCTCCGCCAGGGGCTGCAGCAGGGCCGCCTTGGCCACCGCCATGCGCACCAGGTCCTTGGCCTTGGCGGTGGCCAGCTCCGGGGTCTGGGCGTGCACCCAGGAGTCCTGGTTGCGGATGTTGGCCATCTCAAAGAGATATTTGTTCAGCCCCGCATTGGTGAGGGTCTCCTGGAAGAGGGGCTCATGGGTCCGGGGGGAACAGGCCGCCACCACCACCCGGTTGAGGCGGTACTCCCGGATGATCTCGCTCATGCGGTCCTGGGTGTCCTGGGAGCAGGAGTAGAGATTCTCCTCCACATGCACCACGCCCGGGAGGGTGCGGGCATAGGCCGCCACCTCCGGGACGTTCACCACCCCGGCGATGTTGATGCCGCAGTTGCAGACAAAGACCCCGATGCGGGGCTCCTCCAGGGTGACGTCCCGCTCCGGCGGGAAGGTCTTCTCCCGCACCCGGGTGAAGCGCACGTCGCTTAAGCGGCTGGCCGCGGCGCCCGCCGCCGCGGAGGCCTCCATCACGGAGGAGGGGATGTCCTTGGGGCCCGCCAGGGCGCCGCAGACATACACCCCCGGCCGGGAGGTGGCCACCGGCGCAGAGCAGGCGGCGGCGGCAAAGCCGTGGCGGTCCAGCTCCACCCCCAGGCGCGCCGCCAGCTCCCGGAAGTCCGGCGGCGCCTCCAGCCCGATGGAGAGCACCACCAGGTCAAAGGGCTCCTGATGGCGCCGGCCCTGTTCATCCACATAGGTGAGCTGCACCTGGCGGCCGTCCCCGGCCAGGGGATCCACCGAATGCACCCGGGAGCGCACGAAGCGCACCCCCAGCCGGTCCCGGGCGTTGTCGGAGTAACGCTCGAAATCCTTGCCGTAGGTGCGCATGTCCATGAAGAAGATGGTGGTCTCCAGGCCCGGGCCGGCGTGCTCTTGGGCGATGACCGCCTGCTTGATGGCGTACATGCAGCAGACGCCGGAGCAGTAGGTGTGGGAGTCGGGGTGGGTGTCCCGGGAGCCGACGCACTGCAGCCAGGCGATGCGCCGGGGCTCGGCATGATCCGCCGGCCGCACCAGATGCCCGCCGAAGGGCCCGGAGGCGCTGAGGATGCGCTCGAATTCCAGCCCGGTGACCACCGCGGGATGGCGGCCGTAGCCGTAGCCGGCCAGCACCCGGGGATCGTAGGGCTTGAAGCCCGCGGCCAGGATCACCGCGCCCACCTGCCGGGTGAGGATCTTTTCCTCGTCGTCCAGTCGGATGGCGCCGGCGGGGCAGTGCTTTTCGCAGGCCTTGCAGGTGCCCTTCCTGAAATAGATGCAGGCGTCCCGGTCGATGGCGTACTTCAGGGGCACCGTCTGGCTGAACTTGACATAGATGGCCTTGCGTTTGGCCAGGCCGGCGTTAAAGTCATCCGCCACCTTTTTGGGGCACTTCTCGGCGCACAGGCCGCAGCCGATGCATTTGTCCGGGTCCACATAGCGGGGCTTTTGCCTCAGGGTGGCGGTGAAATTCCCTTCCTCCCCGGTGAGGCTGACCAGCTCCGTCAACGTCAGAAGCTCAATGTTCAAGTGCCGACCGCACTCGACCAACTTGGGCGAAATAATTCACATGGAGCAGTCGTTGGTGGGGAAGGTCTTGTCCAGCTGCGCCATCACCCCGCCGATGCCGGCGCTCTTTTCCGCCAGGTGCACGAAAAAGCCGGCCTCGGCCAGGTCCAGGGCCGCCTGCATGCCGGCGATGCCGCCCCCCACCACCAATACTGCGCCGTGTTTCTCCGGAGTCATGTCCGCCTCCCGGCCGCGGGCCCAGGGCCGGAGCCCCGGCCCCGTCCCTCCAGCCCTGCTGGGTTGAGTTGTTGGCCATTGCCGGTGTCAGTGTCCGGTTCCCGCGCCCGGCCGTCAGCTCACCGCCCGCCGCCCGGCCCGGCCGATGCGGTTGGGCATCAGGCAGGAACGGATGAAGCGCAACTGCTTCTGGGTGAGCTCGCCGATGTGTTCGTTGAGCCAGGCCACGTCCCCGGCCAGAAGGGCGGTCTTGGCCTCCTCGGGCAGGTGGTAGCCCTCCAGGACCTCGGCCCTCAGGTTCCTGAGCGCCTGGGCGAAGACCGGCTCCTCCACCGCCCGGGCGAGGATGCGGAAGACCTCCCGCCGCAGGGTCTCGGCGTCCAGGTCCCCCACCCGTTTGCGCCAGGTGCGGGAGAGGGTGGGCAGGAAGAGGTCCTGCACCAGGGGCCGCCAGCCCAGTTGCGGGTAATGGCCGTAGACGTCATCCACCACCGTGCCGCCGGTGGGCAGCGTCACCCCCACCTTGGCCTCCATGAGATGGAGCAGCCGGTGGGCCTCCTCGCTGATATAGGTGACCGCCGCCTCCCCGGTGAGGAGGTGTTCCAGGTTGTGCTTCAGGTTGGTGGGCCGCACCTCCAGGAGCCAGCCCTCCCCGTAAGGATCGTCATGGATGAGGCGGGGTTCCCGGGCGGCTGCCTCATTGATGGCCGCCACCTGCCCATCCACCGGGGCCAGAAAGGGGGCCTTGTGCCCCTGGCGCAGCAGGGCCAGAAAGATGTGATCCTGATAGTATTCCCGGCCGATCTCGGGGAGTTTCACGGCGTCCGCGGGCCCCAGGATCTTCTGGGAGAAATCATCCACCCCCACTTTGACCCGGTCCTCCGCCTCGATGCGGATCCAGGTGTGGCCCCGGTGGAGGTAATAACCCCGGGTGGGGATCCGAAACCCAAAGACCTCTTGCATTGTCGGGCCTTCCCGTGCCTGGTGTTTTTCACTGTGCGACATGGCCCCGTCTCCTTTTTAGGTCTGGTCTGTCCGATGGGATTTGCCCCTTTAAGGAGCAAGGGGCGTGCCACGGCCGGAAACCCGCACGGCCTGGGAATTCCCGGGCCAAAAGGGCAGGGTGTCGGATTTTGCCTCTGCCGGGAAATCCGACAGCCTCGGACCACCTATAGTTAACTACTTGATAATACAATAAAATTAAAATGTTGGGAAAAACGACAGTGGCAAAAATCAACAACCGCCGGTCGCGACCTCCGGGCAGGGCCTGCCTGACAGGTGGTTGACCATGCTTATGCGAGGAGGGCCAGGGGCCGGAGACCCTGCCTTCCCCCCGCAGTCCTGCCCCAACCCATGCATGGGATTTGCCTTCGCCCAACCGGCAACATCGGCCAGCCTTGCCCGCCGGCTTTCGGGCAAAGGGTGTTTTTCACCGGCCTGCCGAGGCGGCGTCTTCTACCTTGACAGGGCCGCACTCCTGTGAGACAGTGTAAAAGCGCGTCGGGCGGGTAGCTCAGTCGGGAGAGCATCGGCCTTACAAGCCGGGGGTCACAGGTTCGAATCCTGTTCCGCCTACCAGACGCGGCCGGATGCCGGGGGCGTAGTTCAGCATGGTTAGAACGCCGGCCTGTCACGCCGGAGGTCGCGAGTTCAAATCTCGTCGTCCCCGCCAGTAAGCATCACGGGGTTCCGTTTCCAGCCGGGACCCCGTATTTTGTCCGTCCTCAGAAAGAAGGGTGCCGCGGGCACGGGGGAGGCTGCCATCAAGCCGCACATCTTTCGGGAATACGACATCCGGGCCCGGGTGGGGCAGGATCTGGATGAGGAAGGAGTTTACCGCCTGGGGCGGGCCCTGGGGGTCTTCTACCACCGGCAGGGACGGCGCCGCCTGGCTTTGGGGCGGGACTGCCGGGAGACCTCCCCGGCCTGGCGGGCGGTCCTGGCCCAGGCCCTGATGGACAGCGGCCTGGATCTGCTGGACGTGGGGGTGGTGCCCACCCCGGTGCTCTATTTCGCCGTGCGGCATCTGAAAACCGACGGCGGCATCATCATCACCGCCAGCCACAACCCCCCGGAATTCAACGGCTTCAAGATCTGCGCCGGGCCCCACACCCTCTTCGGGGAGGAGATCCAGGAGCTGCGCCGGCTGGCGGAAGCGGGGGCGCAGGTGTCCGGTCAGGGCTCCCTGTCCCGGAGAGAGATCCTGCCGGATTATCTGGCTTACCTCAGTGGCCAGCTGCGGCTGGCCCGGCCCCTGAAGGTGGGGGTGGACGGCGGGCATGGCACCGCCGGCCCGGTGGCGGTGGAGCTCCTGAAACGGCTGGGGTGCGAGGTCTTCCCCCTTTACTGCGAGATGGACGGCCGCTTCCCGGTGCATGAGCCCGATCCCGTGGTGGAGGCCAACCTGACTCACCTGCGGGAGCTGGTGGCCAGAGAGCGCCTGGAGGTGGGGGTGGCCTACGACGGCGACGGCGACCGCCTGGGGGTGGTGGGGCCGGAGGGGAGCATCATCTGGGGGGACCTGCTCCTCATCCTCTTTGCCCGGGACATCCTGCGCCGGCATCCCGGCGCCACCGTCATCGGGGAGGTGAAGTGCTCCCAGCGCCTGTATGAGGACGTGGCCCGCCACGGCGGGCGGCCGGTGATGTGGAAGACCGGCCATTCCCTCATCAAACAGAAGATGCTGGAGGAGGGGGCCCTGCTGGCCGGAGAGATGAGCGGCCACCTCTTTTTTGCCGACCGCTACTTCGGTTACGACGACGCCCTTTACGCCACCGGCCGCCTGCTGGAGATCCTGGCTGCGGCCGAGCGCCCCCTGCCGGAGCTCCTGGCGGATCTGCCCCCGGCTTATGCCACCCCGGAAATCCGCCGGCCCTGCCCGGAGGAGCTGAAATTTGAGGTGGTGGAGCGCCTCAAGGTGCGGCTGAAGCAGCAGCAGGCCGAGTTCCTGGACCTGGACGGGGTGCGTCTGCTCACCCCCGAGGGCTGGGGGCTTATCCGGGCCTCCAACACCCAGTCGGTCCTGGTGTTGCGCTTTGAGGCCCGCAGCCCGGAGAAACTGCGGCAGCTGCAGGAGTTTCTGGAGGGCCTCCTGGCCGCGGAGATGGCCGCCCTGGGGGTGTCAGCCCACTGAATGGCGGGCGCGGCAGCAGCCGAAGGAGAGGGGCCCGGGAGGCGGTGACCTTATGGCCCTTCTTCCTCCGCCCCGGATTGCGGGGCGGGGGAGGGAGGCCCCTCAGCGGGCCAGGTCTTCAAAACCCACCCGCAGGGCCAGGGCCAGCCAGAAGGCTCCTTCCCGGCGGGCAAAGGCCGGCACCAGCCCTCCCGCCCGGACGGCGCAGCGGAGGCCGCCGGGCCAGAGGGTGGGGGAGGTGAGGGACAAGCGGTCCGGAGCCGTATATCGGCAACCCACCCCCAGGGCCTTCAGGGCGGCGCTGCCCAGGGCCCACAGCAGCGCCGGGGCCTCCTGGGGGTCGCCCCCCAGACGGGCCAAGAGCTCGGCCGCGGCCGTCAGGTCCGGGGAGTCCGGCTTCGGGGTGGGGGGGCGCCAGCTTCGGGGCACCAGTTCCAGACCCACCCGGCCCTGGGCGGCCAGGGCCCCCCAGAGCCGGGAGCCGGCCTGGCTGAAAGAGACGCCCGGTCCCGGCCGGCCATCCACCAGCAGCCGCGGCTGCCCCTGATAGGTGCTGGTCAGGGAGAGCCGGCCGGCGGCTGCGCCGGCCCAGATGGGGGACAGCTCCCCCAGGCGTTCCAGGAGCAGGGCCACCAACCGCAAACGGGCCCCCGGCTCATAGGGCAGCGAGCCATAGACCAAGGGGCCTCCCGGTCCCAATTCCGCCAGCTCCTCCATGCCTTCCCACACCCTGATCACTCCTCCGCGGCGTCCTGGCGCGGCCGGCGCACCAGCTGCACAAAGCAATCTTCCAGACCGGGTGCCGTCGGCGACAGCTCCACCGGTCCCAGGCCGGCGTCGGTCAGCAGACGGCGCAGGCCGGGGGCCGCCTCCTCAGCCCGGGACACGGTCACCGTCAGATGGTCCCCCCGGGTGAGCACCTGCTCCACCCCCGGGGCCCGGGTCAAGAGCTCCCGGGCCCGCATGAGATCCCCCGCCCGGACCTCCAGGAGTTCCCCGGCGAAGGCGGCCTTGAGGCCCTCCGGGGTGTCCACCGCCAAAAGCCGGCCGTCATGGAGCAGGCCCACCCGGTGGGAGCGCTCCGCTTCATCCAGATAGGCGGTGCTGAGGAAGATGGTCATGCCCTCCTGGAGCAGGTGCTGCAAGATCTCCCAGAACTCCCGCCGGGAGACCGGGTCCACCCCGAAGGTGGGTTCATCCAGGAACAGGACCCGGGGCCGGTGGCTCAAGGCACAGATCAACCCCAGTTTCTGGCGCATCCCCCCGGACAGCTGCGCCGCCAGGCGGTCCTGGAAGGGGGCCAGACCGGCAAAGGCCAACAAGCCCGGCAGACGTTCTTCCCGCACCGCCCGGGGGACGCCGTACAGGTCAAAGTAAAACAGGAGGTTTTCCCGGACTGTCAGGTCGTCGTAGAGCCCGAAGCGCTGGGGCATGTACCCGATATGCTCCTTGAGCTCCTCGGCCTGGGCCACCGTATCGTAGCCCAGGACCCGGGCCTCACCCCCATCCGGATCCATGATGCCCACCAGCAGACGCATGAGGGTGGTTTTGCCGGCGCCGTCCGGCCCCACCAGAGCAAAGGCCTCTCCCCGCCGCACCGCGAGGGTGACCTCCCGCACCGCCACCCGGGCACCGAAGGCCTTTCTCAGTCCCCGGGCTTCGATATCATACACCTGTCCGGTGGCAGACATGGCACCTGAAAGGCTCTGGGCGCACTCTATCAGAAACGCCGCCATGGGACAAGCTCGGGCCGGAACCTGACGGGCCTCGGCCCCCTCAGGGTTCTTCCTTGAGAATTCCGGATGGTGCAGGTATAATATGCCCATGCACGGTGCGGATATCCCCCTGTTCGGGGTGATTCTGGCGGGAGGCTCCGGCACCCGCTTCTGGCCGGTGAGCCGTCACCTCTATCCCAAGCAGGTGCTCCGGCTTTTGGGTTCCCAGTCCATGCTGGAGGCCACCATCTCCCGCCTGTTGCCCCGCATTCCGGTCCACCGCCTGGGGGTGGTGACCAGCGTCTCCCAAGCGGACATCATCCGGCTGGAGCTCTTCCGCCACGGCCGGGAGGAGATGAGACTGTGGCTGGAGCCAGAGGCCCGAAACACCGCCGCCGCCGTGGGACTGGCGGCGGTGATGCTGGCGGACGAGCCCGCAGCCCAGACCCTGGCGGTCTTTCCCGCCGACCATGTCATCCGGGACCAGGAGGCCTTGCATGAAGCCCTCAATGTGGGGGCCGCCCTGGCCCAGGAAGGCTACCTGGTCACTTTCGGGATCACCCCCAGCCGGCCGGAGACCGGCTACGGCTATATCAAAGCGGGCCGGCCGCTCCTGGACGGCCGGGGCTATGAGGCGGTCCGCTTTGTGGAGAAACCTCCCCGGGAGCAGGCCCAGGCTTTCCTGGCGGACGGGGGCTACTACTGGAACAGCGGCATCTTCCTGTTCCGCCGGGAGGTGTTTCTGGAGGCGCTGGCCCGCTATCTGCCGGAGACTTATGCGGCCCTGTCCCGCCTGACCCAGGAGGGGGGCCCCAGTCTGGAGGAGGTCTATGCCGCCCTGCCCGCCGTATCCCTGGATCATGGCATTATGGAGAAGGCCCCCCATGTGGCGGTGGTGCCGGCAGATCTGGGCTGGAACGACGTCGGGAGCTGGAGCGCCCTGTATGATCTCTACCCGCCGGACCCCCGGGGGAATGTCCGGGTGGGCCGGGTTCACGATCGGGACAGCGAAGGAACCCTGGTCTTTGCCCACCAGCGGCTGGTGGCCACCCTGGGCCTCAAGGACACGGTGGTGGTGGACACGCCGGATGCCACCCTGGTCTGCCACCGGGACCGGGTGCAGGAGGTGAAGGACCTGGTGGCCGACCTGGCGCGCCAGAATCTGGCGGAATCGCAGCAGCACCTCACGGTGGAGCGCCCCTGGGGCCGCTATACGGTACTCACCGGCGGCCCGGGCTTTCAGGTCAAGGAGGTGGAGGTGCTGCCCGGCAAGCGTCTCAGCCTGCAGTTTCACCGCTTCCGGGCCGAGCACTGGGTGGTGGTGCAGGGCGTGGCCCTGGTGACCATCGGGACGGAGATGCGGCGGCTGAAGGCCAATGAAAGCGTCTATGTGCCCGTGGAGACCCCCCATCGCCTGGAAAACCCCGGTCCGGAACCGCTGCGGATCATCGAGGTGCAGACCGGCTCCTACCTGGGGGAGGACGACATCGTGCGGCTGGCGGATGATTTCTGGCGGCAGCCGGAAGAGGGCGGGGCAGACGGGTGAGATCCGGGGCCTTGCCCCGGCGGAACAGAAGGTTCTTCCGGTCCTGTTTTCCTGCCGGCAGCTGAGGAATGACCGGGGTCGGGGGCGGACGTGTGGGGGCGGGGAGGGTA
>JAILZL010000040.1 GCA_023512475.1 Syntrophobacterales bacterium
TCTCCGATGAGGCCCGGAAGTTGGCATAATTTATGCGTCATTTGTAAGAATTTTGTGCAATAATTCACATTTATTTTCTCCCCTGTCAAGTTAATTTTTACAGAATTTTTACACCCCCCTATGGGATGGCGGAATTTTTTCCGATGGCGCCGCAAGCCGGCCCGAACCCTGGGCCTCAAGGAGGTCTTCCGGGGTTTCCAGCAGGTGTTGGCGGCCAACAACGACGTCCTGGCGCTGATGGGCGACCTGGAGGAGAAGCTTTCCGGCCGCCTCAGTCTGGACCTGCCGGAGCTGCGCCGGGTGATCCACACCCTGGACGAACACCTGGCCCGCCTGGTGGCCGCCCTGGCCCGGATGTCCGGAGACCGCTGGCCGGAGCTGGACAAAACCCGCCGCCATCTCCAGGCCCTCATCCAGGTGCGGCTGGCGGAGCACCCCCCGGTCCCTGACACCCCCCTCACACTCTCTCTCCGCCAGGCGTCTCCCGAGGCCCTGGCCGCCCTGGGGGGCAAGGCCGCCAACCTGGCCCGCCTGGCCCAGGCCGGACTGGCGGTGCCTGAGGGCTTTGTGGCCACCGCCCGGGCCTACCGGCAGTTCCTGACCCTGAAAATCCCCGGAAAGGCCGCGGCACTGCAGGAGGTGATTGAGGCGCGGCTGGCCCGGCTGGACCTGGCCGACCCGACGGGGGTGGCCCAGACCGCCCGGGAGCTCCAGGCCCTCATCCTGGCCCAGCCGCTGCCGGCGGAGCTCCACCACGAGCTGCTCACCGCCGCCCGCCGGCTGGCCCCCAATGGCACCCGCCTGGTGGTGCGCTCCAGCGGCTCCCGGGAGGAAGTGACCGCCACCTTTGCCGGCATCTATGACAGCTTCCTCAACGTCTCCGCGGAAGAGGTGCCGGAGCGCTGGCGGCAGGTGGTGGCCAGCCACTTCTCCCACCGGGCCCTGGCCTACTTCCGGGACGTGGGTCTGGAGGTGGCCGAAGCCTACATGGCGGTACTGGTGCAGCGCCTCATTCCGGCCCGGGCCTCCGGGGTGCTCTTCACCACCGATCCGGAGAGCTTCCGCTTTGACCGGCTGCTGGTGAGCGCCGCCTGGGGGCTGGGGCCGGAGCTGGTGATGAGCGAAAGCAACCCGGACATTTATGTGGTGGACAAGCAGAGCGGCCGGGTGCTCACCTCCCAGGTGGGGCACAAAGCGCGCCAGCTCATCCTCCAGGGCGACCGCCTGGCGGCCCAGATCCTGGCGCCGGAGGTGGCCCGCACTCCGGTTTTGACCCCCCGGGACCTGGAGGAACTGGCCCAGGTGGCCCTGGCCCTGGAGGACCTGCTGGCCGGGCCCCAGGATGTGGAGTGGGTCCAGGACTGGCAGGGCCGCTGCCATCTGGTGCAGTGCCGGCCCCTGCGCATCTCCCGGGCCCAGGCCCGCCGGTTTCTGGAGGAGGTCGGCCGGGAGTGCCGGGCCGAGGTGCTCCTGGAGGCCGGCATCCCCGGCTCCCTGGGGGTGGGCGCCGGGCCGGTGTTTATCCTCACCCCGGAGCGCTCCCAGGAGGAGGTGCCCGCCGGCGCGGTGCTGGTCATCCCCCGCACCTCCCCGCAACTGACACCGGTGCTCTCCCGGGTGACCGCCCTGGTGGCGGACGTGGGCTCCCCCACCGGCCACATGGCCCTGGTGGCCCGGGAATACGGCATCCCCGCCCTGGTGGACACCTTCCAGGCCACCAAAATCCTCCGGCCCGGGGAAGTGGTGACGGTGGATGGCTACAACGCCCGCATCTACCGGGGGCGGGTGGAGGAGCTGGTGCGCTTCGAGGAGCGCCAGCGGCCGCATCTGCTGCGCTCCCCGGGGCTGGAGCGCCTCCGGGCGGTTTTGGACCTCATCGTGCCCCTCACCCTGGTGGACTTCAAAAGCCCCAAATTCCGGCCGGAAAACTGCCGCACCTATCACGACATCGCCTTTTTCGCCCACGAAAAGGCGATGCAGGTGATGTTCGGCCTGATGGACGAGGTGGCCGCCGGGCGGGTGCCGGCGCTGCGCCTTTTGAAGCTGGACACGAAACTGCCCCTCAACCTGCACCTGGTGGATGTGGGGGACGGCCTGGCCAGCCACGAAAACCCGGTGCCCCCGGAGGACATCCTGTCCGTGCCCTTCAAGGCCCTGTGGCGGGGCATCAGCCATCCGGACATCTCCTGGGCCGGCCCGGTGCCGGTGAGCGTGGGCGGCTTCCTTCACGTCCTGGGACAGTCCGCCATCCGGCCGCCGGAGCAGTTCTGGGACAAGACCTACGCCATCGTCTCCCGGCATTATGTCAACTACGCCTGCCGCCTGGGATACCACTACCAGAGTGTGGATAGTTATTGCGGGCCCACCGCGGCGGACAACTACATCAACTTCAACTTCAAGGGCGGGGCCGCGGACGAACTGCGGCGCATCCGCCGGGCCAAATTCATCGCCCTGGTGGTGGAGGCTCTGGGCTTTGAGGTGGAGCAGCACCTGGACGTCATCCGGGCCCGCTACCGCAAGCGCCCCCTGGAAGAAACCCTGGAGCGCCTGGATCTGTTGGGCCGCCTCATGGCGTACGTGCGCCAGATGGACATGCTCATGTCCCACGACGGCATGATCACCCTGCTGGCGGAGCGCTTCCTGGCGGGCCATTATGAACGCCCGGGGGGCCCGGAAGATGTCGCAGGCCCCGCGTGAAACCGGCCGCCTGCGGGCGGCCCCCCTGTGCAGGAGTTTTGATGGCGGCGGTTTTTCAGCGGCTCCTGGTGGGCACCGACGGCTCTCCGGCCAGCGAGGGGGCCGTTCAGGCGGCCCTCAGCCTGGCCCGGGCTTCGGCCTGTGAGGTCTTCCTCCTGGAGGTGCTGGAGGTCAACCCCGGCTTCAGCGCCCTGGCGCCGGAGGCCCTGGTGAGCTGGGAACGGGAGGCGCACAGCAGTCTGGAGGAAGTCCGGAGCCGGGCCCGGGCCCAGGGTGTGGCCCTCACTCCCCTGGTCCGCACGGCCGAGGCCGCCTATGCCGCCATCGTGGAGGAGGCCGGCCGCCTGAAGGCCGACCTCATCCTCCTGGGCCGCCACGGCAAGACCGGACTGGCCCGCCTGCTCCTGGGCAGCGTGGCCGCCCGCACCATCGGCTTAAGCCCGGTGAATGTGCTCATCGTGCCCGCGGACACCCCCCTGGCCTGGGAGCGCCTCCTGGTCGCCAGCGACGGTTCCCCCTTCAGCGAGGCCGCCTGGGCGGAGGCCCTGCGCCTGGCCCGCCACTGGGGGAGCCGCCTCTATGCCGTCAGCGTGGCCCGGGAGGAGGGGGAGCTCCCCCAGGCAGAGGCCATCGTCCGGGAGATGCTGGCCCAGGCCAACGCCGGGGGCCTTCCTTTAGAGAGCCGGGTGACCGTGGGGGTGCCGGATGATGCCATCGTGCGCACCGCCCGGGAGGTGGGGGCCAGTCTCATCCTATTGGGGAGCCACGGCCGCACCGGCTTCACCCGGCTGCTGTTGGGGAGCGTGGCCGAGCGGGTCATCGGCACCGCGCCCTGCCCCGTCCTGGTGGTGAAGCGGCCGTCCCGGAAGGAGTGATCTCCCGGCGGGACAAACGGGTCGGGGAAAGGAAAAAAGGAAGGCCACTCAGGGGTTACGGCCCGTCTACAGACGTCCGGATGCCTTCGTGGCCCCGTTTCTCTTCAGAAAAGCGGCCTTCCGTCAGTGGCAGCAGGTGTGCTCGTGGTGGTGATGGCCGTCATTGTGGGCATGCTCGTGGGTGTGCACCACCTCTTCATGGAGGTGCTCATGCCCGTCATGGGTGTGGCGCACCGCCTCATGCCGGTGCTCATGCTCATGTTTGTCCTTGCTATGGCAGCACATTCCGCCTCACCTCCCTTCCCCATATCGCTGACTTAAATATAAAACGGCTTCCTCTCCTTTCAACCCCCGGGAGAGGCGATTGGAAGCCGGCTCAGCTAATGAACTTGAGGTGCGGTGCCATCGGGCCCCGGCCGTCGGTCCCCCCGGCGGGAAACCCCCGGACCGGACCGGGCCTTTTCCGAACCGGGATCAGTCGCCGGTGGGCCCCTGCAAGGCCTGCCGCACCCGCTCCGGCAGCTCTCTCGCCCGCCAATCCCGGGTGATGGCCACCAGGGTGGCGGTGCCTTCGGCCAACAGCTCCTGGCCCTGCTCCGGGAAAAACTCGAAGTGAAAGATGACGGCCCGCTCCCTGAGCTCCTTCACCCGGGTCCGGATGGTCAGGCGGTCGCCGTAGCGGGCCGGCCGCCGAAAGCGGCACCAGGCCTCTACCACCGGGAGTCCGAAGCCCTCCTCCACATTGCGGAAGGTGCCTTCGGGCTTCAGGCCCACCGCCCGCAGATACTCCTCGATGGCCCGGTGGCACCAGCGGAAATAGGTGACGAAATACACAATGCCGTAGGGATCGGTATCCCCGAAGCGCACCCGCACCTGGGTGGCATGGAAGAAGTCGTCCGGGGCTGCGCCCATGGTCTCCCTCCTGAGCCCCACCGGCAGAATTCTGTCCGGCAGGACGGGTAAAAGAGATTTCTGTCACAAAAAGTGGATTGACAGCCTGAAAAAAAGAAAATACCTTTACCTATTCGTATACCAAACCCCCGGAGCACACGGTAAAGAAAATTTGCGTCTGCATGCCGCCAGGCCGGCGCCTGGGGCGTGGGACAAGGAGTCGCCTATGAAAACTGTGGCCGAGCGGATCCAGGAGCTGAAGGAAAAAGAGGCTCAGATCAAGGCCATGGGCGGGCCGGAGGCCGTCGCCAAACAGCACAAGGCCGGCAAACTCACGGCCCGGGAGCGCCTGGATCTCTTCTTCGACCCCGGCACCTTCCGGGAAACCGACCTCTTCGTCAAGCACCGCTGCGTCAATTTCGGCATGGAAAAAGTGGACATCCCCGCGGACGGCGTCATCACCGGCTTCGGCCGGGTGAACGGCAGGCCCGTCTTCGCCTTCGCCCAGGATTTCACCAGCCGGGCCGGCTCCCTGGGGGAGATGCACTCCAAAAAGATCTGCAAGGTCATGGACCTGGCCCTGAAGGCCGGCGTGCCCTTCGTGGGTTTCAATGACTCCGGGGGGGCCCGCATCCAGGAGGGGGTGGATTCCCTCTCCGCCTACGGCCAGATCTTCTACCGTAACGCCATCGCCAGCGGCGTCATTCCCCAGATCTCCGCCATCATGGGGCCCACCGCCGGGGGCGCGGTCTATTCCCCGGCCATGACCGACTTCATCTTCATGGTGAAGAAGACCAGCTACATGTTCATCACCGGCCCGGACGTCATCAAGAGCGTCACCGGGGAGGAGATCAGCTTCGAGGACCTGGGCGGCGCCATGGCCCACAATATGAAAAGCGGCGTGGCCCACTTCGCCTGCGAATCCGACGAGGACTGCATCAACCAGATCAAGCGCCTGCTCTCCTTCCTCCCCAACAACAACCTGGAGGACCCCCCCATCTCCCCCTGCTCCGATCCCGTGGGGCGGGAGGAGCCGGCCCTGGACCGCATCGTGCCGGACAACCCCCGGGCCTCCTACGACATGAAGGACGTCATCCGGGCCATCGTGGACGACGGGGATTTCTTCGAACCCCATGAGCTCTACGCCCAGAACATCATCGTGGCCTTCGCCCGGCTGAACGGCCGGCCGGTGGGCATCATCGCCAACCAGCCCCAGGTGCTGGCCGGCTGCCTGGACGTGGATGCGGCGGACAAGGCCACCCGTTTCATCCGCTTCTGCGACGCCTTCAACATCCCCCTCCTCACCATCGCCGACGTGCCCGGCTATCTCCCGGGCAGCGATCAGGAGCACCGGGGTATCATCCGCCACGGCGCCAAGCTGCTGTGGTGCTACTCCGAGGCCACCGTGCCCAAGATCACCCTCATCACCCGGAAGGACTACGGCGGCTCCTATCTGGCCATGTGCTCCCGGGATCTGGGGGCCGACGTGGTGCTGGCCTGGCCCACCGCCGAGATTGCAGTCATGGGGGCCGAAGGCGCGGCCAACGTCATCTTCCGCCGGGAGATTCAGTCGGCCCCGGACCCGGAAGCCAAACGCCAGGAACTCATCCAGAACTACCAGGAACTGCTCTACAACCCCTACATCGCCGCCTCCCGGGGCTTTGTGGATCAGGTCATCGTCCCCCGGGAGACCCGGCCCCGGATCATCGAGGCCCTGGAGGTCATGTGCACTAAGCGGGAGTCCCTGCCGCCCAAGAAGCACGGCAACATCCCGGTGTGAAATGCGTTCCAGGGGGAACGTGCCCGGCGAACCGGTGACTTAAGGAGAAGATATGCCCGTCAAGCCGCAGATCCTGGCCGCCATCAGCGCCGCCATCCAGGCCTACCTGCAGGAGGAAGAGGCCGTGCTGGCCGCCCAGGCGGCCGTCGCCCCGGCCCCGGCTCTGCCCGCGCCCCCCGCCAATCTGTGGGGCATCAGCGGCCGCCAGTGGGTCATGCAGACGCGGCAGCTCATCCAGCGCCGCGCCTTGAAATAACGGGAGCGCGGGGAGGACCGGGGCAGCGCGGCTCCCCCACCTCCCCGCACCCTCCCCTTTCAACCCCCGGTATGGGGTTGGGGGTGGGGGACTTGGGGGAGGGGGCAGGGGCCCGCCGGCCCCCGACCTCCTCCCCCACAACCAAAGCTCACAAGGAGTTGACAGATCATGGCCGGAAAAAACCCCATCAAATTTACTGACACCACCTTCCGGGACGGGCATCAGTCGCTGCTGGCCACTCGCATGCGCACGGAAGACATCATCCCCTTCATGGAGCGCATGGATGAGATGGGTTATTTTGCCCTGGAGGTCTGGGGCGGCGCCACCTTCGACACCGCCCATCGCTTCCTGGGGGATGATCCCTGGGACCGCATCCGTCTCATCAAAAGAATCCTGAAAAAAACCCCCACCATGATGCTCCTCCGGGGCCAGAACCTGGTGGGCTACCGCAATTACGCCGACGATCTCACCTACCGGTTTGTGCGCTACGCCGCCGAGCAGGGGGTGGATATCTTCCGGGTCTTTGACGCCTTAAACGATATGCGCAACTGGGAGACCTCGGTCAAGGCCCTCATGGACGCCAAGAAGGAAGGGCTGATGGCCCACTTCCAGGCGGCGGTGTGCTACAGCCTCACCCAGCGGCGCATGGGCGGCCCCATCTTCAACCTGGAATACTACGTGGATTTCGCCAAGCGGGCCGAAGCCATGGGGGCCGATTCCTTCTGCCTCAAAGACATGGCGGGCATGTGCTCCCCTTATGACGCCTATCAGATCATCAAGGCCCTCAAGGAGACCATCAAGATTCCGGTGGAATTCCACACCCACTACACCTCCGGCTCCGGCTCCATGAGCTACCTCAAGGCCATCGAGGCGGGGGTGGACATCGTGGACACCTGCCTCTCCCCCTTCGCCCTGCGCACCGCCCAGCCGGCCATCGAGCCCCTCATCGTGGCGGTGGAGGGCACCGACCGGGAGACGGACATGGATCTGGCCAAGCTCATCGAGATCGGCTACGACCTGGAAAAGGTGGCGGTGAAATACCGGGATCTGCTGGACACCAGCAAGATGGCCCAGATCGACACCGGGGTGCTCCTGCACCAGATCCCCGGCGGCATGTACTCCAACCTGGTGAACCAGCTTAAGGAGCTCAACGCCCTGGACCGCATCCACGAGGTGATGGCGGAGCTCCCCAACACCCGGCGGGAGCTGGGCTATCCGCCCTTGGTCACCCCCACCAGCCAGATCGTGGGCATCCAGGCGGTGCTCAACGTGCTCTTCGGCCGCTACCAGCAGGTCACCGCGGAAACCAAGGGCCTGGTCTACGGCCTCTATGGCAAGACCCCGGCCCCGGTGGACCCGGAGGTGCAAAAGATCGTCCTCAAGGGCTACGAGCGGGGCGAGACCCCCACCGACAAGCGCCCCGGCGACATCCTGGAGCCGGAATGGGAAAAGGCGGTGGAGGAGACCAAGGGGCTGGCCAAGGACGAAGGCGACATCCTCATCTACGCCCTCTATCCCACCACCGGCAAACGCTTCCTGCGCTGGAAGTACGGTCTCGAGCCCATCCCCGAGGAAGTCAAGGGCAAGAGCCTGGAACAGATCAAGCTGGAAGACGAGGTTTACCTCACCATCAAAAAGAAGAACCTCTTCGCCAAGGTCAAGGAATATCTGGACAGCCTGGAGAAGCCGGTCCCGGAGAAGGGCCCGGGCCTCAGGACCTTCAACGTCTTCGTGGACGGCCAGTACTACCAGGTGGAGGTGGAGTGCACCTCCGGCGCGCCGGTGATCACCGGCATCGCGCCGGCGGCCATGCCCCAGGCGGCCCCCCGGCCTGCAGCCGCGCCCGCGGAGGCGCCGGCTCCGGCCGCCAAACCCGCAGCGGCCCCCGCAGCCGCGCCGGCGGAAGCCCTGGCGGAAGGCGAGGTCCCCTTGCGGGCCCCCATGCCCGGCATGATCATCAGCTACAACGTCAAGGTGGGCGACAAGGTGGAGACCGGGGACCTGGTGTGCGTGCTGGAGGCCATGAAGATGCAGAACTCCCTGCCGGCCCCGGCCAGCGGCGTGGTCAAGGCCATCAACTTCGAGCCCGGCGCCAGCGTCGCCAAGGACGCGGTGATCATGGTCATCGCCAAATAAGGCATCTCCCCACCGTCGGACCTCACCGGGGGCGGCTGCGGCCGCCCCTGATCTTTCCCGGAAAAAATTCCCCCTTTTCACTTTCCCTTTAACATTCCTCTCCTCCCCCGTTTCTAATTCAGCGACGGCAGACACATTCCTTGGGGAGGAAGGAACCGATGGTCTCCTGGCGCAAGGCAGTTATCCTGGGTATCATTGCCGGCTGGCTCTGGGGCTGCAGCGGCACCCACCCCTACACCTACACCGGCGCCGCCCTGGGCGGCGGAATGGGGGCCCTCACCGGCGCCGCGGTGGATCACAACAACCGCTGGCGGGGGGCGGCCATCGGCGGCCTCATGGGCGGCGTCCTGGGGGGCGTGGCCGGGGAGCTGGCCCGGCAGAACCAGGCCTATCAGGGCGGCGGCTACTACGGCGGCCAGCGCTACGGCTACCAGTACTACCAGGACCCCTATGCCAGCTATGAGGGGGACTCCTGCCCGCCCTCGGGCTTCCAGGCCGCCCGGCCGCCGGTGCAGCGGCCCTATTACCAGTATTAACCGCAAGCAAGGCGGGCACCTGCGGCCCGCCGGCCCACCAGACGGGGGAGGACGTGGGGACACGGAAGCCGCCGGCAGGGCGGCAAAGGAGCTGGTCATGAGGACATGGCAGGGTCTGGCAGTGGCTGTGCTGCTGGCGGCGGCTTCCGGCTGCGCCGCCTATCCCAACGTCTATTACCCCGGCGGATACAATGGCTACGGCGGCTATGGCGGCTACCCCTACGGGGGCACGGCCCCTTACGGCGGTTACGGCGGCTATGGGTATGAGGCCTATCCCTACAGCGCCGCCCCGTACGCCTACGGCGGCTCCCCTTATTACGGCTCCGGCGGGGCGGTGGCGGTGCCGGTGCCCGTGCCGGTGCCCCAACCGGTGCCGGATTCCGGCTACTACTACGGCAATTATAACTCCGGCGGCACCACCACCCCCTCCCCCCGGAGATACAGCCGGCGCTACCCCGGAGAGATGACCCCGCCGACGGATACGGAGGGCACCACCCCCTCCGCCGACCCGCAGGCCCGGGAGCGTTTCCGGGAGCGGTGGCAGCGCCAGAACGGCACCTCCCCCCCTCCGGGTTCCACCTCCGGGGAGGGGACGGCCGGCACCGGCAGCCCGGCCACCACCCCCACCACCCCCGACGCCCGGCTGCAGGCCCTCAGGGAGCGCTGGCAGCAGCGCCTCAATGCCGGTGACCCCTCTGCGGGCGCAACCGGTGGGACCCCGGGGGTCATGACCCGGCGGTTCCCCTCCGGTTCCCCGGGTTTTCAGCCGCAGATGCCCGGGCAGAACCGTGCCGGCACGGGCCTTAATCCCCCAACCGGCCCGTCGGGCCCGGCTCTGCGCTCCGGCGGCCTGACGCCCGGAGGCCCGGGGACTCCCACGCTGCCCCCCAGCGGCGGCCTCAGGTCCTCCGGCAGCGCCCCGGTGATGCGCCCCGCGCCGTCGGCCCCGTCGGGTCTGCGGGCCCCGGCCGCTGCCCCGGTCATGCGGGCCCCGGCTGGAGGCGCCCCCCGGGCCACGGCAGCTCCCTCCGGCGCCGCCCCCCGGTCCACCGCCCCGGCCCCCACGGGCGGCAGCCGCAGCACTGCCCGGTGGGGGGGCCAAGCCCCCTAGCCGGGCCATGCTTTCCGGGGCCCCCGGCCGGCCCCTTGACCCTTACCGTTCCCCACCCGGCGCCGCCTGCGGGCGGGGCCGGGTTTTTTCTTTGGCAAACGCCCCAGAATCGTTTAGGCTGGAGGAAAGTGCCCCTGGCATCCCTGCATAAGGAGGCGGCATGGGAGGCGTGGCCGGAGCGCCTGAGGCCCGCCGTCGCCTGGACGTGATTCCGGTGGCCGCGGTGGACCTGGAGAGTCACCCCTTCAGCCCCGGTCTGCCCCGGGACACCACCGCGCTGAAGGCCTCCCTGGAGATGGTGGGCCTGCTTGCCCCTCCTCACCTCCGGCCGCGGGCAGACGGCAGATGGGAGGCGGTGGCGGGCTGGAAGCGCCTGCTGGCCGCCGGGGAGCTGGGCCGGAAGACGGCGCCGGCTTTCCTCCTGCCGCCGGAGACCCCGGAATTTGTCTGCCTGCTCATCTCCCTGCACGACAACGCCGCCCGGGGCCTCAACCCCTGGGAGCAGGCCTTCTATGCCGCCCGCCTGTGCGAGCACCTGCCCCCGGAGGACGTGGTGCGGCGCTACCTGCCTCTCCTGGGGATGGCGCCGGCCCCCCGGCTGCTGGAGCGCCTGCTCCAGGCTGCCCGGCTGCCGGACCCCTGGCCGCCCCTGATGGCCGCCGGCCGCCTCTCCATGAGTGCCGCGGCCCTCCTGGCGGAGTGGCCCCCGGAGGCCCAAGCCGCCGCCTGGCCCTACCTGGGGGCTCTGCCCTTCACCCACCGGGCCCAGGAGGAGTTCCTGGAAGGAGTGGATCTCCTGGCCCGACGGCAGGGCGTGGGCCTCACGAATCTCCTGGCCGCGCCGGAACTGGCCGGGCCCCTGGCCGACCCCGCCCTCTCCCCGGCCGCCCGCACCGAGGAGGTGCGCCGCCGGCTGAAGGAGTGGTTGTCTCCCGAGCTCCGTCGGGCTCAGGCCGCTTTCCGGGAGGGATTGCGGCAACTGGGCCTGGCCGGACACCCCCGCCTTCGGCTGGAGCCTCCCCCGGCCTTTGAGGGCGCGGATTTCCGCCTCACGGTGACCTTCGCCGATGCCGCCGAATTGCGCCAGCTCCTGGGCAAAGTGCAGAGCCTGGCCGCCACCCCGGCCTTCAGCCGCCTGATGGACCTCTGAGACCGGAGGGCTCAAGCCTCCGGCTCTCGCCACCGCCACGGAGGGCAACCGCCATGCTGGTCTTCATCAGCGATCTCCATTTCACCGACGGCACCGCCGGCGAGCACAACCTCAATCCCCGGGCCTTCGACTACTTCTTTGACGACCTGGAGGGCATCATCACCGACCCCCGCAACCAGGTGCAGGAGTTCATCCTGGTCTTTTTGGGGGACATCTTTGATCTGTTGCGCACCACCCACTGGTTCGGCTACCCGGAGGATGAACGCCCCTGGGGAAAAAACCACACCGCCATGGAGGTGCACGCCGCCACGCTTTTCGACCTCCTGGCCGCCAACCCCAAAAACCGGGAGAGTTTCAGCAAGATCCGGGCCCGCCTGGAGGCGATCCGGACCCGGGTCCCCCAGGTGCAGGTGCTCTACCTGCCCGGCAATCACGACCGCCTGGTCAATCTCTCCCGGCGGCTGCGGGACAAGGCCTGCCAGGCCCTGGGGCTGACCCAGGACCCCCAGGCACGCTTTCCCCACCGGCTGGAGTTTCCGGCCTACGGCGTCTTCGCCCGCCACGGCCACGAATATGACTACTACAACTACGAAGGCGGGCCGGCCCAGACCGAGGCGGATTATGACCAGGTGCCCATCGGCGATCCCATCACCACAGAGCTGGTCTCCCGCCTCCCCTTTGAGCTGGAGCGGCGGCTGCAGCTCCCCGCGCCGGACAAACAACGTCTGGTGGCCAACTTCCAGGACATCGACAACGTGCGGCCGTTGAGCGCGGTGGTGGAATGGCTGCTCTATCAGGTGGAGCAGCAGCCCGCCTGGCTCAGGGAGCTCATCGAGGACGTGGTGGACGACTGCATCCGGGACTTTTACCGCCTGGAGTTCGTCACCCGCTGGTTCCACCGCCACGACAAATGGCTGGATCCTTTCGACAAGGCGGACCAGATCCAGATGGCCCTCTTCATCCTGGAGAAATTCAAGGTCTTTTCCCTGGACAAGCTCTGGTCCCTGGCCAGCCGGGCCAAGGGGGCCTTCATGAAGGACGACCTGCTGGCCGCGGCCCCCGAGGAGGAGGCCCTCCGGGACCCCCGCCTCCGCTTCGTGGTCTACGGCCATACCCATGACCCGCTGGTGGTGCCGCTGCGCCGGCGCTTCCAGCAGGAGCAGATCTACCTCAACACCGGCACCTGGCGGGCCCGGCACACCAAATCCCTGATGGACGCCAGCTTCGTGAGCTGGAAGAACCTCACCTATGTCATCTTCTTCCGCTCCGAGGAGCGCCCCGGCCGCCAAGCCCTGTTTGAGACCTGGACCGGCACCCTGAAGGAGGCCTGAGGCGGTCCGGGACACCTGGCTTGGGGGAGAGGGGCCCGAGGCTCCCCGGCCGGATGGCCTCTGCCTGACTTGACTTGGCCGGGAAAAGGTTTACTATGGAAAAAATTAGTTCCAAAGGGATACCATAATGAGCACCCTGCGGCAGCCCAACCGTCTGGCCCAAGCCACCAGCCCTTATCTCCGTCAGCACATGTACAACCCGGTGGACTGGTACCCCTGGGGGGAGGAGGCCCTGCAGCGGGCCCGGCAGGAGGACAAGCCCATCTTTCTCTCCATCGGCTACTCCACCTGCCACTGGTGCCATGTCATGGCCCACGAGTGCTTTGAGAACCCCCGGATCGCCGCCCTGATGAACGAGCACTTCATCAGCATCAAGGTGGACCGGGAGGAGCGCCCGGATCTGGACGAGATCTACATGAACGCGGTGCAGCTCCTCACCGGCCGGGGCGGCTGGCCCATGAGCGTCTTCCTCACCCCGGATCTGAAGCCCTTCTATGCCGGCACCTACTTCCCGCCGGAAGACCGTCCGGGGCTGCCGGGCTTTCCCCGCCTGCTCCAGGCCCTGGCCAAAAGCTACCGGGACAACCGGCAGGTGGTGGAGAAACTGACGGGGGAGGTGACGGAGCGGCTGAAACTGGTGGCCGCCCCCCCCGGGGAGACCCGGGAGGCGCAGGTGGAGGCGCTTCTGGAGGCCGCCGCCCGGCTCATGCAGGAGTTCGACCCCGACTATGGCGGGTTCGGCGGCGCTCCCAAGTTCCCCCGACCCCTGGAGCTGGGCTTTCTGTTGACCGTCGCCCGGCTCTACGGCGACGACGCGGCCCGGCAGGTGGTCTCCGTCAGCCTGACCCACATGGCCACGGGGGGCCTCTACGATCAGGTGGGGGGCGGTTTCCACCGCTACTGCGTGGACCGGGAGTGGGTGGTGCCCCACTTCGAGAAGATGCTCTACGACAACGCCCTGTTGGCCCCCCTGTATCTGGCGGATTACCAGCTCAGCGGCAATCCCTGGTCCCGCCGCATCGCCCGGGAGACCCTGGACTGGGTCCTCCGGGACTGCCTGGCCCCCCAGGGGGCCTTTTACGCCGCCTGGGATGCGGACAGCGAAGGGGTGGAGGGCAAGTTCTACGTCTTTTCCTGGGAGGAGTTCCGCCAGGCGGTGGGGGAGGAGCTGCTGGAGCTGGCCGCCACCGCCTTCGGGGTCACCCGCGGCGGCAACTTCGAGGGGAAAAACGTCCTCACCCGACTGGTGAGTGAGGCGGAGCTGGCGGAGGGCTTCGGGCTTACCGAACAGGAGGTGAACCGCCGGCTGGAGGAGGCCCGGGCCAGGCTGCGGGCCGCCCGGGAGGCCCGGGTGAAACCCCACCGGGATGAGAAGATCATCACCGCCTGGAACGGCCTGATGATCAGCGCCTTGTGCGCCGGCGCCCAGGTCCTGGGGGATCCGGCCTACGCCGCCCAGGCCCGCCGGGCGGCGGAGTTCATCCTCACGGAGATGACCCCCCAGGGACGGCTCCAGCGCATCTTCGCCGACGGCCGCCTCAGCGTCCCCGGCTTCCTGGACGATCACGCCGCCCTGCTCACCGCCCTTCTGGACTTATATGAAACGGACGCCGACCCGGGCTGGCTCCACCAGGCGGTGGAGCTGGCGGACCGCATGGAGGCCCTCTTCCTCGACCCGGAGGACGGCGCCTATTTCTATGTGGGCGCCGATCAGGAGCCGGTGCTGGTGCGGAGCAAGAGCGCCTTCGACCAGGCGGTTCCCGGGGGCAACTCCCTGGCGGCCCTGGGCCTGTGGCGCCTGCATCGCCTGACGGAGGAGGAGCGCTTCGGGAACCGCTCCCGGGCCATTGTGCGGCGCTTCCTGGGCAATGCCCTGGGGAACCCCTGGGGCTTCGCCCACTTCCT
This sequence comes from Syntrophobacterales bacterium, assembly GCA_023512475.1. GTDB lineage: Bacteria > Desulfobacterota > Desulfobaccia > Desulfobaccales > 0-14-0-80-60-11 > JAILZL01. Next base: position 14,669 of record JAILZL010000040.1, read on the forward strand.
CCTCACCCCCCTCCTCTCCCTGGCGCCGCCGGTGGATCTCACCCTGGTGGGGGATAAGGAGGATATGCGCACCCAGGCGCTGTTCCAGACCATCCACGCCGCCTTTCTCCCCGGCCGGCGCCTGGTCTGCAAGGACCTCAGGACCGCGGCGGTGCTGGAGGCCCTGGTGCCCGGGGCCCGGTATTATGAGGCGCCTCCGGAAGGCCCGGCGGTGTATCTCTGCCACCGCTACACCTGCCAGCCGCCCCTCACCGACCCCGGCGAGCTGGCGGCCCGCCTGCAGGAGGTCTTCCCCTTGCCGGAGGGGGGATGAGCCAGGAGGCGTCCAGCCACAAGGCGCCGGAGCCGCCGCGTCCCCCGGCGGAGCCGGACCGGGAGGCCCTGCGGGCCCGGCTCCGGCAGCACCTCACCTATCTCAGCGTCACCCTGGGGGAGCGCTCCATCTACCGGCCCCACACCCTGCGGGCCGCCGAGGAGTATGTATTCCGCGCCTTTCAGGAGCTGGGCTATCCGGTGAGCCGGCAGGTGTTCCTCTGCCACCGGCAGGAGGTGGCCAACGTCATTGCCGGCCAGGTGCGACCCGCCGGCTATTACATCCTGGGGGCCCATTTCGACACCGTGGCCGGCTCCCCCGGGGCGGACGACAACGCCAGCGGCGTGGCGGTGATGCTGGAGACCGCCCGCCTGGTGCAGGACACCCCCCTGCCCCGCCCCTGGGTCTTCATCGGCTTCACCACCGAGGAGCCCCCCATCTTCGGCAGTCTCTATATGGGCTCCGACATCTACGCCCGCCGGGCCCGCCGGGAGAACCACCGCATCCTGGGCATGCTCTGCCTGGAGAGTGTGGGCTATTTCCGCCAGGAACCGGACACCCAGATCATCCCCCTGCCCTTGAAATTCCTGGGGTATCCCACCACCGGCAATTTTCTGGGCCTCATCAGCGACCGGCGTTCCAAGGCCCTGATGGAGCGGCTGAAGCAGGCCCTCACCGCCCGGGGCACCCTGCCGGTGGAGACCCTGGCCGTGCCCCTGGGGGGGTATCTGGTGCCGGAGACGCGCCTGAGCGACCACGCCAATTTCTGGGACCAGGGCTATCCGGCGGTGATGCTCACCGACACCGCCTTCCTGCGCAACCCTAACTACCACACCGAGGGGGACCGTCTGGAGACCCTGGACCTTGACGCCATGACCGAGCTCACCCTGGGGCTGGCCCGGTTCATCGCCACCGAGGGGCGCTGAAGCGATTCCCCTTGGGCCGGCTGCTCATTTCCGGTAAGCTTAGAGGGAGGCGGGCGAAAATTCACGGAGCCTGGCGAAACTTTCCGGGAGGCTGATGATGCAAAAGAACCGATTCACCGGCAAGATCCGCACCGACCCTTGGGAGACGCTGGCGGTGGGGCCCCCCGAGGCCATGGTGTCCCTGTGGGAGGAATTCCTCCAGGATACCCTGGGGGCCCCGAAAAAGAGCGCCCGCTTCCGGGTGCTGCGCCGGGAGATCGAAACCGCCGCGGGGTTTCAGGAGGCCTGCCGGAACTGGCGCCGGATGCCGCCGGAAGAGCGCGGCCGCTTCTGGCGGCAGCTCATGGAGACCTGCCGCCATATCCTGGAGGAGACCCGGGAAGTGTGCGTCCGCTGCGGCGAGTGCTGCGAGAAGGGCAGCCCCACCCTCCTCCTCGCAGACCTGCCCCTCCTGCAGCAGGAAGTCCTGAAGTGGGAGGAGATCGTTACCCTCCCCCGGGGGGAGCAGGTCCTCTCCCGGGAGGGGCGGCCCCAGATCCTCGGGGAGGAGCGCCTGAAGATCCGGGAGATTCCGGGCACCCGGCAGTGCTGGTTCTATGTGGCCGCCACCCGGAGCTGCCGTATCTATGAGCAGCGTCCGGAGCAGTGCCGGCGCCAGCAGTGCTGGCAGGAGCCCCCGCCCCCCGAAGCCGAAGAGTTCCTCAATCGGCGGCATCTCCTTCAGGCGGTGCCCGAGGTCTGGGAGCTCATCACGGCCCACGCCGAGCGCTGCGACCGGAAGCGGGTGCGGGAGGCGGTGATGGGTCTGCTCAGGGGGGATGAAACCGCCTCCGAGCCCCTCTTCGAGGCCCTGCACTTCGACCATTATCTGCGGCAGATGCTCACCGGGGACTGGGGCCTGCCGGCGGCCGCCACCGACCTACTGCTGGGGCGGCCCCTCCCTGTCTTTCTCGGCTCCCTGGGCCTCAAGGCCGTCCTCACCCCGGAAGGGGTCTTCCGCCTGGAGATCAAGGAAAGCTGCAGTCAGCCGGGGACAGCCCCGGATGCCGGCCTCGTGCTGGGCTAAGGAAGACGCGCCGTACCGGAGAAAAGCTCTTCTGTCGTTGTCCTCCTCAGACCCTTGGGGCGGGGAAAGAGGGTCCGTTGTCCGACGCCTGCCATTCCCCGCCTTATCCGCTGCAGCTCCGAGCGGTCCGGTCACGGGGCCGCCTCAGGCTTTCAGGGCCGCCAGCAGTCTCCCCCAGAGGCGGTCCCGGCCTTCGTGGGTGAGGGCGGAAAACCAAAGAAGCTCCTCCGCCGCCACCCCGAAGGGGCCCAGGATCCGGGCGATCTCCCGGACTGCCTTGGCCCGCTCGCTGGCCTTCAGTTTGTCCGCCTTGGTGAGCACCGGGATGACGGTGCGGCCCCAGTCCCGCAGCCGCTCCCAGAGGTAGAGCTCTTCCGCTGCCGGCCGCCGCCGGGGGTCCATCAGGAAGACCACCGCCTTCAGGCTGGGCCGGGTCTGGAAATACCCCAGGATCAGCTCCCCCCAGCGGGCTTGCCGGGCCCGGGAGACCTGGGCATAGCCATAGCCCGGCAGGTCCACGAAATACCAGGCCTCATTCACCCGGTAGAAATTGAGGGCCTGGGTGCAGCCGGGCCGCCGGCTCACCCGCACCAGCCCTTTGCGGCCCAGCAGGCAGTTGATGAGGGAGGATTTCCCCACATTGGAGCGCCCCAGAAAGGCCGCCTCGGGCAGGGTGGGGGCCGGCAGCTGCTCCGGCCGGTGTACGCCCAGCACGAACTCTGCCTGCGTGATCTTGGGAATGGCCATGGCCCATGCCCTCGGGGGCTGCGGTCCGGTCCGTCGCCCGGGCCTCCGCGCCCAAGGAGGGTTCCGGCGGACAGGGGATTGTCCCGTCCCGGCCCGTTCCTGCCGCTTGACGCCCCCCGATTTTCCAGGTAATGATAACCCATGCGGGATGACCGGCGCAGCTACTACCGGGCCTTGAGCCTCTGGTTCCATTTCTGGCAGGTCTTTTTGGGGTTCTTCTTCTCCCTCGCCGCCATCTTCATGAGCTATCTGGACCCCAGCCGGAAGCTGGCCCACCGCATCCCCCGGTTCTGGTCCATCTTTCTGTTGAAGAC
>JAILZL010000041.1 GCA_023512475.1 Syntrophobacterales bacterium
CGGTACCGGCGTGCAGATTGCCAAAATCGAACGGCTGCGCGACGACTACCTGGACACCCAGTACCGCCAACAGAACCAGTACCTCGGTTCCTGGCAGGCGCAGCAGGACGCCCTGCAGAAGGTGTCGGCCATCCTCAACGAACCGTCCGACACCGGCCTGTCCACGGTGATGCAGAACTTCTGGAACGCGTGGGACAAACTCTCGTCCAATCCGAATGATCTCTCCGCGCGCAACGTCGTGGTGCAGTCGGCCGTCACCGTGGCCCAGACCTTGAATCAAACGGCCAACCAGCTCGCCGATCTGCAATCGGACCTGCAGACCAACCTGTCCGCCACGGTGGACCAGGTCAACTCGTACCTGACCCAGATTGCGCGGCTCAACCAGCAGATTGACGCGGTGCAGGGCGACGGCAAACAGCCCAATGACCTGCTGGATCAGCGGGATTATCTCATCGACCAGCTGTCGAACCTGGCGGACGTGTCCGTGCAGACCGACTCATCGGGACGCATGAAGCTGTCCATCGGCGGCCAGGTGGTGCTGGACGACCAGACCCTGACCATGGATCCGAACGACGCCACCAAACCGCTGCTGCAGGTCACGACCGACAAGACCAAGCCGAGCTATCCGCTCACCATTGGCGTCCAGGAGATGGGTGAAGACGGTCAGCGAGCGGGGCCGGGTTTGCTCAGCGCGCCAGAACAGGGTGAAATCGATCACGACCTGCTCGCGGGTAGCCAGGGGTAGGTTCACATCGTAGCCGATCAACGCGAGCGCCTCGCCGAACTGTGCCTGCGCTGACCGTGGTGGTTGCCAGCCCGGTTGAATCGTGTCATCCGGAAAGACCTCCACGATGCTGATCTCCTGGAAACGATAGCGGATAGTCTGGCTGGAGTGTCGTTCGAGCCAGCGCTCGACGAGCCGGTTCGGATCGACCGCGTATTCCTGCTAGAGAACGAGCCAGAGCCGGTCGTAGCCATAGGCATCGGCACGTAGCTTCCGTTCCGTGGCTACTTCATCGATCGGCTCACCAACGGGCATCGGAATCCGGGCATGATTTGTCTTGAGGTAGAAGTTGATCGCCAGTTCGGTGTAGGGCGCCTCGAAGACCAGCGCATCGGTGGGGGCCGCTCGGCTGGCGAGTAGGCGCGCTGCGCCCCGAAAATCATTGCGTTGGTAGCTCGGATCGACAAAGTAGAGCCCAAGCGCGACCAGCCCGGCCAGGGTCAGCGCCAGCACCAGGAGGCCATAGGCCACCGGCCCGCGGGGGCGGAGGAGCCACCACAGGGGGAGCACCGCCAGGGAGCCCCAGGTGCCGGGGGCCACCGGCAGGCGTCCCACCCCGCCCAGGGTGGCCACCGCTACGGCCAGATCCGCAATCGTCAGGATGAGCCCCGCGCCTGATAATACTTAACAGCTTAGAATTACCTGTCTTCCGGGAAATTGTCAACTAGCGGATCTGGGGCGGGGGAAAATCTCCCCCGGTACCCTCAGCCGCCCGACGGCGGGCCTGCCGGCTCTCCCACAGCCCGGCGCCCACCGGGGCCGCCAGGGTGAGCAACCCCAGGCCCACCACCCCCGGCCAGGCCGCCCGGGTATAACAAAATCCGCTCAGGGTGATGCCCCCGGCCCCGCCCAGGTAGTAGAGGAGCACATACAGGGAGTTGGCCCGCCCCCGGCTGGCGGCCAGCTTGCGGTTCAACGCCCCGGCGGCGGCGGCGTGCAGGGCGAAAAAGCCGGTGCACAGCAGCAGCAGGGCCGCCACGATGACCGGCCGGGCAGGAACCAGGGTCAGGAGCAGGGCCGCGGCCATGAGGACACCGCCCCCGGCCATGGCCGGGCCGTTCCCCAGGTGGTCACTCAGCCGCCCGGCGGCCGGGGCCACCACGATGCCCGTGAGATAGGTGAGATACATCAGGGTGATGGCCTGGGTGGAGGCAAAAAAGGGCGGTCCGGCCAGATAAAAGGGCAGATAGTTGAACACGGCGGCAAAGACCGACATGCCGCTGAAGGCGCTGAGGAAGGCGGGATGAAGATCCCTCCGGGCCACCAGCGCCAGATAACCCTCCCCCTCCTCCTGGGGGCGCCCCCCGGCAGCCTCTCCGGGCAGGCAGAGGAGGGCGGCCAGGGTGGCGGCCGCCACCAGCCCCGCGGCGCTGACCAGAGCCCAGCGCCAATGCAGCGGCGGGTGCAGCCAGCCCCCCAGGAGGCGTCCTCCCAACCCTCCGGCCACCGTGGCCGCCACATAGGACCCCAGGACCACATTCAGCCGGGCCGGCGGCAGGGTGGAGGAGAGATAAGCCGCCAGGCAGCTGGAGAGGGCGGGCAGAAACAGCCCCTGAACCAGCCGGGCCGCCACCAGCAGGGGGAAATGAGCCGCAAGGGCGCCCATCAGCCCGCCCCCGGCCACCATCACGCCCCCCAGGGCCAGAAGCGTCCTGATGCCGGAACGGTCCGCCAGCCAGCCGAAGGGGAGGTTGGCCGCCGCCAGCCCGGCAATCACCGCCGACACCGTCAGGGAGGCCACCGGGGGACTGACCCCGAACTCGGCCTGCAGCACCGGCAATACCGGCTGGGTCACATAGATGTTGCTGAAGGCCGCCGCCACCAGGGAGAAGACCACCAGCTGGAGGCGCCGGGGACTGAGAGAGGCCATCGGGGGAATTATATCTTAATCCCCACCTGAGGGGACCCGGTTTTCCTGCCCGGCCGGTTCCGGGGAAGCCAGGTCGCAGACAAGGGGAGGGTTTTCCTGCGATTCCTCAGCCCTGGGGGGCCGCGCCCAGATACTGCCGCAGCCAGGGGCCGCCCCGGGCTTCCAGGAGAGCGGCCAGCTCCTCAAACCCGGCGGCCACCAGCCGGTGCAGACCCTCCCAGGTCTCCTCCCGCCCCGCCTCGGGCCCTCCCGGCGGGATCACCCGGCTCAGGAGGACCTCAGGGGCGGTCTGCCAGGTCTTCAGGGCCAGGAGGAGCGCCCGCAGATCCGCCCCCGTCACCCGGCCCCGGAAGATCTCCGGGTCCGCCAGGGCGTCTTTCAGATAATGGCCGGCCTCATCCCAGCCCTGGCGGTTAAGGGCTGCCCGCCGCAGGAGGCAGGGGTAGCAGTAGCCGCAGGACCCGCCCCCCTGCCCCCGCCAGCGGGCCGCCACCGGCCGGGCGCACGAGACGCTGAGGGGCGCCAGGCGTCGCAGCAGGTCCGGTTCCCGGCAGCGGGCCAGGACCTCACCCTTGGTGCGCCCGGCATACGGGTTGACGGGGGTATGCTCCAGCCCGGCGGCGTGCCAGAGGGCCCCCAGGCCTGCCAGGAAACGGGGGTGGGCGGTGCGGGTGCTGTACGACCCCAGGCGGTTGGATGTCAGGGGGGGATTGAGGGCGATCCAGCCATTTTCCGGCACCACCACCGGCACCCCCGGCCCCAGGGCGGCAGCCGCGGCCAGGCCCAGGGTGAGGTAGAGAAAGGCGCGGCTGCGCAGGGTGAGCTCCGGGGCCTCGGGGCATTGCAGCCGCACGGCCAGGTGCTGGAGGCGGTCCGCCCCGAAATGCGCCGTCAGGGCAGCCGCCAGGACCTGCTGCACCTGGGCCAGCTGGCCGTAATCATAATGACTGACCAACCAGATCCGCCGCCCGGCGCTCAACAGATCGATGGCCCCGGCCAGGGAGTCCAGGCCGCCGGAGAAGAGCACCACCGCCTCCGGAGTGAAGGACTCCGGAAGGCTCCCTGAAAGGGCTAAAGGCAGCTTTTCGTCCCGGAACTCCACGACCCAGCGGTCCCCGGTGAGGAACTGCAGGAGCTCCGCCAAGGGCCGGCTCAGGGCCCCCCAGGCGAGGGTGGCCGGCAGCATCATGGTGATTTCCCGGGTCCAGGCGTCCGGAGCGCTGGCCCGGGGCAGGATTTTATCCGCCGCCCAGATCCCCGCGGCGCTGAGCAGGGCGGCCGTGACCTCCCCGGCCCGGGGCCCGGTCACCGCCGGCAGACAGGCCAGATTATGATGCAGGGACACACCCGCTTCAGGGGCCTGACCCATCAGCTCCAGGACCAGATCCGCCTTCCCGGGAGGCCGCCGGCGTTCCCCCGGAGCCCGAACATACACCCGGATCACCGTGCCTTCAGTCCCTCCAGCACCCGGGTGATCCACAGCCACCCGGCCAGATGGCGCCAGGCGCCCGTTGGCGGCGGCCCGGGGTCCGACAGCGCCCCGGCCGCGGCCCGGAGCAGGCCCCGCCAGCCGTGCTCCAGGCGGGCGCACTCCCCGGCCGCGGCCTCCAGGGCCTCCCCCAGATCGAGATAGAGCCGCACCGCCACGGCCTGGGCCAGAAAGTCCCGCACCACCTCCGTCGCCGGGGGAGGGGCGGCAGCGGGGGAGCGGCTCAGGTAGCGGAAGAGGACGCGGATCAGGGCGCTTCGGCAGGCGGCGCTCTCCAGACTGCCGTCCTCCGGCACCCAGGCCTCTGCCAGGGAATGGGCCCGGGCCAGAGCCGCTAAGGGGCCTGGGGGCTCAGCGAGGGAGCCCCCGCCCTGCTCCTCCCAGAAGGCGCCCAGCTCCTGGGCTGCCTGCCGAGCCAGACGGAAGGGTGTTAAGCCGCCCCCCTCCTCCCCGGCCGGGGGCAGCGCGGCCACATAGCGCGCCAGCACCTCCCGGGCGCTCACGGTCTCCTCCCCCGCCGCCAGATAGCGGCCGGCTGCCGTTTTGGCCCTCCGCCAGAGACGGCCGGAAGGGGGTTTGCGGGCGGTGGAGGTCCCCATGCCTCGGAAAGCGGCGGAAATCCTCTCCCCAGCAGGCCGAAATGCAGGGTTCCCCGCCCTCCCCCGGACTCCTTTCCCCACCCGCTGGCGGGGCCGTGGCTCCGGGAGAGGGCCTCTCCCCTCTTCCCCCGACCTGGTGGGATGGCCTCCACTATAGCAGGCTCAGGCCCCGTGGGCCAGCCGTTTCAGGCGGGTGTAGCGCTCCCAGGAAAACCTGGGCCAGCAGGGGAAGAGGGAATTGTTGTGGCAGAGGGGCTCCGCCTCCAGGTCATAACGGGAGGCCGCCACCGCCCGGGGCCAGGCGGGGGTGCCGGGCAGGGGGGAGTAGGCGGCCAGGATGGGTCTGACCCCCAGGCGCCGCACCGCCCGGATGGAGGCCTCCACCTCGGCGTCTTCCTGGCCTGGCAGGCCGATGAGGAGATAGGCCCCGATCTCCCCGGGGGCGTAGCCCGCCGCCACCAGATGTTCCACCGCCGCCTCCAGCTCTCCCGGGGCCAGCTTGCGGTCCGGGCGGTCCTCCCAGCGGGCGGCGGTCTCCACCCCGAGCCGGGGCTCCACCAACCCGGCCCGTTTCAGAGCCCGGGCCACCTCAGGGGTGAGGAAGCGGGCATGGAGGGCATTGGGGGTGTAAAGCCGCAGCTTCAGTCCCCGCCGGGCCACCTCCTCCAGAAAAGGGAGGGCATGCTCCGCCGGCCGGCACAGGAAAGCATCGTCGTAGAGGGCCACGTCGGTGAGGCCCAGGGTGCGGTGCCAGTGTTCCAGAACCGCGGCCGCGGCCACCGGCGGGCGGGGCCGCCAAGGACCGGACAGCCGGGGGACGGCACAGTAATCGCACGCCAAGGGGCAGCCCCGGGAGGTGAGGAGCGGAAGGAAGCCAAGGCCCGCGGCCAGATGCAACGCGGGCCAGGGGGGCTCCTCCCCGGGGGCGGCCGGGCGGGGCGGGGGCAGTCCCAGGGCCGCCAGCTCCTCCACCACCCGCTCCTCCCCCGGACCGGGGAGGACCACCTCCGCGCCGCTGACCCGGCGGGCGTGCTCCGGACACAGGGTGGCATAGATGCCTCCCAAGAGCACCGGGGCCTGAGGGAAGAAGGCCCGCACCAGGCGGATGGCGCTCACCACCCCGGGGTACCAGTAGGTCATCAGGGAGGTGACCAGCACGGCGTCCGGCGGCGCCAGCCGGGAAAGGCGCGCCCGCACCGCGGCCTCGGAGGCCCCGTAGCGGCCGAAGCGCCGGGGCACGTCCGCCACCATCGGCGGGGTGGGGAGATACTCCTTGGGATAACGGCCGGTGCCGTACCGACCGGGGCGGCGGGGCGCGGCCAGGCAATCCAGGAGCTCCACTTCATAGCCCCGGCAGAGCAGCAGCCCCGCCAGGGTCAGCAATCCCAGGGGCGCGGCGAAGAAATCGTAGGCGGCAAAGTCATAAATCCAGGGATTGACCAAAAGCAGTCGGGGAGCCTTCCGGGAGGCACGGGCCGGAAACCGGGGGTCAGTCAGCGTCCTCATGGCAGGCGGAACAGGGGGGCGGGGAAGGCCCTCTCCGCATCAGCGTCCCCCTTCCCGGGCAGCCGGGTGCCGCCGGCGGCCCCGCCGTCAGTCTGTCCCTCGGGGCCGCGGCCGGGCAAACCCCAGGATATATCCCCACAGACGCCGGGTGAAGGGGGTGGTGGGGCAGAGCGAGATCTCCACCACCGCGCCTCCGGACGGCCTTCCCGGGTGGGCCGCGCCGAGACCCGCCAGCCAGACCACCCGCCCCTGACAGAGGACCAGGGGCAGATGCGGCCGGAGCCAGCGGGGCACATGCAGATCGGTGAGTACGTCCTGAAGCTTCCGCCCTCCCGGCGCCCCGGCGGGGCGGCAGCGGTCCCCCGGACGGGGCGGGCGCACCTCCAGGGGGAAGACCGCCTGCCCGGCGTCGAGGCGCACCACCTCCGGGGGCAGAGGCGCCAGGGGCTCCGCCGGGGGGAGCACCCGGACTTCCCAGCGCCAGCCGGGAGGGGTTTCCACCCCCCCGGGACCGGGGAGAAGCCCCTGCCAGGAAGGGGCCGGGGGCAGGGGCGGGAAAAAATGCAGCTCCCCGCCGGCCCGGGCCACGGTGCAGCCCGACAGGGGGAGGAGGCCGCCGCTCTTCCGGGCCTGAGCCAGACTCAGGAGGCTCCGCCGCTGGGAGGCCAGAAGTTCACCCCCTCCGATGGCGGCCACCAGGCGCTGCAGGAGCCGGCTTTGCACGGCCCCGGGGAGGCTAAGCAGGGCTGCGGCGTCGAGGGCCAAAAGATCCGGCGCCGGTCGGCGCACCAGCCGGGCGAAGGCCGCCTCGGTTTCGGCCCCCAGGAACCCCTCGTCTTCCCTCAGCCGGGCCATGAGCCGCCAGATGCCTTCCCGCAGGCGGGGGTTGTAGCGCGCCTCCAGCTGGGGCAGAAGCTCCTGGCGCACCCGGTTGCGGAGATAAGCGGGACTGAGATTGCTCAGGTCCTGCCGGTACGAGAGCCCTTCCCGGGTCAGCCAGGCGAGCAGGGGGGCCTTCCCCACCCCCAGGAGTGGCCGGATGAAGCCCTCCGGGGAGGCGGGCCACATGCCGGCCAGACCGGTGAGCCCCGCCCCCCGGAGCAACCGGAGGAAAAAGAGCTCCACCTGATCGTCGGCGGTGTGGCCCAGAGCCACCTTGTCATAGCCGGCCTCCCGGCACACCCGGCGGAGGAAGGCCCGGCGCAGGTCCCGGGCGGCCATCTGCAGGGAAAGGCCCCGGCTCCGGGCGTGGGCGACGGCCTCCCCCCGGCCCTGGTGGCACGGCAGCCCGAGGTCGGCGGCCAGCCGGGCCACGAAGGCGGCGTCCACGTCCGCCGCCTCGCCCCGAACCCCGTGATGGAAATGGGCCACCCCCAGGGTGACGCCCAGAGCCGGCCTCAGGCGGGTGAGCAGGTGCAGCAGGGCCACCGAATCCGGGCCCCCGGAGACCGCCACCAGGAGGCGCTCCCCCGGGGCTACCAGCCCTTCCTGCCGGATATACTCCCCCACCCAGGCCACCAGATCCACCGGCGCGGCGGGGTCCACCAGCGGGGGGGCTACTCGCCGGACCACAGGCTCTGGACCACCTGCAGGAGAGAGCCCTTGGAAAAGGGCTTGGAAAGGAACATGTCCACCAAATCCGGCCATTCCCGGCGCTCCGCCGGGTTGGGCACCTCGGAGGACATGAGCACAATGCGGCACCCCGGGGCCTGCTCCTTCAGGCGCCGGGCCACCTCCAGGCCGGTGAGGCCCGGGAGGTGGTAATCCACCAGCGCCAGGCGCAGGGGCAGACCGGCGGTCACCGCCTCCAGATCGGCGTGGCCGTCCCAGGAAATGACCCGAAAGCCCGCCCGGGTCAGGATGTGGGTGATGGCCTCCCGGGTCCCGGGATCATCGTCCACCACCAGAATCCTGGCCTCCATAGGGTCCCCCTGTACGCCGCGGGGAAGGGGCGGATGAGGTCAGGTCTGAGGAGGGCTCAGCCGCCGCCTTCCCCCCGCCCCGCCTCCGGCGGAGCCGCCCTCAGGGCCACGTGAAAGGTGCTCCCCCGGCCGGGGGCGCTCTCCACCCAGATGCGGCCCTGATTGGCTTCCACCAGAGTGCGGCAGATATAGAGTCCCAGACCGCTGCCGTTCCCCCGCTGGCGCCGGAATTTCTCAAACAGATCCGTCTGATCTTCGGGACTGATGCCCCGCCCGGTGTCGCTGACCAGCAGTTCCACCCCCGGGGTCTCTCCGTCCAGGGAGCGGCCCGCCACTTGGATCATCCCCCCCGCCGGGGTGGCGTGCAAGGCATTGATGAGGAGGTTGGCCAGCACCCGCTCCAGGGAGGGCTCATCCACCCACACCGGGGGCAGGTCCGCCGGCACCGCGGCGCTCAGGGACACGCCCTGGCGCTGGGCCAGGGGGGTGAAGTGATCCAGCACCCGGCGCACCACCCCCGAGGCGGGCACCGCCTCCGGGTGGAGGGCCAGGCGGCCGGATTCGGCCCGGCTGAGGTAGAGCACGTTGTGCAGGTGCAGCAGCAGACCTTCACTGCGCTGGATGATGCCCTGGAGCTTCTGCTGCAGACCCGGGGGCAGGGGCTCATCCTCCAGAGCCTCGATGGTGAGACGCAAGCCGGTGAGGGGGGCCTTGATGTCATGCACAATCATGGACAGGAAATCGGCGTTGGCGGCGATGCGGTCCCGCTCCGCCTGGAGCTGCCGGGTCTTTTCCTTGAGGGCCCGGGTCATGGCGTTGAAGGACTGGGCCAGTTCCCCCAGCTCATCCCGGCTGGTCACTGGGATGTCCCCCGGGAGCTCCTCCAGGGCGGCCCGGCGGGTGCCCTCCGCCAGGTGGGCGATCTGGCGGCGCATGCCCAGGGACAGCCAGGTGCTGAGGAGGGCCGCCAGCAGGATGCCGGCCCCGCCCACCCCGAAAATGGCCAGCTTCAGACCCCTGAGGGCCTCGGCCAGCTCCCGGCGGTTCACCCCCACCACAATGACATTTTCCCAGGATTTTCCCTCTTCCTCCAGGGGGAGGAAGGTGACGGTGTAGGATTCGCCGGCCACCGACAGGGTCTGCACCTGCTCCCGGGGGAGGGGCGCCGCGGCGGCCTGTTCCCGGACCCGCCGGAGCACCGCCAGGGAGTCTTCCGGCAAGTCCTTGAAGGAATTCACCACCAGCCGCGGGCCGAAGAAGATGGCCACCTCGGCCCCCGGCCGGGACAGGGACTCCACAAACCCCTTGTCCACCAAAAGACCGGTGAGCACCACCCCCACCACCCGGTCCTGAAAGAGGATGGGGGCCGAGGCGGACAGCGCCACGCTGTCCTGCCACTCCGTCATCCGGCTGGCCGCCTTGCCTTTGAGCCCCGCCCGGATGAGGGGATTGCTGGCGATGTTGACCCCGATGGCCCCCGGATCATGGCCCCGCACCTGAATGTCCCCCTGAGCATCGGTGATGGTGAGGATGTGCAGCCCCGTGGCCCGCATCACCGGCAGCACCAGGGGCCTCAGGCTGGCGAAATCCCCCTGGGCCAACAGCTCCGCATAGGCCGGATTGTCGGACAACAGGTGGGCCGCCTGCACCACCCGCTGGATCTTGCCCTGGTATTCCGCCAGGACCAGCCGGGCCACCAGATCCACCCGCTGGGCATGCCACTGGAGGATCTGGCGGGTGGCCAGATACTGCATCACAAAGAGCAGGCTCACCAGGGCCACCACCAGGGAGAGGAGATTGACCCCCAGGAGCTTGAGGCCCACCTTGCTTTTCACCCACATAACATAACCATAGCATATCCCACCAGGCGGGGGAATATGAGGACACCCGGGGAGAGAGGCGGGCAGGGCCCGGAGACAGCTCCCCGGGCCCCGGGACTGGATCAGTAGAGCTTCTTTTCCGGCGCCGCGGCGCTCACCTTCTCCCGGAAAAGGAGGTGGGCCCAGGTCTGATAGGCGATGACCAGGGGCACGAAGGTGAGGGCCACCCCCAGCATGATCTTCAGGGTGAAGGGCGAGGAGGCGGCATTGTAAACCGTCAGGCTGTAGGCCGGGTCGAGGCTGGAGGGGATGAGGTGGGGGTAGAGCCCCACCACCCCGAAGAGGGTGACCCCGGCGATGGTGCCGGCGGAGGCGAACCAGGCCCGCCACCAGGCCTCCCGGCGCATCCAGAGACAGGTGAGCACCAGGGCCCCTACCGTGGCCAGGGGCAGAAGGAGGAGCAAGGGATAAGTGAAGTAGTTGTCCCACAGGCGGGTGACCCGCCGGCTGGCCAGAAGGAAGATCACCGCCAGCACCAGAAGCCAGGGCCACAGGCTCCGGGCGGTGGCCGCGGCCCGGCGGTGCATCTCGCCGTCGGTCTTCACCGCCAGCCACAGGGCGCCGTGCAGACAGAAGAGGAGCACGAACAAGAGCCCCCCCGCCAGACCGTAGGGGTTGAGGAGAGTGAGGAGCGTCCCCTGAAAATGCCCCTCGGCGTCATACGGCAGGCCCCGGAAGAGATTGGCGAAGGCCACCCCGAACAGCAGGGCGGGAAGGAGACTCCCCCAAAAGAGGCAGGTGTCCCACAGACGCCGCCAGCGGGGATCCTCCGACTGGTCCCGGAAGGCAAAGGTGACCCCCCGGAAGATGAGGGCGAAGAGGATGAGCATCAGGGGGGTGTAGAGGCCGCTGAACAGGGCGGCATAGGCGGTGGGGAAGGCGGCGAAGGTCACCCCGCCGGCGGCGATGAGCCACACCTCATTCCCGTCCCAGTGGGGTTCCGTCACCCGGTAGATGAGGCGGCGGTCCTCCTCGGTCCGTCCCAGGCCCGGCAGGAGGATCCCCAGGCCCAGATCGAAGCCGTCCAGCAGGAAATACACCGACCACAGGATGCCCCAGAGGAGAAACCAGATCGTCAGGAGCATGGTCACTCACCTCCCCCCGCCTGCGCCGGCGCCGGCTCCGGCCCGGCCTTGGCGAATTTGGCCATGAGATAAAAGGCCAGCACCCCCAACAGCCCATAGACCAGGAGAAAGGCCACCAGGGTCACCCCCACCTGGCTGGCGGCGATGGGGGAGACCGCGTCCTTGGTCTTCATGAGGCCATAGACGATCCAGGGCTGGCGGCCCACCTCGGTGACGATCCAGCCCGCCTGCAGGGCGAGGTAGGGCAGGGGGATGGCATAGAGCATCACCCGGAGGTACAGGGGGTTGACGAGGAGCCGGTCCCTAAGGAGCCAGCCGAGGCCGGTGAGGAGGACAAAGAGGAACCCCAGGCCCACCATCACCCGGAAGGCCAGAAAGGTGAGGAGCACCGGGGGCCGCTCCTCCGGGGGGAAGTCCTTGAGGCCCCGCACCACCGCCTGGCGGTCGTGGAAGGCCAGCAGGCTCAAAAGCCCCGGAATCCTGCCGATCTCCACCAGATTGCGTTCGTTTTTCTCATCGGGGATGAGAAAGAGGGTCTGAGGGGCACCGGCCTGGGTCTCCCACAGGGCCTCCATGGCCGCCAGCTTGGCGGGCTGCAGCCTGGCCACCGCGGCCCCATGCAGATGGCCCTGCACCACCTCGGCCACCGAGAAGATGAGGGCGAAGATCAGCCCCAGGCGGAAGGACTTGGTGAAGAAGGAGACGTGCTGCTCCCGCAGCAGGTGGTAGGCGCTCACCCCCATGACGAAAAAGCCGGAGAGGATGTAGGCGCCGGTCAGGGTGTGGAAGATGATCTGCCAGCCGAAGGGCTGGGTGACGATGGCCCAGAAATTCTCCAGCTCCGCCCGGCCGTTCCGGATCACATACCCCACCGGGTGCTGCATCCAGGCATTGGCGGTGAGGATCCAGATGGCAGAGAGATTGCTGGCCGCGGCCACCAGCCAGATGCTGAGGCAGTGGAGCCGGGGGGAGAGGCGGTCCCAGGTGAGGGCCCAGACCGCCACAAAGGTGGACTCCAGGAAAAAGGAGGTGGTGGCCTCAATGGCCAGAAGCGAGCCGAAGATGTCCCCCACGTATTTGGAGTAGCGGGACCAGTTGGTGCCGAACTGGAATTCCAGGGTGATCCCGGTCACCACCCCCAGGGCGAAATTCACCAGGAAGATCTTGCCCCAGAACCGGGCCTGGCGCCGGTACTCCTCGTTGCCGGTGCGCACATACCGGGTCTCCATGAGGGCGATGAGGAGGGAGAGCCCCAGGGTGAGAGGGACAAAGAGGAAATGGAAAAAGGTGGCTACGGCGAACTGCAAGCGGGAGAGCATCACCACATCCATGGGCCCGTCAACCTCCTGGAATACCGGGTCGGGTGTGGGACCAGAGGCCGGTCCTTCCTCCATACCCCCACCGGGGCAAAATGTCCAGCCCGGAAAACCGGGAATTTCTGCCTTTTTCCCGTCCGCTTATCGCGATGCCGGCCAGCCGGGGATGACCCCGGGGCGCCCGCCGTTCCGCTTCCTGAACCCGGGGGCCGCTTTCGGAGCTCAGCCCCGATGGGGCCAGGGCTCGTTTTCCCGGATCTCCACCAGATAGCAGAAATGATCCCATTCCACCTCCTTGTGGGAGACGGGGCAGCGCAGCCGCACCCTGCGCTCACTCACCCCGATGACCTCCCAGTCGCCGGCCCGGGGGCCGTGGGCGATAGTGATCTTCTGGCCCACCTCCAGGGGGAAGGGCCGGAAAATGACGACCCGCTGGGGCTGGACCGGGACGGGGTCTTCCATGGCCACCTCCGGAGCTCAGGCGGGAAGGGTCAGGCGTTCCATGAGGCCCTCCACCAGGAAGAGGAGGGACTCCAGGTCCAGATAGGCGCCGACGCTGGCGTCAAAGAGAAACCGGGCCTGGGCCGGGAAGTCCTCCTCCGGCTCCCAGTAGAGGAGGAGGATGGGCACCCGGGGCAGGGGTTCAAAGAGCAGGGACAGATCGGCGTCCTCCCCCACCCTCACGGGCCGGCCTCCCAGGTCCCGGGCCCGGGGCCGCAGTACCCCCAGGCGGCCGGCAAAGTCCGCCGCCAGCTGCTGCTGCAGGCGCTCCAGGGTCCTGGTCTTGGAGACGGAGTTGGGCAGGCTCTGGAAGCTGATCCACCTCCCGGTAACGGGCGCCTCCCCGGGGGAGGCCAGATAGTTATAGATCAGGATGGCATCCCAGGGGTTCTCGTGCGCCCCCGGGGGGTAGACCACCCGGTCCTTGAAGACTTTAAGCTCCTGGCCGAAAAAGGGCAGGAGAATAAAAGGCCGCCCCTCCTCCTCCCCCCAGCGGAGACCGTGGGTGGCCGCCTGACGGGCGAAGTCCAAGGGGGCTATCTTGTCCTCCAGGGCCTCCCGGGCAATGGCCAGGCTTTCCCGGCGGCGCCCCAGGCCGGCCTGCTGCTGGGCCTGGACGACCGCCACCTGGGGCCGGGCCGCCTCCGGCAGATAGGGACACCGGGTGAGGTCCTCCCCTTCCTTGATCACCTGGGTGGCAAAGGCCAGGCAGGAGGACAGGCCGCACTCCCCGCAGTTGCTCCGGGGCAGCAGCTTGTACACGTCCAGCACGCTGAGGGGCATGAAACTTCCTTTTTAATAATACTGGAAAGGAAATATTCCTGATCTTCTTTTAACGCTTTTTGCCTCCCGGCGCAAGGGCGGCGGAAATTTTTTGCCGCCGCCCGCTCGGGTATGGCTCTGCCCCGGCGGATTGCCCGAGGTGGTCCGGCAGCTTTGATTTTATCTTTAATTATGGCGCTGTCATGGTAAATTAGGGGACGCTTGCATCCTTGGGGAGAAGGAGGCGGGCGGAGAATCTGAGGTGCGCCTTAAGGGGCGTACCGGGGGGTGTGGGTGATGAAGGACGTGAGACCCGGGGGGGAGATGGTTCGTGGCTTTTACCGGTTCCCTTCAGCTTCCGGCCGGTTGAGGTGGGGAGCACTGCAGGCGTGGCTGGCCATTCTGGCGGCCTTCGGCCCCCTCACCGCCGGGCGGCTGGAGGCCGCCGGCTTCGCCCTGATGCAGCAGGGCACCGCGGCCATGGCCCAGGGCAACGCCTTTGTGGCCGAGGCCAACGACCCTTCCGCCCTCTTTTACAATCCCGCCGGCCTCACCCAGCTCACCCGGCCGGAGATTTACCTCGCCACCATCATTAACAGCCCGGACCGGGAGTACTACCCTCCCGGGGGCGGCTTCTCCCAGACCAACCACCGCCTGTATCATGCCGCCGCCACTTATGCGGTCTGGCCCGTGCATGACCGGGTGGCCCTGGGGGTGGGGGTCTTTGCCCCCTTCGGGCTGGGCACCGCCTGGCACCCGGAATGGCCCGGCCGCTACCTCACCACCCTCTCCCGCCTCAAGACCTACAACCTCAACCCGGCGGTGGCGGTAAAGCTGACCCCCACCTTCTCCCTGGCCCTGGGCTTCAACGCCCTCTATGCCCAGGCGGAGCTCAAGCGCGCCCTGCCCCTGGGCCTGAATGTGCCCGACGGCGAGGCCGCCTTTGACGGCGACGCCACCGGGGTGGGCTTCAATGCCGGGCTGCTCTATGAGCCCTGGCGGGGAATCCGGCTGGGCCTGGCCTACCGCAGCAAGGTGGAGCTGAAATTCAAGGGGGATCTGAACCTGACCCTGCCCCGGCCCCTGCCGGCCATCCCCCGCATCGGCGGCAACGCCCGGCTGGACCTGCCCCCCTCCCTCACCGTGGGGGTGTCCTTAAGCCGCTTTTCGCCCTTCACCTTCAACTTCGACGCCACCTGGACCGGCTGGTCCACCTATGACCGCCTGCAGATCAATCTCAATGAGACCATCCTCAGCGACGGGGTCCCCACCCGCAGCATCGTGTCCCTGAAGAACTGGCAGGACGCCTGGGCCTTCCGCTTCGGGGTCAACTGCCGGATCCGGGACAATCTGACCCTGCGGGCCGGCTATATTTATGACCTGACCCCGGTGCCGGATGAGACCTTCGACCCCCAGGTCCCGGACAACAACCGCCACATCTTCACCCTGGGGGGCGACCTCACCATCTCCCGCTTCACCCTGGGGCTGGCCTACAACTACATCTACACCGAGAGCCGGGACAAGAACAATCTCCTGGCCCTCAACGACCGGCCGCTGCCCCCGGCTTTCCAGGCCAACGGCACCTACAAGAGCGACGTCCACGCCCTGGGGCTGAGCCTGTCGGCGAAGTTTTAGCAGGTTGGTCAAGGTAGAGGCCAGGGGTCCCAGACTCCGGCCCCTCCCCCGAACCCTAAATGGGAGGTGGCTTCGCCAAACTGGTAAAATCGGCCGGCCTCCCCCCCGGCCGCTTCCCGGCCCTGGCCCGGGCTCAGCTCAGGCGGAAATGTCGGATGGCCAACCCGTCCAGGAGATCATCCTGCACCTGGATACCCAAGCCCGGGCCGGTCAGGGGCGGGGCCAGGCCCTCCTCGCCAAAGGCGACCGGAGGATGCACCGGCTCCCGGGCCAACAGATATGGGGCCAGGGAGCCCTCGAGAAAGGCCACAGGACCGCTGCTCACGGCGAAATGGCGCCCGGCGGCCGCCAGGATGCTGGTCTCCCCCACCTGACAGCCCAGCATCACCCCGATGCCCGCCTGCCGGGCCAGGCGGGCC
Source organism: Syntrophobacterales bacterium (assembly GCA_023512475.1). Lineage (GTDB taxonomy): Bacteria > Desulfobacterota > Desulfobaccia > Desulfobaccales > 0-14-0-80-60-11 > JAILZL01. Next base: position 15,769 of record JAILZL010000041.1, read on the forward strand.
AGCCGCCGGCTGGGGCCGAAACCGCCGCATTTGGAGAGGCGCAGATTGAACAGCCGGCAGGCCCGGTGGTGGATGAGGCGGGCGGCATCCGCCTCGGTGCACAGCGACTCGTCGGCAATGACCGGGACCTCCAGCGCCGCCTGCACCCGGGCCATGCCCGCAAGATCGTCTTTGGCCACCGGCTGTTCCACCGCGCTGAGGCGGAAGGGTAAGAGCTCCCGCAGGCGGGCGAGGGCTTCCTCCGCCTCCCAGGCGCCGTTGGCGTCCACCCGCAGATCCACCTCCCACCCGCAGATCCGGCGGACCTGGGCCAGGACCTCGGCGTCCGTCTCCTCCCCCACCTTCACCTTCAGGAAGCGCATGCGCCGCTCTTTGACCAGCTCCAGCAGTCGGCTGAGGTGTTCCCCGGCGCCCAAGGGCAGCACCGCGCTGTAATACAGGGCATGTTGCGGCTGGGGAGCGCCCAGGAGGCGGGAGAGGGGCACTCCCCAGGTGCGGGCGCCGGCGTCCAGAAGGGCCGTCTCCAGGGCACAGGCCGCGGCGGGATGGGTGGCCACCGCCGGCCCCAGGCGCTCCGCCAGCCCGGCCAGGAGGACCCGGGGGCTGCCCCAGGCGGAGCCCACCAGGGCGGGACCCAGGGAGCCTTCCAGGAGGGCCAGGGAGGCGCTCAGGGATTCCCCGGTGAGGAACTCCCGGGGGACTCCCTCGCCGTACCCCGTCACCCCCCCGGCGGTGGTGACCCTCACCACCAGGTTGTCGGAATGCTGGTAGGCGGCCAGCTTATGCCTGAAGGGGAACCGAAACGGCAACCTCAGGTGCCAGATATCCAGCCTCTCGATGATCATGCGCGGCCTCAAGCTCCGGGGCGATCATGGTGCCGAATTTCTTCCATTGATACCACAGGGGTGGCTCCGCCAAAACGGCTTTTTCCAGGACCGCCAGGCAGCGGGGGCTCACCTGGGCCGCCTCCGCCGCGCCGGCCTCGGCCACCGGGGTGAGGCGCAAGGAGTAGCGCCGGCCGCCCAGGCGATGCACCAGGCCCATGACCACCGGGGCGCCGGAGCGTTTCTTCAGGAGCTCCAGGGTCTTGTCTCCAGGCAGGCGGCGGTGGAGGAAGGTGACCTGCCCCTGCTCCTGGGGACGCCACGTGCGCCACGGCCCGCAGCGCCCAGCCATTTTAGACCTGCCCCTGCTCCTGGGGACGCCACTCGTCAAATTCGTCCGCCTCGGTGATGAGGATGCGGCCTGCCTTGAGGGCCTTCACCGCGGCCAGGAAGACATTGCCGCTGGTGGCGTCGATGATGTCCATGCCCACCGCCTGGGCCCGCTGAAACAGGGTCTCCTTGAGGTGGTTGGTCTGGAAGCGGCAGATCATGGAGACCGGATAGCCCTTCACCGCCAGGCAGCCGGGCAGAAACTCCACCGCCCCGAAGTGGCCGGTGACCAGGATGACCCCTTTCCCCTGGGCCAACGCGGCCTGAAGCTCGGCTTCCCCGTCCAGGGTGATGCGTCGGTCCAGAAAACGCAACAGGCGAGGGAAATTCGAGTAGGCGAGGAAGAGCTTTTCGTGGTAGTGATCAATGATGCCCTGGAAGATGCGGCGGATGGTCTTCCGGTGACTACCCCGGGCGGAGTCTCTTTCCAGGACTTGGCGGGCTGTGCGGCAGATCAGCCGCCTCTCCTTGGCATTGCACCAGAAATAGACGCATCCCAGCAGCCCCAGATACCACCGGGACAGGCGGAAGGGCAGAAGGCGGAAGAGGAAAACATTGCCGCGGGCCTGGCAGAATTTGCTGAGACTGGTAAACCCCAGGCAGGAAAGGATGTGGGACAACATGGCAGGGTCCTCCTTTCGTGACGCCCTGGCCCCCCAGCTGGGAAAAAATTGCCGTCCGGAAGAGGGAGGCCACTGCTCCCGTGACGGGTGCCGCTGCAGGAAATGTGCCCTGGACGCTCATGCTCTGGCTGGGAAAAATCCGAAAATTCGGCCAAAATGATGATGGCGGTCAGGAAATCGCTGATCAAAAAATAAGGATTTACCTTAGATAAAAGCAAGCTATAATAAAGTCAAGGAAAAATTCGCCCTCCCAAAATTTTTCTTCAGCCCCCAAAGCCCGGGGTGGAGATTTTTTCCTGCCTCTTCTTGGTTAAACGTTTCACATGGTATGATAT
>JAILZL010000009.1 GCA_023512475.1 Syntrophobacterales bacterium
CGTCTCGGCGTAGGTGAGGAAGAATACGAATGTCATGGTTCCTCCTGCACATCCCGCATATCGATTTCTCCGCACGTACCTTTGTACCCGCAGTTCGTGCAGAAATGTGTGCAGCCACGTTGCTCGGTCATTGGAAAATTACAGACCGGACACGGAATTTCCCAAGTTTCGTTCATTTGTGTTCCTCCCCAAGCGGCCATAATTCCTCGATAGATACTCCGAGGGCCGTGGCAATCTTTTGAGCGGTAATAACATCCGGCAGTGCTTTTCCCTGTATGATATCGCGATGTCTAACTGGTTTAGGGGAAAGTTCGATTCCTGGTTCATTAACGGGGCTCCGTCCTAGCAAGACATCTACCGAAACACCCAAGATATCCGACATCTTCACAAGGCTATCTAAAGTTGGCTCATTTTCACCCATTTCATACTTAGCTACCGTCGGCCGGGATACTCCAATCTGTTCAGCGAGCTGTTGCTGAGTGGTGTTCTTGGCCATCCGTAGTGTCTTTAGGTTATTGGCAAAGATAATCGAGATAACACCCTTATGCGTCAATTCATGTCCTCCTTGAACACTGCATCGATCTTCGCTATCTCCTCTTGGCGGGCATGTACCTGTCTTGCAGCCACAGACCAGCGCAAACGACGATCCCGGTGATAACAACCAACATTCCACAGCCTCCTCAAAAAGGTTCTGGTTCATCCTCTTGAGACAATGGCCATAGTTCGTCCACTGTTGTGCCGAGAGCATGGGCAATCTTTTGTGCGTATACCAGCTTTGGGATGTCGCCGTTCACGATTCGGCTAATCGTGTTTTTGGGTATCCCGGTCCTTCTGGCTAGATCCTCTTGGCTAATCTCTCTCATGACCAGCATAATCTTCAATTTCGTCGGTGCCATAATCGTCTCACGTCCCAATTCTAAAACTTTTTCACGAAAAATGGAACATATCACAAAAAACAAGCATATCATATACCATCCTAATACAAAGGAGATGTCGAATATGGACGAAGTAAAGAAACCGGTGATCACTTACCAGATGCAGGGGCCATGCAGCTACGAGAGGGATACAGAACAGGTTGGGGTGAGGGGGTGATGCACTCGAAAGCTACGGTCTGGTACATCTGTGAGGAATACGTGAACGCAGGCCGCAAGTTCTATTGGAAACGTGAACTGCTAACGACCGACTCCTACCGCAACCTGGACTCGGTGTATTGGAGCGACCGGAGGCCAATTACGAGGCGGACATTCGAAAGAGCACAGCGGGAAGGCTACAAGTGCGACCTCGTTCGGATCTATCATCCACCGGGTGACATCATCTTGCTGGAGGGGAGGGGGCGTGGTGGAAGGGACGGACAAAGTAACGCTCATCAACCTGCTCAACGGCGTGGCAACAATGTTGTACGACTGCTGCGCTATCGACTGCGCAAATCCATGGACATGCGATGATTGCTCGATAGGCCGGGCAAAGAGAGAGATAATTCGGATCGGTATCGGACTTCACTTGCCAGAAGTCATGGCAACCTTGGAACCTGACGAAGCAATGTCATTGGACGAGCCTTGCAGATGCTTTACTCTCATTAAGGGACGAGCGTCTAAAAACCGATCACGAAATTGATCGCAAAAATGATCGCAAACTCCGATTGTTTACGTTGGTCTGGATTGGTCAAAACAGCAAAGGCATCCGAAAAAACCGCGCCACCATTGGCATTGAAGAGTCTCCATACACAGCGATGGGTGAGATAGAAAGCCAAAGAGCTATCTCGTAATGAGCAGGTCCCCGGTTCGAATCCGGGAGGTGGCTCCAGAGAAAAGCCCGAAACGACAAGGTTTTCGGGGAGGTCGTCCAGAAATGGGCGGCCTTTTTTCGTGGTTTGGTGTGTCACTGGTGTGTCAAAGGGTTTCGGATTTCGGCTGGCGTGTCACGGTGTGTCAGCTCCCAAACAGCATGCTTTCCAACTTTGCCGTCGCGTTCGACTGCGTATCGGGGAGGACGCGACTGTAGGTGTTCAGTGTGAGGGTGATGTCTGAGTGTCCCAAGCGCTCGCTCACGACTTTGGGGTTGACTCCTGCTTTGAGAAGCAAGGTGGCGCAGGTGTGCCGGAGGTCGTACAAGCGCACCTTTTCTGAGACGCCAATCGAATTCAGCAGGGGCTTGAAATGCCGTTGGACGAGATTGCGTTCTTGGATGGGCTGTCCGTTTTCGCTGGTAAACACAAAGCCGTTGTCCATGTGCAATTCCCCGGCCGCTTCTTTCTCCTGCTCTTGTTGCTCCTTGAGTTGCCGCAGTTCATTCAACAGTGTGTCGGACAATACGACGTTGCGCACCGAACGTCGTGTCTTGGGTGAAGTGAGCATGTATCCCTTCCCGCGCCGGCTGAGTGTGCGCTGGATATAGACTTTCTTTTGCTCAAAGTCGATATCCGTCCACTTGAGGGCAAACGCTTCTCCCGGACGGCAACCGGTGAACAAGAGAAAGTGGAACAGCGTTCCATAGCGGTCATACACGCATGCATCGAGAAAGCGCTTTGCGTCTTCTTCGGACAAACAGTGCATTTCTTCCTGCTGCAGTTTGGGCAGTTTCACGAATGAAGCCGGGATTTGCGGCAACAATCGCCACATCACGGCCTGTTTCAGCGCGGAATTGAACACCGAGTGTGCCCGCCGAATGGTCGCCGGTTTTAGCCCTTTTGCTTGCAGTTTGGCGTACATTTCCTGAATGTCCAGCGGGGTCAGCTTGTTCAATTTGATGTCGCCCACGTACGGACGGATGTAGCGTGCCAGCATCTCCACATCGTTCTGGTACGTGCGCTGTTTCACAGCCGTCTCATGGGCCTGCAACCACCGGTCCAGGTAATGGTTCACCGATTCCCTGGTCGATTCAGGCAGGATACCCTTATCCCTCTCGGCCAGCATTTCCCGCAGGACTCTCTGTGCTTCTCGTTTGCCTCCATGGACCTGCTTGCTGATGTACCGCTTTTTACCCTTAGCGTCGCGTCCGGCAAAAACTCTGACCAGCCAAATTTGCTGACCGGTCCGTTTGTGAACGCCCTTGTCGATGATCTGCCCCTCCATGAATGCTTGTCCTCCTTTCATCAGCAAACTTTTGTCTATATTATAAACTTTTGTCTAAAAAGAAAGCAAGTGTTTTTCGAAAAAATCAACTAATTCGCCTCCCGAAACTTTTTCTAGACTTTATTATTCATTAGGTGTATAGTTACCTAGGTAACTATTTTCATTAATCGGAGAGAATGCGATGAATAAGCAAAGCGAACTGTTTCACTCAATAAATCAAGTATCACGTCATTATTCAAAAATATTAAATGAAAATCTTGTTCCGCTTGGTATATATTCGGCCCAATGGAGCATTATTTTCCTTTTAAAAAGAGACGGTGCACTATCTCAAAAGGAAATTTCGAATTACTTAGGTGTCGAAGCACCTACGATGACGAGAACATTAATTCGCATGGAAAAATCAGGCTGGATTATCAGATTACCTGGAAAGGATAAGCGGGAAAAAAAGATAGAGCTTACAGAAGCAGCATTAAATGAGTACCCCGTATGGCTAAAGGTCGTACGCAAGACGGAAGATGAGGTGCTTTATCAAGTATTAGATGAAGAAATAGATGACCTCCTTAAGCTCACTCAAAAATTAAAAAACAATCTCGGTTAAGTTAGATATTAAGATATCCGCCTTGCCGAAAAGTTAGGAGGACATCGGTTTGAAAAAAGAGCCTTTATGGACAAAAGATTTTTTAGGAGTATCATTTATTAGCTTTTTTCTTTTTGTCGTTTTTTATATTTTGTTTTTTTTTATTCAATGTATTGTTTTATTTTTTATTTGGGTTTTTGGCACAAGGAATGCAATTAGAAAAGGCGTATATGAACCTGAACTAAGGTACCCACATCCCCCCCTTAATCAAAGTTCATATACCATTTTCTCCTTTCACCTGACCGGCCGGGTTCCTCCCCCACCCGGCCGGTCCCTTTTTGTCCTTACTCGCCGGCCTCCGCCCCCATCCCCCCGGGGCTGTCCTCGTCCCGGACCAGCCGGTAATGCAGGGCGGTGATGAAATTGCACAGCATCTGCGCCTGATAATTACTGGACTTCCTCCACCACACCAGGCCGGCGATTCCCAGTCCCAACGCCACCCCCACCGGTCCGGTGAGGGCCGCCAGGCCCGAGCTCATGCACGCATAAAACCCAAAGGGCAGGCTCATCCCGACCAGCAGGCTCAGGGCCTTCATTACGGTGGCCGCAGCCAGAAAAAGGCCGAAGCCGGCGGCGTTCAGGGCCGCCACCGTCCCCAGGGCCAAGCCGCCGGTTTTCAGGACCGCCAGCAGGGCCTGGGCGCTGAGCTCCTCCGCCCCGATGGCCCGGCGCAGGGCCTCCCGGTCGCCGGCACTCATTTTCTCCAGCAGCTCTTCCAGATGTTTTTTGAACTTTTATTCCTCCTCGGGGTTCAGGTTCTTCAGTTTCTTCTCCAACTCCTCCATCAGCTTTTTGACATTGGCCTGGCAGACCCGGCGTTCCAGTTCCGGCAGAGTGAGCCCGGTGGCATCAATCTGCAGATGCTGCGCCGCCACCTTCAGGGCCTCCCGGGAGATGGTCTCCGGATCCTCCTCTTTAAGGCTGACCCCGGCCATCTCCTTGATGGCCTTGAGGAGGCGCCGGCGCAACCCCGCGTCCGTCACCTCCGCGAGCTCCTCCCGCACCGCCTTGACCTTGTCCTCCAGGGGGCGGTAGTCCTGCCAGCCCAGCCAGCGGGCCAGCCCTCCTACGGTCTGCTCCCAGGCGACCTCCCACAGGCCCAGGGCCTGATACGACACGTTGAGCTCCAGCAATTCCTCCCGGGTCAACTTATCCAAGGCGGCCAGAAACAGCATTCCTCAAACCCTCCTGCCAGGCGTGGCCGAAATTTTCCCTCACCCACTGCCGCACCTGGGACAAGTTCTCCCCCAGGGCCAGGACAAAGAAGTCATAGGCCATCTTGAAGCACCAGACGGCGTTCCCCAGAAGCCACAGGCTGTCATCCACTGGGGTGCCGTCCACCAGGGAGCCCAGGAAGGGGAAGATCACCGCCTTGGGATTGAAAGCATCGAGGATCAGATGGATCCCCACACCGACGGCCAAGCCGGCCAAGGCAACTCCCACTATCTTCCGCACCACCACATCCCACGTGCCTTCGCCGTCTCCCACCCAGGCCAGGGCGGCTTCATGCACCTTCTTAAGCAGCCAGACCCCCAGGCCGGAATGAAAAAAGAAGAAGCGGTGGGCGCCGATGCCCAGAAGGGGGATGTCCAGGTCCGGGAAATTCAGCCCGGCGGAGGCGGCAAAGAGACCGGCAGGGGCCAGCACCGCCACCTGGCCGAAGGTCCCGGTGTAGCTCTGCCACTGGGCCGCCTGCCGGCGCACCTCCTCATAAAACTCCGGCCCGAAAAGCCCGCCGGGGGTGAGGCGCGCCGCCCCCGCGGCCACCTCCCGGGACAGGCGGGCCGGCAGCAGCGCCCGGGACACCACCCGGGACACCAGATCCTTTTTCCTCTCGGTCATATCTGCCTCACCAGCGATGAAAATCCCTCTCCCCGCGCCGTCACCGGGCCCCCGTAGGACGCCCGGACATCCTCCCCTTGCCCCCTTCCCGTTAATCCTCTATAAAATAGACAGACTGACAGGCCGGGACAAGGCAAAACTTATGGCACCGCCGTCCCGATCCGGGCCCCTTCAGGCTACCGGCCCTCCCCCAGACATAGCTTTAGATTTTCCACTTTCCGTCAATGCTAGGAAAATCCTAACCTCCGCCTTGCATTTTTCTCATAACCCTCCGGCAGACTGTGAGTAAGAGAAATCCCAAGTCTTTCAGGAAAAGGAGAGTCATGGTGAAACTCTGGAAAACCCTCGGTCTGACCGTCGTGGTCCTGGCGCTGACCGCGGCCCCCGTCCTGGCTCAGCAGGCCATCATCAACGGGGCCGGTGCCAGCTTTCCGTACCCCCTCTATTCCCAGTGGGCCCATAAATACCAACAGTTGACGGGCGTCAAGATCAACTACCAGTCCATCGGCTCCGGGGGCGGCATTGCCCAGATCAAGGCCAAGACCGTGGATTTCGGGGGCACCGACGAGCCCCTCACCCCCGAGGACCTGGACAAGAGCGGCCTCATCCAGTTCCCCACCGTCATGGGCGGGGTGGTGCCTATCATCAATGTGGAGGGCATCAAGTCCGGGGAGCTGAAGCTGGACGGCATCACCCTGGCCCACATCTTCCTGGGCATCGTCAACAAATGGGATGATCCGGCCATCAAGAAGCTCAACCCCGACCTGAAGCTCCCCTCCCAGGCCATCACCGTGGCCCACCGCACCGACGGCTCCGGCACCACTTTCATCTTCACCAGCTATCTGGCCGCGGTCTCCCCGGAATGGAAAAACAAGGTGGGCGTGGGCAAGGCGGTGAAGTGGCCGGCGGAAAACAGCATCGGCGGCAAGGGCAATGAAGGGGTGGCCGGCCAGGTCAAGGCGGTGAAGGGCTCCATCGGCTATGTGGAATACGCCTACGCCCTGCAGAACCAGATTCCCTATGTCAAGCTGCAGAACCGGGCCGGCAAATTTGTCGCCCCCAGCATCGACTCTTTCCAGGCCGCGGCGGCCAACGCCGACTGGACCAAAGCCCCCAAGGGCTTCGCCCTCTCCCTCATTGACCAGCCCGGGGAGAACTCCTGGCCCATCGTCGGCGCCACCTATATCATGATGCACGTCGAGCAGCCCGACGCCAAAAAGGGCAAGGAAATCCTCAAGTTCTTCGACTGGGCCTTCAAGCACGGCGGGGAGATGGCCAAGGCCCTCCATTATGTGCCCATGCCGGAGAAGGTGATCACCATGGTGGAGAACAGCTGGAAAGAGGTGAAATCCGGGGGCAAACCGCTGTGGCCCTGATCCGGCGCCGGTTCTTATCCCGGGGGGAGGGGGCGGCCACGTCTCCTCTCCCCTTTTGACCCTCAACCTGGCGAGGTCATGGCTGGCATGAAAGACCTTGCGGTTTCGGACAAGACCACCGCCGAAGGGGTGGTGGGAGCCGTGCCCCTGCCCCAGACCGCGGCCACCGCCCTGGGGGACCGGGTGTTCCGGGGCCTGACCGCGGTGGCGGCCCTCCTGGTGCCCGCAATCATCCTGGCCATCGGCCTCGATCTCCTCCTCACCTCCTACCCGGCCCTCGCCACCTTCGGCCCCCGGTTTCTCCTCTCCCAGGAGTGGAACCCGGTCACCCAGGAGTTCGGCGCCGCCAGCTCCATTTACGGCACCATCATGTCCACGCTCGTTGCCATGCTCATCGCTCTCCCGCTGAGCCTGGCCATCGCCCTGTTCCTGGTGGAGCTGGCGCCCCCCCGGGTAAGCCAGGTGGTGGGCACCATGATTGAGCTGCTGGCCGCCATCCCCAGCATCATCTATGGCATGTGGGGGCTTTTTGTCTTCGCCCCTCTCATGGCCACCTATGTGCAGCCCTTCCTGGGGAAGTATCTCGGCTTTCTGCCGCTCTTTTCCGGTCCCCCCCTGGGCATCGGCATGCTCACCGCGGGCCTCATCCTGGCCATCATGATCCTCCCCTTCATGAGCGCCATTGCCCGGGATGTCTTTGCACTGGTGCCTAATGTGGTCAAGGAGTCAGCCTACGGTTTGGGGGCCACCACCTGGGAGGTCACTTACAAGGTGACCATCCCCTATGGGCTGGTGGGGTTGCTGGGGGCCATGTTCCTGGGTCTGGGGCGGGCCCTGGGGGAGACCATGGCGGTGACCTTCGTCATCGGCAACGCCAAACGGATTTCCCTTTCCCTTTTTGCCCCCGGCAATACCATCGCTTCCACCCTGGCCAACGAGTTCAGCGAGGCCACCGAGCCCCTGTACGTCAGTTCGCTGGTGGCCCTGGGGCTGGTGCTCTATCTGGTCACCTTCCTGGTGCAGGTGGTGGCCCAGTGGCTGCTGCGGCGCATGTACCGGGCCTGGAGCGTGGGCTTATGAAGTACCGTCCCCCCACCGGCCGGAAAGTGATCAACGGGGTGGTGAGCCTCGGCGCCTCCATCTCCGCCGTGACGGGCCTCGTTTTTCTGGTGTGGATCACCTGGGAGGTGCTTTATCGGGGCCTCACCGCCCTGAACTGGGATTTCTTCACCCACCTCCCCACCCCGCCCGGGGTCCCGGGGGGCGGCATGGCCAATGCCCTTGTGGGCACCCTGGTGCTCACCGGCGCGGCCACCGTCGCCTCGGTGCCTCTGGGACTCCTGGCGGGCATCTATCTGGCGGAATTCGCCGAGGACTCCCGCCTGGGGGACCTGAGCCGCTTCTCCGCCAACGTGCTCATGGGCCTGCCTTCCATCATCGTGGGCGTTTTTGCGTATTCCCTGGTGGTCCTGCCCCTGGGGAATTTCTGCGGCTATGCGGGCGTGGTGGCCCTGGCGGTGATCATGCTGCCCGTCATCACCCGCACCACCGAGGACATGCTGCGGCTGGTGCCCAACACCCTGCGGGAGGCCGCCTTGGCCCTGGGCGCGCCCCGATGGCGGGTGACCCTGGCGGTGGTCTTCCGGGCCGCCAAATCCGGCCTTCTCACCGGTGTCCTCCTGGCCGTGGCCCGGGTGAGCGGCGAGACCGCGCCTTTGCTCTTCACCGCCCTGAACAGCCCCTATTGGTTCCATTCCCTGGCGGACCCCACCCCCAACCTCACCGTCACCATCTTCCACTACGCCATGAGCCCCTATCCCGACTGGCAGTCCAAGGCCTGGGGCGCCTCCTTCCTCATCACCTTCGGGGTCCTGTGGATCACCATCGCCACCCGGGTGATGCTCCGGGAACGCAAAGGATAAAGCCATGGACACCTCTTCCGCCGCCCTGCTGGCGCCCCCGTATCGCGAGCAGGCGGCCCCGCCTCCCAAGATCAGGGTCCTGAACCTCAATTTCTTCTACGGCCGCCAGCAGGCCCTGTTCCACAACCGCCTGGATATCCCGGCCCGCCGGGTCACCGCCATCATCGGGCCTTCGGGGTGCGGCAAATCCACCCATATCCGGATCTATAACCGGATTTTCGAGCTTTACCCGGACCAGCGGGCCGAAGGGCAGGTGCTCCTGGACGGGGTGAACATCCTGGACCCCGGCTTCGACCTCATGGAGCTCAGACGCCGGGTGGGGATGATCTTCCAGAAGCCTACCCCCTTCCCCATGAGCATCTTTGACAATGTGGCCTATGGTCTCCGGACGCATTACCGCCTGAGCAGATCCGAGATCGCCGACCGGGTGGAGGAGGCCCTGAAAAAAGCCGCCCTGTGGGAGGAAGTGAAGGATTTCCTGAAAAAGCCCGGCACCTCCCTCTCCGGCGGCCAGCAGCAGCGCCTCTGCATCGCCCGGAGCATCGTGGTGGAGCCGGAGGTGCTCCTGATGGATGAGCCCTGCAGTGCCATCGACCCGGTGGCCACTGCTAAGATCGAGGAGTTGATTCTGGAGCTGAAAGAGAAATATACTATCGTCATCGTCACCCACAATATGCAGCAGGCGGCCCGGATCTCCGACCAGACCGCCTACTTCTACCAGGGCCGGATCCTGAAGTCCGGACCGACGCCGGAGATCTTTGAGGAGTTCTCCCTGCTGGAGGAGGTGCCCACCCCGAAACGGCTGGCGGCGCTCCTGGCCCTCACTGAGGAGACTGAGGCGCCCCGGGTGTCCTGAGCCTGCCTGTGCCTCTTGCGGTGCGCACCATGGAAATGGCCCAAAAGTTTCCGGAAATCCGGCCCGCCCCCGAAGAAGACCTGCCGGTCTCCGCCCGGCTGCTGGCCTCCTTCGGCCTGAAGAGCAAGGTGGCCACCCGGCACCTCAATTTCTACTACGGCGACACCCAGGCCCTGTTTGACAACAACCTGGACATCGCCGAGCACCGGGTCACCGCCATCATCGGGCCTTCAGGGTGCGGTAAGTCCACCCATCTGAGGGTCTACAACCGCATCTATGAGCTCTACCGGGACCAGCGGGCCGAAGGGGAGGTGCTCCTGGACGGGGTGAACATCCTGGATCCTGGATTCGACCTCATGGAATTGCGGCGCCGGGTGGGGATGATCTTCCAGAAGCCCACCCCCTTTCCCATGAGCGTCTTTGAGAATGTGGCCTACGGGCTCAGGATGCACTACCGTCTGAGCAAAAGCGAGATCGCCGACCGGGTGGAGGAGGCCCTGAAAAAAGCCGCCCTGTGGGAGGAGGTGAAGGACTTCCTGAAAAAACCCGGCACCTCGCTCTCCGGCGGCCAGCAGCAGCGCCTGTGCATCGCCCGGAGCATCGTGGTGGAACCCGAGGTGCTCCTCATGGATGAGCCCTGCAGCGCCATCGACCCCATCGGCACCGCCAAGATCGAGGCCCTCATCAACGAGCTGAAGGCCAACTACACCATCGTCATCGTCACCCACAATATGCAGCAGGCGGCCCGGGTGTCCGACTTCACCGCCTTTTTCTTCCAGGGCCGCATCATCGAATTCGACACCACCCAGAAGATCTTCACCAACCCGGCCCACAAGCAGACGGAGGCCTACATCACCGGCCGCTTCGGCTGAGATCCTCCCCCGCGGAGGCCTGGAGGAGAAAGGCCGCCGGCTTCCGTGAGCGGCCCCCTCCGGGCCGATGAACCCGGCGAAATGAGCCTGCTTCCCGGCCTCTCCTTTGCCTGCCGGGGTGGGGTGTGGCCACCCTGGCCGCTCCCGTGGGCTTGCCCCGGGACCGTCCGAAAAAAAACCTCCCGCCGCAGCGGGAGGCAGAAGGAGAGAGGGAGCGATTCGCCGAAAATTATTGGGGATAAATGGTGAGCACGGGGATCTTGGAATTTCTTACCACCTTGTCGCAGACGCTGCCGAAGATGGCCCGCTCCAGACCCTTGCGGCCGTGAGTGCCCATAATGATGAGGTCCGCCCCTTCCTTTTGGGCCACTTCCAGGATCTTCTCCGCCGGATCGCCCTGCACCACCCGGGTCTCCACCTTGGGGAACGCCTGGAAGTACGCCTGGCGGATTTCGGCCATCTTCTGCTGGGCCGCCTTCATGGCCTCGTCCTGCATGCTCTTGATGTTGGGGTGGGGCATATAAAAAGAGGTGAAGCTGGCCAGATCCTGGGTCACGAAGAGGACGATCAGGGTGGCATCGAATTTTTCCACCAGGGTGGTGACCCAGGGGAGCAGCGGGTCGATTTTCTCAGTCAGATCAAGGGGAAAGAGAATCTTATTCACCTGCTTCATCGAGACAGCCTCCCTTCGGCCCGGGCGGAGGATTTGTGAAAATCGTCATTTACTCCTACCACCCCCCAGAACCCTTGTCAAGTCAAAAACCCCGGCGCCCTTCCGGACCAGGGGCCACCGGTGGCGGAAAAAATCCTTGCCAAAAAAAATTTTCGTTATTATATTCCGTCCGGAATCCGATGGCATGGAGGAGGACACGGTCATAAGCGAGATCCGTTACAGCCGGGATCATGTGTGGGTCCGCTCCGATGATGACATCCGGGTGACCCTGGGGATCACGGACTATCTCCAGGAAAAACTGGGGGAGATTTACTCCATCAAGCTCCCGGAGGAAGGCGAGGAGATCATCAAGGAAGAGGCCTTCAGCACCGTGGACGCCAAATTCGGCCGCCGGGAGCTCATCGCCCCCATCTCCGGCGAGGTCATCGAAGTCAACTACGAGGCCGTGGAGGTCCCCGAAATCATCAATGAGGACCCCCTGGCGGAGGGCTGGCTCCTCAAGGTGGAAATGCCCTCCGGCGCGGAACTGGACGATCTGCTCACCGAAGAGGAATACGAAGAATACCTGAGCGAAGAGGCCGAAAGCGAGGAAGAGTGACGCCGCCGGCCATGCGCCTGCCCCAGGCTGGGGTCGCTGTGGCCCCGGCTTTTCTGTTTTGCGCCTGCCATTCTTTGTGCTATAAATAATTGTGTCCAGGAATTCACCCCCCCGATCCCTGCCCGGCCGGCTGTGGGACTTTCTCACCTCCATCCGTCTCACGGTCACTCTGCTCTTGATCCTGGCGGTGGTGGCCACCTTGGGGACGGTCATCCCCCAAAACGAGCCGGTGGCCCGGTATCTCGTCAGCTTCGGACCGCGCTGGGGGCCCGTCCTGCTCCGCCTCGGCCTGCACCGCATCTATGACGGCCCCTGGCTCCTGATGCCGGTGGCCCTCCTCAGCCTCAACCTGTTGGCCTGCGTCATCCGGGGTCTGCCCGAGGCCGTGCGCCGGGTGGCCCGCCCCTTTACCCTGGAGGCCGCCCTCCAGTTGCCCCTGCGGGGCCAGTTCACCCTCCCCGCCCGGGTGAACCCCGAGACGGCGGTGTTGCCGGCCCTCCGGCAGGAGCTGGGCCGGCTTAAGGTCTCCAATCACCCCGGACGCCAGGTATATTACTGGGAGAGCGGCCGCTTCCGGCCCCTGGGGCCGTACCTCATCCACCTGTCCCTCTTCCTCATCCTGCTGGGCGCCCTGGTGGGCAAATTCTTGGGGGTGGAGGGCCGGCTGGCCATCCTCACCGGGGAGACGGCCACGGAATTCACCCTGGCCAAAGGGAAGGGCTCGGTCCCCCTGGGCTTCACCCTGAGGCTGGACGACTTCCGGGTGGAATATTATGGCGGCACCGCCACTCCCCGGGAATTCCGCTCCGACCTCACTTTTATGCAGGACGGCCAGGAGGTGGGCCGGGCCGCCTGCCGGGTCAATCACCCGGTGACCTTCGGCGGCCTCACCTTCTACCAATCCAGCTACGGCTCGCAGCTGGCCGGGCCGGTGCGCCTCAAGGTCTGCAAGGGCCAGGAGTGCCATACCCTGACGGTGGGCCAGCGCCGGGGGGAAAACCTCCCCGACGGTCAGGGGCAGGTGATGCTGGTGCGGGTGGATGCCAACTTCCAGGGGCTGGGGCCCGCGGCCCTCCTGGCCTACCGGGAGGCCTCCGGCGGGGATCAGCCCCAGCTCTTCTGGATCCCCGCCCGGCATCCGGAGCTGGCCCGCCGCCTTCAGACCCCCTTCTATCAGGCCGGCCCCCACCTCTTCACGGTGGAGGAGCTGCCCTTGAAGTTTTACTCCGTCTTCCAGGTCCGGCGGGACCCCGGGGTCTGGTGGGTCTACGCCGGTTTTCTCCTCTGTCTGCCCGGCTTTGTCCTCGCCTTCCTGAGGCCCTCCCAGCGGCTGGCCGTGGTCCTGGAGCAGAGCCCCAAAGGCCATTGGCAGGGGCGCCTTCTGGGGGCCAGCCCCCGGGCCCGGGAGGTCTTCCAGGAGCGGGTGGACCGCCTCCTGATGCACCTGAAAAAAGGAACCGCCGTATGATCAGCCAGGTCTTGGGTCTGGTCACCCTGGTCTATCTCACCGCCGCCGGTATCTTCCTGGCGGCCACCCTCTGGTCCAGCCGGCGGCTGGAAGCCTGGGGCCGCTGGGCGCTCCTCGCCGGGCTGGCGGCCCACCTGGGGGCTTTTTTCGGCCGCTGGCTGGAATCCTACCGCCATGCCAGCCAGTTCACCCCGCCCCAGGACCTGGGCGCCACCCTGAGTTTGGTCATCCACCAGGTTCCCTTGTCCAACTTCTTTGAGTCCCTGGTCTTTTTCTCCTTCAGCGTCAGCTTTCTCGCGCTGGTCTCTTTCCGGCGCCATCTCAAGGGCGCCCTGGCAGTGGTGGTGGCCTTGCTGGCCTGCCTGATTCTGGCCTACGCCTCCCTGGCGGTGGACAGCAGCATCCGGCCCCTGATGCCGGCCCTGAAGAGCAACTGGCTTTTGATTCACGTGCTCACCTGCTTCATCGGCTATGCCGCCTTCGCCCTGGCCTTCGGGGCCGCCCTGCTCTACCTTTGGCAGACCCGGCGCAGCAAGGCCAACCCCATTGCGCCGCCCCCGGAGCTGGAGCGCCTGATGTACCGGGCCGTGGCCCTGGGGTTTTTGTTTCTCTCCGTGGGCATTCTCACCGGCGCGGTGTGGGCCGACTCCGCCTGGGGCCGCTACTGGAGCTGGGACCCCAAGGAGACCTGGTCCCTCATCACCTGGTTCATCTATGCCGGGCTGCTCCACGCCCGCCTGGTGAAGGGCTGGCAGGGCCGCCGCATCGCCTGGCTGGCCATCCTGGGCTTTGCCGCGGTGCTCTTCACCTACTTCGGGGTGAGCTTCCTCCTCCCGGGTCTGCACTCCTATCTCTAAGGCGGAGGGGGGGCAGGCCGCCCGCCGGGGGGCTCGCCCCCGCCCTGCCCTCCGGGCTTACGGAGCCAGGTTCAGCCACAGCACCCCGGATTCATAGTGATCCGCATCCCCGGAATCATCGAACACCGCCAGCGCCAGGGGATAGCGCTGCCCCGGTTGGAGCGCGGCGTCGTCCTCGTGGCCGGTGTTCAGGCGCCGGGAGAGCATGAGAGTCCAGCCCCCTTTCCCGTAGGCGCTCACCGCCCGGATATCCGCCCGGGAGCCGGTGGGCATAAGGGGCATCTGATAGGTCAGGGTGTCCCCGGCCTGAAAGCGGCTGTAATCCTCGATGGGCACCGCCTCCGCCGCCAAAAGCACCCCGTGCTTGCCGGGGCTTTTTCCCGGGGCGGGGGCGAAGCGGGGCCGGGTCTTGTCCTCCGTTTCATTGAGCTTCTCCCCGCCGGTGCCGGCATCCGGCTTTCTGCCTCCTTTGCCGTCGCTTACAGGCCCGAGCCAGGTGTCATCGGCATGGCCCACCGGGTCGGAGCGGCCCGCCTTCCAGTGCCACAGGTCGCCGGTGTGGGCCGGCGAGGTGGTGCCGAAGCGGCCGCCCCGGGCCGTGGTGGCGCCGGGCGGCAGATGACAGACCGCGGCGCACCCCTGGGTGGCAAAATCCGGGATGGGGGTGATCTCCAGGAGCAGGGAGAGGCGGTCCTCGTTCCCCGGCTGGTGCTGCCAGCGGCTGCCGTCAAACTTCCAGGCCTTGCGGGTGACGCTCAGGGTGGGATCCGGCCATTGGAAGCGGAAAAAGATTTCCTCCCCGCTGACCGCAGCCTGGGCGGTGAGCGGGAGAGTCCGGCCGGCGAACCTGTCCCGGCCGGTCAGGGCCACGGTCAGGGCCGGGACCGTCCGCCAGACCGGGTCGTCCGGACCGGTGGGGGCCGAAGACACCCGGGGGGCGCGCCACTCCTGACCCCAGGCCGCCGGGACCCAGGCCCCGGCCGCCAATGCCACGATCAGCGCCACAGCCAGGGGTACCCCGGCCGGGCGGATGCAACGCCACACCATATGCATCTCCTTTGAGATTGAGACTATGTTTCAATAAAAATCAAAAAATTTTTCCTCTCCTGTCAGCCCTGCTTCCCCCGGCAGGCGGCACACCAGCCATACACCTCCAGCTTGTGGCCGGTGACCTGGAACTGATGGGCCGCGGCCAGCCGGGCCTCCACCTGGGGCAGGGCCTCATCCCGAAATTCGATGATGCGCCGGCAACCCAGGCAGCGCAGGTGGCAGTGATGTTCATGGCCATAGACGTGCTCGTAGTGCATGTGGCCGTCCTCCACGAAGACCTCCGCCACCAGGCCGCTCTCCACCAGCAGGCCCAGGGTGCGGTAGACCGAGGCCCGGGACACCGCCAGGCCCCGCTCCCTGAGGCGCCGGTGGAGCTCTTCGGCGTCGAAGTGGTCGTGATGGGCGAAGACCTCCCGGAGCACCGCTTGCCGCTCCGGGGTCCAGCGCCGCCCCTTTTGGGCCAGAAAGTCCCGAAAAACCTGTTCTTCGTCGCCGGGCATAGCCGTTATTGAGATTCTATATCATCTATTTTCAGCACGGTCAAGACCCGGGTTCAGATTTCCCCCTCCCGTAAGGGCTCGGCAATCCAGGCCCCGCCCAGCAGCCGCTCCCCCTCATAGAAAGCCACCGCCTGGCCCGGGGCCACCGCCGCCTGGGGCTGGGCAAAGGCCACGGTGAGGCTCCCGTCTTTCTCCTGCCGGAGGCGGGCCCGCACCCCCGGATGGCGGTAGCGGATCACCGCGACGGCCTCCCCGTCCCCGGCCGGCGGCTCCGTCAGCCAGTTCGGCGCCACGGCCCTGAGTCCCGGGGCGAACAGCTCCGCCTTGGGCCCCACCACCAGGCGGTTGGTCTCCGGGCAGAGCTTCAGGACATACAGGGGCTCCCGGGCCGCCAGACCCAGCCCCCGGCGCTGGCCCACGGTATAGGCGATGAGCCCCTGATGCCGGCCCCAATATCGCCCCTGGGTGTCCACGATCTCCCCCGGCGGCGCCGCCACCCCGGCCCGGCGCAGGAACTCCCGGTAGCCCTCAGGGGGGATGAAGCAGACCTCCTGGCTCTCCGGGGGCAGCTCCACCTCCGGCAGACCGAGCCCCTGGAACCGGCGGCGCACCTCCTCCTTGGTGAGTTCCCCCAGGGGGAACAGCACCTGCGGCAAGATCTCCCGGGGCAGGCGCTGCAGAAAATAAGACTGGTCCTTGCTCCGATCCGCCCCGCGACACAATCCGTAGCCTCCCTCCGGGGCCGGCCGGCGGCGGACATAATGCCCGGTGGCCAGATACCGGGCCCCAAAGGCCTGGACCCGCTGCCACAGCACTCCGAACTTGATGCGGGCATTGCAGGCCACGCAGGGGTTGGGGGTGAGCCCCCGGGCGTAGCCCCGGACAAACTCCTGCACCACGGCAGCCTCAAACTCCTGGCGCAGGTCCACTTCCACCAGGGGCAGCCCCAGGGCCCGGGCCAAGTGCGCCGCCCGCCCGGCGCCTTCGGCGGCCTCTGTCAGCCTCAGGAACACCGCCCATACCTCCCAGCCCTGCTCCCGGAGCAGGTGGGCGGCCAAGGCGCTGTCCACCCCGCCGCTGAAGGCGACGACCACCACTTCAGCCATGGTAAAAATCGGAAATAACCTGGAAATAAATATCCAATTTCTTGAAAGTTATTTAACTTACCGATAATAGTATATTTTTCCGGGAATTACCGCAACGGCAGCCCCGCGGATGTTTTATTTTTTAAACATTTCCGCCAGGCCCAGGGAGGGAGGGGAAAAGGAGAGATATTCCAGGAAAGAGACGGCCACCCCCCAGGCATCCCCGGGGGCCGGAGGATTTTCCAGCCGCACCACCCGGCCCCGGGCGTACAGGCGCGGGGTGGGAGTCCGGTCCAGCTCCGGCACATAACAGGGAATGGCCAGCTCCACCATCAGGTCCGGAGTGAAGGACAGAGGCGCCTCAGTGAGGAAATAGGCCCCACCCAGGCTGAGATCCCGGAGCACCCCCCGGCCCTGAAGGGTGGCCCGGCCCCCATCCACCCGCAGATGGAAGGTCACGGGCAGACCGAGGCGCAGGCGCGGGAAGCGACGCCGCTCCTCCTGGGGGGGCGGCAGGATATCCGGGGGCAGGGAGCAGACCGGACCGCACGGCATACCCTCCCCATTGCACTCCATGTGCCAGGAGAGAACCCGGACCGGCAAATCATCATTTTTGCCAGGTGCGCTTCCCCCTTGACGCCGGCCGCCCCTTCCTTTACCATGGGGAAAAAGCGCGCCGTCGGCGGCCGTCCGTTTTCCCCCCTTCTCCGCCGGCACAGGGGTTCACCCAGGCATGGCCCACATCGTCGCCGTCATCAACCAAAAAGGGGGCACCGGCAAAACCACCACCACCATCAACCTGGGCGCCGGTCTGGCCTATCGCGGGCATCGCACCCTGTTGGTGGATCTGGACCCCCAGGCCCACACCACCATCGGCATCGGGGTGGACCCGGACGAATCCCGGGAGTGCATGGCGGAGGTCTTCATCACCCCCCGCAAGTCCATCCGGGAGGTGGTGGTGGAGACCTACATTCCCTGGCTCTTTCTGGCCCCGGCCCACATCCGCCTGGCCCGGGCCGCGGAGGCCGCCTACACCCGGGTCTTCAAGGAAGCCATCCTGGCCCAGTCCCTCAAAGCCGTGGATTATGACTTCATCATCATCGACTGCCCCCCCTCCTTGGGAGTGCTGACCACCAACTCCCTCTATGCCTGTGATTTCATCATCATTCCCTGTCAGATTTCCCGGTATTCCCTGGACGGCCTGGCGGACCTGCTCCAGACCATTGAGACCGTGAAGGACCTGACCTCGGAGGAGCTCTTTCAGGGGGACCACTTCCGCATCCTCCTCACCATGTACGACCGCCGCAACCGGGTGACCAACGAATACATCCTGGAACAGCTCAAACCCTACCGGGAGCGCACCTTCTCCACCCTGATCATGAAAAACGAGGCCCTCAACCAGGCCCAGATCGCCCAGAAGTCCATCTTCGACTATGACCCCCGGAGCTCCGGCGCCCTGGATTACCAGCGTCTGACGGACGAATTCCTGGAATTATGTCAAAAAAGAAACAGCTTACCGGAAAGGCCACCAAGCTGGCAAAGCTGCAACTGACCCGGGCCCTCTCCCAAAAGCTGGCGGAAACGGGGCCCTGGGAGCCGGCACCCTCACCGGAGGCCCAGCCTGCGGCGGCGCCGCCCCAATTGCCCCTGTCCTGGGAGGATCTGGCCGAAGGCGCCGCGGGCCTGCTGAAGGCCGCCTACGCCCTGGTGCGGGGGGAGATGGCGGAGCTGCACGCCCTGGTGCATGACCAGCCCGCCCCGGAAGCCTGGGAACCCACCGCCGCCCCGCCCCTTCAGGCCATCAAGGAGGCCCTGAGGCTCACCAAACAGGAACTGCAGGAGGTCTCCCGCCTCTTTTCCGCCTGAGCGCGGGAGGGGAGGGCCAAGGGGACAGTGGCTCCCCGTCCTCCCCTCACCCTCCCCACCTGCCCCCGCTTTGAGGGTGGGATGCGGGGCCGGACGCGGGCCCGGAGGGCGTGCGCCCCCTGGGCCTCTGCTTGCTTCACTTATATCCCACCGGCATGATGAGCAACGGCTCGTGCTCCCGGGGGAGCTTGAGAATCCCGGCCAGGGCCTGATCCTCAAAGGCGCCCACGATGCCGGCCCCCAGCCCCAGGGCCTCCGCCTGCAGGAAGAGGTTCTGGCCGGCGTGGCCCACCTCCATGTGGGTGTAGCGGATGCCCCGCTGGCCGTAGCGGGCGGTGCAGCGCCGGTAGTCTGCGGCAATCACGATCATCACCGGCGCCTCCGCCATCCAGCCCTGGTGCAGGGAGGCCCGGGCCACCGCCACCCGCAGATCCCCCGGGGTTACCGGCGCCAGGGCATGGGGGGCCGGAAGGTAACGGTAGACCCCGGCGGGCACCCCCTCCACCCCCCGCTCCCCGACCACCAGGTAGAGCTCCAAAGGGAAGGTGGCCCCGGCAGAAGGCGCGGTGCGGAAGCCCCGGGGGTCGCTGACCCCGTCGGTGGCCCATAGCAACTGCCCCACCTGCGCGGGGGTGAGGCTGCGCCGGGCAAAGTGGCGCACCGTGCGCCGGGCTTTCAGGGCCTCCTCCACCGGCACCTGTCCCGTGAACACCGGGGGCGGCAGCCGGATCTCACCGGCCGTCGCCGGCCCTCCGGATCCCAGCAGGCCAAAAATAAGCATGACCCACCCCCACCGTCTCAGCATGTGACTCCCCGTCCGCCGTGGAGATGATTTTGCCCTGAAGAGCGGGGCTGCCACCCCGCCTCCGGGTTCAAGGCTGCCGGGTGCGGGCCCGGATCTTCAGAAAGATGGCCACCCCCGAGGTGGCCATGCCCACCGTGCCCACTCCCACCAGGAAGCGGTAGAGATGCCCCAGGGAGCCGCCCCAGAAGTGCAGCTTGGTGAGGCTGCCGAACAGTCCCGGGGAGTTAAGCAGAAACTCCAGGGCCACCAAGGCCCCGGAGGCGGCCTGAAGAAAGATGAACAGGGCCAGAATGATACCCATGGTGCGGTGGCCCCGCCGCAGTTCCGCTTCAGTCATCGGTCTTTTCCCTTTCCTCTGGCAGACTGTGGAAAACCCGCCCACCCTAAAATCTGTGAGATGAGGCGATTTACAGGTTTTGAGGGGGAAACCTGAACCTTTGGTCACGGATTCGGCTGCGGGATTGTCCTCTCCTCTCCCCGTTTTAGGCGTCCCGCCGCTCAATTTGTTCCAGGGCCTCCCGGCAGGGAGCAGGACCTGTTTCCGCCAGGCGGTGCAGCTCCCCGCCGCCTGCCGGGGAAGCTTCTTTTTCTCCTGTTCGCCCCGCCAAGAGGGGATCTGATGCTCTGACTCACCCTAACCCTCGGGGCAGGACAAGTCAATCCTACTCTTCCTTCAAGATGCCCGCCAGGTGGGGTTTGACCGCCCGCCAGGCCGGCACCGCCCCGGCCACCAGACCCAGGGCCAGCACCAGCACCAGGCTCTGCACATAGATGCCGGGGGTGAAAAAGAGGCGGATGGTCCAGCCGAAGGCCTGCTTGTTGATGACCAGGATGAGGAGCAACGAGAGCACCGAGCCGGCGCCGGCCCCCAAAAGAAAGCTCAAGAAGCTGGCCAGCCCTGATTCCACCAGCACCATCCCCAGAATCTGGCGCCGGGAGGCCCCGATGGCCTGCAGCAGGGCCAGATCCCGTTCCCGGTCGATGATGAGCACGAGAAAGGTGGTGATGATGCCAAAGACCGCCACCAGCACCGCCACCCCCTCCAGGGCGTAGGTCACCGCAAAGGTGCGGTCGAAGATCTCCAGAATGCCGCGCCGCAGATCCTGATGGGACAGGGCCAGCAGCCGGTAGCGGCCGCCATAGCGGGCCCGCAGGGACTCCTGCACCTCCCGCACCCGGCCGGGGTCCCGGAGGTATAACCGCACCGCGTTGAGATGTTCATCCCGGAAATAGCGCCGGAACTGGTGCAGGTCCATCCAGATGCTGGGGCCGTCGGTGCGGAAATCGTAAAAGACCCCCCGGATGCGCACCTGCCGGGGGCCGCTGGGCGTGGGCAGCTCCACCACCTGGCCCTCCCGCCAGCCGAAGGTCTGGGCCAGGGGCTCCGAAATGATCACCGCCCCGGGGGCGGTATCCCCGGGGCCGGCCGCCTGCGCCCCGGCGGCCATCTCCGCCAGGATGGGCACGCTGTCCCCCTGCCGGAACCACATGCCCCCATATTTGGCCAGAATGTCAAAGCTGCCTCCGATGACCAGCACAAAGCGGTCCCGGAAGGGCAGGCGGACGCAGCGATACAGATATATATCCCGGACTTCCGGGTCCTGGCGCAGCTCCGCCACGATCTCCGGCGGCAGGTAACGGTCGTAGGCGGCGGTGGAGAAGACCGCCGGCCCGAAAAAGATGTCCCCGCTGATGGAGCGGCTGATCCATAGGTTCACCGTCTCCCGGAAGGAGCCGATCATCACCGCCACCGCGATGAGCATCCCCAGGGCACAGGCCAGGGCCGCGATGGACACGGCGCTGCGGGACAGGGACCCCGACAGATAGCGGCAGCCCAGCTCCCCGGCCACCCCCAGAAGCCGCCGGAGCCCCGGCCCCACACCCCGCCCCAGAAGCCAGGCCACCGCAGGAGTCAGCAGGGCACAGGACAGGAGGATGAGGAAGGCGGCGACAAACCCGGGGATGGGCACGGCCCGGGCCTCCAGGGCCGCCAGGCCCCCCGCCGTCACCAGAGCCCCCAGGCCCCCGGCCGCCAGGCGCCCCACCCGCCGGGAGAGCACCTCCTCCAGCTCCTCCCGGAACCACACCGCCCGTACCCGGGTCCGGGCCGCTTCGATGGCCGGCACCAGGGCCGCCGCGAGAGTGGCCAGCACCGCCAAGGCCCAGGCCTGGAGGAGCAGCCCCGGGGTGACGCTTAACCGCCGGGCCGCCACCGGAGTGTACAGGGAGGTGAGGGTGTCGGTGACCAGTCCCAGGGCTCCCCGGGCCAGGAGCAGGCCCAGGAAGAGGCCCACCAGGCCCCCCACCAGCCCGGTGAACACCCCTTCGGCCACAAACAGGGCGAGCACCTGCCGGGGGCCCAGGCCCAGGGTGCGCAGCAGGCCGATCTCCCGGCGCCGCCGCACCACCGACAGGGTGACGGACTGGTAGATGAGAAACATGCCCACAAACAGGGCAATAGCGCTCAGCACCTGGAGGTTGAGGCGGTAGGAGGCCACCAGCCCCTCCATCTGCCGGGTCTGGGCTCCGGGCCAGCTCACCTCCACCCCCGGCGGCAGCACCCTTTTCAGGGCCGCCGCGGTCTCCTCCCCCGGCAGACGGCCGATGACATCGATATAATCCAGCCGGCCCACCCGATCCAGCAGCTCCTGGGCCCCGGCAATGTCCATCAGGAGGACCGCGCCCTCCAGGGGATAGAGACCGTCCGGGGCGCGGAAGCTCCCCACCACCGCGAGCTCCGCCGCCCGGGCTCCGGCCACCACCCGCAGGCGGGCCCCGGGCCGGAGGCCCAGACGCCGGGCCAGGGGCTCGCTCACCAGGCAGCTGCCGGGCCGGGTGAGGAACTCCTCAAAGGCCGCGGCCCCGGCGCCGCCCCCCAGGTCATACTCCCGGAAGGCCGCCTCGGCGAAGGGATCCACCCCCAAAAGGAGCACCGGCCCCGAGCCCGGGTCCTCCAGCTCCAGGACGCTTTCCACCACCGGGGCTGCGGCCCTGACCTCCGGCAGACGCCGCACCGTCAGGAAGAGCTCTTCGGGGAGGGGCGTGCCCGGGGCGCGCAGACGCCACTCGGCCCGGCCGGAGACCGCGCTCACCGAGCGCCGGAAGCTCTCCAGAGCGCTGGCCCCGGCCAGGGAGATGCCCAGATACACGGCGGTGCCCAGGGCAATGCCGAAGATGCACAGCAGGGTGCGGCCCGGGAATTCCGTCAGGTGCCGCAGCGGCAGGCGAAAGAGCCAGAGCCTCATGCCGCCACCCGACCGTCCCGGAGGCGTACCTCCCGCTGGGCATAGGCCGCCGCCTCCGGGGCATGGGTCACCATGATAATGGTCTGGCCCTGCTTACGGTGCAGGGCCGCAAAAAGCTCCATCACCTGCCGGCTGGTGGCGTGATCCAGATTGCCGGTGGGCTCATCCGCCAGGAGCACCGCCGGCCGGTTGATGAGGGCCCGGGCCAGGGCGGCCCGCTGCATCTCCCCGCCGGAGACCTGGTGCGGTTTGTGCTGCGCCCGGTGGGCCAGGCCCACCTGGGCCAGCCACTGCCGGGCTTCCGCCGCGGCCTGGCCGTAGGAGGCCCCCTGGAGCACCCGGGGCAGGGCCACGTTTTCCTCCAGGGTCAACAGGGGCAGCAGGTTGAAGGCCTGAAACACCACCCCCACATAATCCCGGCGAAACCGGGTGAGCTCCTGCTCCGTCAGGGTGGCCAGATCCCGCCCCGCCACCACCACCCGCCCCCGGCTGGGGGCCTCCAGACCCCCGATGAGGTGCAGCAGCGTGCTTTTGCCGCAGCCGCTCTTGCCGGTGATGGCCAAAAACTCCCCCGCCGCCACCCGCAGGTCCACCTGGCGCAGGGCGGCGATCTCCACCTCCCCCCGACGGTAGGTTTTGCTCACTCCGGACAATTCAATCATGGCGGCAGGCATCCTTCCTTTCCCCAAGTATTATAACCGCATCCGGACACCAGCGTCTCTTCCGGGCCGCTGGGGGCGCGGCGGCCCCGCCGCCCTATCCTCTCCTGTGGTCGTTCCGGTAGGGCAGGCGTCTTCTCCCCCGGACCCCCGGCCCGATTCCGCCGGGAGGGCGCGCCCGGAGGGGCGGCCTGGAGTCGTATATTCCCCTGGGGCCCGTCATGCCCGCCTGATTAAAGTTCCCCCCCGGACGGCCGATGGGGGAAGTGAAGGACAGAGCACCGGGGCGGGTCGGCAGGTCCCCCGGCCGGTCAACCCCTTCTAGGGACGGAGAGCATGGCGAACAATCTGAGCCCGGCGGAAATCACCCGTTATTCATATCAGATTGCGCTGAGGGAGTGGGGCCGGGAGGCCCAGGAGCGCCTCAAGGCCTCCCGGGTGCTCATCGCCGGGGCGGGCGGCCTGGGCAGTGCCGTGGCCCTGCACCTGCTGGCCACCGGGGTGGGAACCCTGAGGCTGGTGGATGACTCCCGCATCACCCTGACCGACCTCAACTTAAGCCCGCTCTACCGGGAACGGGACCTGGGCAAGGCCAAGGTGGCCACCGCGGAACGCCGCCTGAAGGAGGTCAATCCGTTCGTCAGCGTGGAAGCCCAGGCCAAGACCCTCACAGAGACCAATCTGAGGCGCCTCACCTCGGGATGCGCCCTCCTGATCGACGCCCTGCCGGATCGGCCGGCGGGACCGCTTCTCAACCAAGCCGCCATCCGCCATCGGCTGCCCCTCATTCACGCCTGGGTGGGCGCCATGGACGGCCACATCACCACCTTCTGGCCCGGGGTCGGCCCCTGCTACACCTGCGCCCTGAAGGAGCCGCCGCCGCCCCCGGAGGCCGCGCTGATGGGCCCCTTGCCGGGCATCATGGGCGCGCTGCTGGCCTGGGAGGCCCTGCGCATCCTGGGCGGCCTCGGCCCCGCCCTCCTGGGGCGCCTCCTGGTCTTCAAGGGCCGCTGGTTCCACTTTCGGGAGGAAACCCTGCGCCCCCAGCCTTCCTGCCCCCACTGCCGGCCGCTGTGGTCCTGAGCCCGAAGGGAAGTTCCGGGGAGCCGGGAGGGCGGTGATGGGGTTTCCCTCCTTGGCCGCCGGGAACGCCCGGCCGTCCTTATGTTTTGGGGAGCCGGGGGGGCGGTGACCGGGATTCCCGGCGCCGGGTCCTGCGGCTGAGATTCCCCGGCGCCCCTTTGCCGGGCAGCCATCTCCTCTTGTCAGCTGTCAGGGCGCCGGCCCGATCGGGTCGGCAGCCGCAGTCCACGAAGCGCCGCCCCGGGCCGGGACCCCTGCCTTCAGCCTACCCCGCCGTAAACCACCTGCCGCTTTCCCGCCCGATGACACATTCTGTCAGAGAAGGCCTCCGGGAAATAATTTTCTTTTTTTGTCAAATAACTTCACTTTTTCTTTAAAGTTTCTCCCCGCCGCTCTCGAAGAGTGAGACAGATGTGGCAATGACCCTCCAAGGATAGGAGGGAAAGATAAAAGGAGGTTGCGGCAATGTCTCTGGTCATCAATCATAATCTCATGGCTATGGGTGCGGCCCGGCACCTGAGCGCCACTTACGGCCGTCTGTCCCAGTCCGTGGCCCGGCTGGCGTCGGGTCTGCGCATCACTTCCGCCGCCGACGATGCCGCCGGGTTGGCCATCCGGGAGATGATGCGCACCGACATCCGGGTGCTCAACCAGGGGGTGCGCAACGCCAATGACGCCATCTCCCTCATCCAGACCGCCGACGGCGCCCTGTCCGTCATTGACGAGAAACTGACCCGCATGAAGGAGCTGGCGGAACAGGCGGCCACCGGTACCTATACCGAGGTCCAGCGCCTCATCATGGACAGCGAATATCAGGCCATGGCGTCGGAAATCTCCCGGATCGCCAGCGCCACCGACTTCAACGGCGTCAAGCTCCTGGACGGCAGCCTCTCCGGCACCGGCCTGGCCGGGGGCCCCGGGCAGCAGCTGAAGATCCACTTCGGCACCGGCAACAGCTCCGCCGAGGATTACTATTATATCCGCATCAATGCCGCCACCGCCTCCGCCTTCGGGCTGGGGAACAGCGCCCGGCTGGGGCCCGGCTACACCATCAGCACCCAGTCTGCGGCCCAGGCGGCCCTGGAGGCCATTGATCTGGCGGTAACCAGCAAGGACACCATCCGGGCCGCCCTGGGGGCGGTGGCCAACCGCCTGGCCAACACCATCACCAACCTCACCATCCAGGCGGAGAACCTCCAGGCGGCGGAATCCCGCATTTCCGATGTCAACGTGGCCACCGAGATGACGGAGTTCGTGCGCAACCAGATCCTGACCCAGGCGGCGGTGGCCATGCTGGCCCAGGCCAATGCCCTGCCGCAACTGGCCCTGCAACTGATCCGCGGTTAGGCCGCAGGGTGAGCACGTCCAAGGAGGAGAGCCATGCAGGTGGACCAGCTCTCGGGCACCCTGATGCTCACCATCGACCAGGTCTCCCAGCTCACCGGGGTGCGCAAATCCACCCTGAGATACTGGGAAAAGGCCTTCGAGCCCTTCCTGCGGCCCGCCCGGACCCATTCCAACCGGCGGGAATACACCCTGGAGGATGTGGACCGCATCAAACTGATCCGGCACCTGCTGGAGAAGGAACACCTCACCCCCGCCGGGGTGCGCATGCGCCTGGCCCAGATGCACCCGGAGCTCTCCGCCGCTGGGTGAGACGACACCTGGAAAACGACAGATTCCTTTAAGAGGCGGTGGGAAAGCACCCCTCCCTGAAATCTGGTGGAATGAGGCTGGACACAGTTGGGCGAAGCCGCATCCCGTTTCTGGGGTGGGGGGAGGGGGGGAGGGGCAGGGGTTTTGGACCTCTGGCCCCCTTCCCCCGATAACCTTTTTCACCCACCTGCCAAGGTAGGGGCGGAGCGGTTTCAGGGAGAAGCTGGGAATGGCCGGCCGGGCCTGAGCCGGCCCCGGACCCCCGGCGGGGTTCAGGGCCCAAGGGGACCCATGGGGTCCCCCCGGACGGCCCCGGGGAGAGGGGGGTGGCCTGCCTGACCGGCGGGGTCTGACCGGACCGGGAGGTCCCGCTCCCGCGGGAGGGTCTCAGAGGCCGACCCAGACGGAAGCCATCGCTGCCGGGGGCCCACCGGGAACCGGAGCCGGAGTCCCTGTCACGGAGAGGGGAAGGGGCGAGCGGAGCCACCGTTGCCCAGCGGCCGGGAGGCAGCCGGAGAAAGGGGAGGGACCGGGAACCGGAGAAGCAGGAGCGGCTCCTTCCTCCGGGAAGGCGGGCGTCGCCACCGGGGCCGGCGGGCGCCGGAACACCGCAGAGGCTCTGCCGCCCTGCAAGGGAGGAGAGGTTGAGCGGGGAAAGCCAAGTTACTTGCCATGTGCATTGCCCCACCTGCAAGGGGGGAGAGCTGTTTTGCGTGTCAAAGTCCAGGGGAACGTAGGTACTGCCCACCTGCAAGGGAGGAGAACCTTGGGGCGGCGGGATGGCTGAGCGGCGGAACGCTCAAAAGGTGGCGCTGCTTTGCCAAGTTCAGGGCGGGCGCCGTTGCAACACCGCCTCCTGATTGCCCAAGAGCGCCATGGTATTGCCGCACTGTCAAAGTGGGGCGGGCGCCGGGCCACCCTCTGCGGCCCCAGGAAAGTTACGGAGCAGGAAGAGATTTCGCGGGCCGGGCAAACTCACCCTGATGCCAAGGGGGAAGGCCCTCGTTAACTTAAGAAAGAAAAGAAGAAAGGTGGCGCGGGCCGGTCACGCCGCTCCCCCAGGCCCGGGGGGGGAGGCTTGGGCCTGACGGTTTGACGCTTGTGCCTGCCCGGTAGGTGAACCTGCTGACGCCGGTGAGTCTGAATAAAGCAGGAAACCCGCTTCAAGCGTCGGCCCGGCGGGGAGGATGCCGTCTCCCGGATGCTCCTGCCCGGAAAGTCCGCCGGAGCGGAATGGGAGTTTATGGCACCAGAGGGCCAAGGGACGGACCCCGGCCGCAGTTGCCGCCACCCGGACCCGCAGGGGGAATTTCCCGGCAGCCCGGATATGTGAATGATCACGGCTTGGCTAGTTGCCTTCCCAGGGCGGCATCAGGAATTTCCGGCCTGCGGCCACCGTAACGGGGGATGGAAAAGCCAGCTCCCGGTTTCGGGTGCTTTAAAAGACCCGCACCAAGCCCCCGATTGTTCCGCCCGGGGCGGAACATTGCCGCCCCGAGGTCGGAGAGGGGAGAGGGAAGGCCGCCTGGGTGAGCGGGCCGGTCCATGCCGCTCCGGAGGTCAGGGGAGGGTCAATCAGTGAACGGGTCCTGCACCCCTTTCTCCGAACGCACCGGCCAATCGTCACCCGTCCGCCATCCCGGGGTCACTCAGTCAATGAGGCCGCGCCCTTTTCCGCACCCGCCTTCCATCCTCCGGGAGGCAAGGGGAGGGCCGGACCTCGGTCCCTTCCTACTGTGTCCGATCCGGGTCAGCCCTCCGGCACCGGCTTGGGCTTGCAGAGAAATTCCTCGGCGGTGGCCAGCCGGCCGCACTGTTCACAGACATACTTGATGTCTTCGAGCTTGCCCTTGCAGAAATGCTTCACGTGGGGCGCCCTTTCCCCGCAGTACGGGCAGGCCATGAGCTCGGTCTTGGGATTGCACAGATGTCCCGGTTCTTCCGCCAGAGCCCCGCAGGTGTCACAGACGTATACCCGTTTCGCCATAATTTCCGCCCCTCCTCACGATTTTCCTTAACATAATTTCTGCCAAAATGATGTCAAGGTTCCCGCTTCAAACATTGGGGTCACCAGGAAGGAAAAGGAGCTTCAGGGTGTCAGGCTGAGGGTACCGCCGGCCCCGTCCACGACGGCCCTGACCCCCAGGGGTAGGGTGAAATTGTCCCCCTGGTGGCCCACGGGCAACCCGGCCAGCACCGGCACTCCCAGGGGGGCCAGGGTCTGGGCCAGCATCTCCCGCACCTCCCCGGGCTCTGCCCCGGTGGCCGTGAAGGCCCCCAGCACCAGCCCGGCTACGCCCTCCAGGGCTTTGGCCAGCCACAGGTGCGACAGCAGGCGGTCCAGACGATAGAGGGCCTCGTTGTGATCCTCCAGGAAGAGGATGGCCCCCCGGAGGCAGGGCATATAGGGGGTGCCCACCAGGTGGCACAGGGTGGTGAGATTGCCCCCCAGGAGGGGTCCGGCGGCCGTGCCGGGGCACAGGACCGTCAGGCCGTCGAACCGGCGGGGTTCCGGCGCGGGCGCGGCCAGCCAGCGGAAAAGGTCCTGCCGGGCTGCCGGGCTGAGGCCGGGGAGCTGGGCCACGGTGGGGCCGTGGAAGGCCGCCGCCCCCGGCAGCCGGGCGGCAAAGAGGAGGAGGGCGGTGAGGTCGCTGAATCCCACCAGCCGGCAGGGTCGGGAGGTGAGGACCTGGGTCCTAAGATAGCGCAGGATCTTGAAGGAGCCATACCCGCCCCGGGCGCAGATGACGGCTGAGACCTCCGGATCACACCAGGCCCGCTCCAAAGCCCGGGCCCGATACACATCCTCTGCCTGCCCCCACGGCCGGGGGGCGGTCACCTCCTCGCCCACCTTCACCCGGAAGCCGGCGGCCTCGAGGAGCGCCACCCCGGCCTGCAGCAGCTCCGGCTCCACCGGGCTGGCGGGGGCCGCCACCGCCACCACCCCCCCGGGTGTCGCTGGATGCGGCCATCGGGAGGGAAACGCCTCACCCATGGGTCCTCCCGTGCGTCCCGGGGGAGGTCCGATCGGGACCGCCACTCCGGCACCGCCGGCCCCTCTCCCGGAACTCTCCCCTCCGGCCCCGAAAAGCCGCTGGATTTCTCCCGGCCATTTTTTTACAATATCCCCGTTGTGAAAAAGTGAGGCAGGCTTAAGAAAAGCTGGTCAAGCACGGTCCAATGGTCAGATCCAGGTGCACAGGACAGTCGATGAAGCCGCGGGCGCAGCTCCGACACGCAGAGATAAGGACCTGGCTTCCGCCCCTGGGTCTGGCCCTGCTCATGGGTCTGGCCGTCCTTTGGCGCCTGTCGGACCTGGGGGCCCGGAACCTCTGGTCCGATGAGGCCTGGGTGGCCTTGGCGGTCCTGAAGCCCACGGTCCGGGAGGCCCTGACGGCCGGGCAATCCACCCCGCCCTTTTATCTCCTGGGCGTCCGGCTCCTGGCCCAGGTCTTCGGGGGGAGCGAGGTGGTGCTGCGCTCCCTGTCTTTGGCCTTCGGCGTGGGCACGGTGGTCCTGTTTTGGCCTCTGGCCCGGCGCCTGGCGTCCCCGGCCGCCGCCTGGCTGGGGCTGGCCGCGGTCACCGCCGCCCCGGTGCTGGTCTATTTCTCCAAAGAGCTGAAGCAGTACAGCGGCGACGCCTTCTTTGCAGTGCTGGTGTGCCTCCTCGCCGAGCGCTTCCTTCAGCGGCCCGGCCCCGGCCGCCTGACCCTGCTGGCGCTGAGCGGGGCCGTGGGATTGGGCTTTTCCCATCCCCTCATCTTCGTCCTGCCGGCGGTGGCCCTGGCCGCTTATGCCGGGGCGCCCGTGTGGCGACGGAGCCTCCTGGCCGTGGCCGGGCTTTGGGCCGCAAGTTTCCTCGGCTATTATCTCATCTTCTTCCGCCACCAGGTGAATCCGGAGCTGGTCTCCTACTGGAGCGGCGAGTTTCCGGACTTTTCCAGCCTGCCGGCCTTTCTCACCTGGCTGGCCGGGGCCTTGGCGCGCTACTTCCACTATTTCTTCGGGGATATCGCCGCCTGGTGGGCCCCGGTGGCCCTGGCGGCCGGCCTGTGGGCCTGCCCCCCGCCGGGCCGCACCCGCCTGCTCCTGTATCTGGGGGGGCCGCTGCTGATGGCTTTTCTCGCCGCGGCCCTCCACCGTTACCCCTTCATGGCCAACTACAACGGCAGCCGCCTGCTGCTGTTTTCCGCGCCCTTCCTGTATCTGGGGGTGGCCGCGGGCGTGGTCTGGGTCATGGCGCGCCTGGGAGAGGGGCGGCGGTGGGCGGCCGGCCTCGCGGGGCTGCTTATGCTCCTCAGCCTTCAGCCCGTAAAGACGGTGCAGGAAAACCTGCACCCCACCCTGCAGCGCCGGCAGATCACGCCCCTTTTGGCCCGGCTGGAGCGGGAGTTCGGCCCCCGGGACCTCTTGTATGTCTATCACTACGCCGTCTATCCCTTCCGTTACTACCGGCCTGATTTTCCCCCGGAGAAAGTGCGCTTCGGCGCCACGGTCCTGGAGAGAAACCTTTTTCCCGGGGACGACGAGGACGACGACGATGAGGACACCCCGGAGCGGGTGTGGCTGCTGGCGGCCCACTTTCCCGGGGAGGATTTCCTCCTGACCTTCGCTTCCGGGTTGTTGGGCCCCGGTTGGCGGCCCACTGG
Source organism: Syntrophobacterales bacterium (assembly GCA_023512475.1). Taxonomy (GTDB): domain Bacteria; phylum Desulfobacterota; class Desulfobaccia; order Desulfobaccales; family 0-14-0-80-60-11; genus JAILZL01. Next base: position 30,771 of record JAILZL010000009.1, read on the forward strand.
CCAGTACCGGGATGCCGGGGCGGCCCTGCTGTGTTTTGAACGGGACACCCGCCTCACCGCCTCCCCGGCGGCCAAGCCCGTTCACCCCTAAGCCGCCCACGCCCCCGCAGCCGCCGGCTCCAGAAAAGTCCCCGGCCTGGACACGGGGCGGGACGAAATGCCTGGGAGGCAGTAGGCCGCTGGCGCCGCGGCTCCCCCGCCCGACTTCCTTGGCGTGAGGATGCGGGGGGAGAAGCAGGCCCGGGCCCCTGGCCCCTCTTCCGGCTCCACCCGTGCCTCTCTCACGCCCTCTCAGCCCTCCCGGGGCAGGCAGCGCACCTCCCTGACCACCCCCGGCCCCAGAGCCTGATCCAGCTCCGCCAACAGCCGGGGTTTGAGGAAGTGAAGCTCCTGCATCCACCCGCCCGGGGTGACCGCCACCACCAGCTCCCGGCGCCGGAGCTCCACCAAGGCGGTCTGGGCCCGGAGGGACGGAGGCACCACCCGCTCCCAGACCTCCCGGATCCGGCGCCGCTGCTCCAGGGCATGCCAGTCCCCGGGCTTGAGCACTCCCTCCAGCACCTCCCGCACCGGCAGCGGCCGGGGGGTGGCTTTGCGGGCAGCCATGGCACCTCCTTCTGGGTGGGGTTCCCGGCAGGGGTCAGCGCCCCGCCGGGGCCTCCCTGGCGAGGCCGCTAAAAATCCTGCCGGGCCCGGGCGAACCCGGGAGCGGCCCGTTCAATGACCTCCTCCGGGACACAGAAGGCCAGGCGGAAATAGCCGGCCCGGCCAAAGCCGCGGCCCGGCACCGCCAGGATGTTTTCCGCCTTGAGGCGGGCCACAAAGGCGAGGTCGTCCCCCCCCGGCGCCTGAGGGAAGAAATAAAACGCCCCCTTGGGCATCACAAAGTTATAGCCGGCCTCCCGCAACACCCGGGCCAGGAGCTCCCGGCGCCGGGCATAGGGGCGCACCTCCACCGCTTCCCCCACCACCGCGGCCACCACCCGCTGCATCAGGGCCGGGGCGTTGACAAACCCGAGGATGCGGTTGGCCAGGACCATGCCGGCCAGAAGCTCCTCCCGGTCCGCCGCCCGGGGTGACACCGCCGCCAGCCCCAGGCGCTCCCCGGGAATGGAGAGCTCCTTGGAATAGGAGGTGATGAGGATGGTGTGGGGATAGACCTGAAAGATATTGGGCAGGGTCAGATCATCATACACCAGCCGGCCGTAGGGTTCGTCCGCCAACAGATAGACCGGCTCCCCCCGACGGGTCCCGAACTCCGTCAGCAGCCGCCCCACTTCCCGGAGGGCCGCCTCCTCATACACCTGGCCGGTGGGGTTGTGGGGCGAATTGAGGATGAGGGCCCGGGTGCGGGGCCCCAGGGCCGCGGCGATGGCGGCGGGATCCAGGGAAAAGGTCGCGTCCGTCTCCACCACCCGGGGCACCCCGCCGTGATTGTCCACATAAAACAGGTATTCCGGAAAGTACGGGGCCAGGATGAGGACCTCATCCCCCGGGTCCAGCAGGGCCTTCAGGGCGATGTTGAGCCCCCCGGCGGCGCCGCAGGTGAGGATCAGGTCCCCGGCGGTCAACGGCTCGCCGTACCGCGCCCGCAACGAGGCGGCCAAGACTTCCCGGACGGCGGGCAGCCCGGCGTTGGGCATATAGCCGTGGAGGCCGGGACGGGGGTCCGCCGCCGCCTCCCTGAGGGCCTCCTTGAAGCGGGGCGGCGGCTCCAGGTCCGGGTTCCCTAAAGTAAAATCGCAGACCCGCTCCGGCCCCAGACGGGCCTTGAGCTCCGCCCCTTCCTCAAACATGCGCCGGATCCAGGAGGCCCCCTCCAGGGCCGCCCGGATCTTTCGGGACACACTCATGATTGCCTCACTCCCCCGCCTGGGCGGGGCCCTTTTGTCTTTCCCCTGAGGCGACGCCTGCACGCGGCCCCTGCGCCGGCAGCTTGCGGCCGGCCGGGCCCCGGCTCCCGGGTCTTCAGTTTCCCCGCCCCCGTCGGCCGTGGCGCAGATCCGCCGCCGCCTGGGGAGGCAGACCGGCGGCCAGCAGTGCGCCGGCGGTGCGCTCCACGTCATAGGCCACCCGGCGGATCTCCACCCGCACCTTGTCTTCCACATGAAGCAGGGCGTAGCTGGCCCGGGGATCACCGTCCTTGGGGAAGCCCACACTGCCGGGATTGAAGATCCAGGTGCCCGCCACCCGGCGCGCCATGGGGATGTGGGTGTGGCCGATGAGGAGGACCTCCGCCTCCAGGTCCTGCACCACCGGCGCCAACTCCTCATCGGAAAGCCGGGGTCGCAGGTATTCCCGCACATGCCGGGGGCTGCCGTGGGTCAACAGCAGGCGGCGGCCGTTGACCTCCAGGGAGAGACGCTCCGGCAGAGCCCGGAGAAAGGCCCTGGTCTCCTCCCCCACCCGCGCCCGGGTCCAGCGGTAGATGGCCAGACCCATCTCGGTGATGGCCGGATTGAGGAATTCGCCGACGGGATCCGGCACCTCCGCCGCCACCGCCAGGTCGTAATTACCCACCACCCCCGGGAGGCCCAGCTCCCGGATGCGGGCCACCACCTCATCGGGGAAAGGGTTGTAGCCCACCAGATCCCCCAGGTGATAGACCGCCTCCACCCCCTGGGCGGAGATGTCCGCCAGGGTGGCCTCCAGGGCCGGAAGATTGCCGTGAATATCCGAAATGACCGCCAACTTCATAGCATCATGCCAGCACCGCAACGCCGCCCATCTTCCGGGACCAGCCTTCCCCGCCTCAGGTTCCCCCCAGGGGGGTGCACTGCACCTGATAGCCCGCCTGGGTCAAGGCGGCGCACACCTGTTCCCCGTGGGCGGCACTCCGGGTCTCCAGGTGCAGCTCCACCCGGGTGAGGTCCAGGGGCAGGTCCCGGGCCATGCGGTCATGAAACAGGTGCAGGATGTTGGCCTCCTGCTCCCCCACCAGGGTGGCCAGGCGCCCCAGGGAGCCGGGCCGATCCGGCAGCACCACGGTGAGGGTGAGGAGGCGCCCCCTGAGAAGCAGGGCCCGGACCAGCACCCGCTCCAGGAGCGGAATGTCCATGTTGCCGCCGCTCACCACCAGGACCACCCGGTGGCCCAGCTCCCGGCCGGCCAGGGGTCCGAGGAGCGCCGCGGCGGTCACTGCGCCCGCCCCCTCCGCCAGCACCTTTTTGCTCTCCAGCAACAGGAGCACCGCCTGGGCGATGTCCCCTTCCCCCACCAGCACCACCTCATCCAGCAGGCGCTTCAGAAGGGGGAAGGTATGCCCGCCGGTGAGGGGCACCCGGATGCCGTCGGCCAGGGTCTCCCGGGCCGCCACCGGGGTGGGTTCCCCCCGGGCCAGGGCTGCGGCCAGGGACGGCACCTGGGCCGTCTGCACCCCCACCAGCCGCACCCCGGGGCGCCCCCCCTTCAGGGCCACGGCACAGCCCGCCGCCAGGCCGCCGCCCCCCACCGGCAGAAGCACCGTGTCCACCTCCGGAAGGTCCTCAAGAATCTCCAGCCCCAGGGTCCCCTGGCCGGCCACCACCTCCGGATCGTCGTACGGGTGGATGAAAATATAGCCCTCATCCCCCAGTTCCCGGGCCCGGGCCAGGGCCTGGGAGAGATCCCGGCCATGCAGCAGCACCCGGGCACCGTAGCCCTGGGCGGCCAACTGCTTGGAGAGGGAAGCCCCCTCCGGCATGACGATGACCGCCTCCAGCCCCAGGACGCCGGCGGCAAAGGCCACGGCCTGGCCGTGGTTGCCGGCGGAGGCCGCCACCACCCGCTGGCCCTCCCCCCGCTCCTTCAGGAGCGTCAGGCGGTTCAGCGCCCCCCGGAGCTTGAAGGACCCGGTGGTCTGGAGGTTTTCCAGCTTGAGATGGACTTCCGCGTCGGCCAGCCGGCTCAAGGTGCGGGAGTACACCAGCGGGGTGCGGAGCGCCAGCCCACCCAGCCGCGTCCGGGCCGCCTGGATCTCCGCCAGGGTCATGGCGAGGCCGCCTTCGGCTTCCGGCCCGGAGGCATGACCGCCCTCAGGCCCGCTGGGCCTTGCGCCAGCCCGCCGCCTTGACCTCCTCTACATAGGCCAGCCATTCTTCCTTCAGGGTCTTCAGATACAGGGGCAGGTTCTCCTTGATCAGGGGCTCCAGGCGGCGGTGCAGGGCGGCGTTCACCTCCAGGTCATGGGGGGTGAAGCCCTGCCAGCTGAGATAGCCTTCATCAAAGAGGAACTCCGGAGTCACTTCCCGGGTGATGCCCCGCTGCCTCAGGAGGAACTGGGCCCCTTCCAGATCATATTCCATGATCCAGCCGCAGTCCTCCACCATGCTCTCCTCATCCCAGGTCGCCAGATGGCGGCATTCCGGACAGTACAAGGCCACCAGGATCTCCGGGGTGAGGATGTTGTCATAAAAATTGAGATAGGCCGTTTGGCGGCCACAGGCGCAGTCCCGTCGGTGCTGCAGACACATGTTCGCCGCTCCTCTTGCCAAACTGCTCTGTTCTTACTAGTTTTTGGGCAGAATGACAAGAATTCCCCGGGACGGCAAAGCGTCAGGAGGCCACAGATGGACGTGCTCAGGGAGCTCCTGGCCCGGGTGCCGGGCCGCTTCTCCACGGAACTGGGGATTGACGTGGCCGCCGGGCCACAGGAGCGGCAGAAATGGTTCCTGGCCGCGGTGCTCTTCGGAGCCCGCATCTCCGGTCAGCTGGCGGCCCGCACCTACCGGGTCTTTGCCGCCGCCGGGGTCCTCACCCCCCAGGCCATCCGGGAGACAGGCTGGGACGGCCTGGTGGCCCTGCTGGATGAAGGCGGCTACGCCCGCTATGACTTCAAGACTGCCACCAAACTCCTCACCCTGATGGAGAGCCTGGAGCGGGACTACGACGGCGACCTGGACCGGCTGGCGGCCCTGGCCGCCGACCCCCGGGACCTGGAACAGCGCCTCATGGCCCTGGGGAAAGGGGTGGGGCCCGCCACGGTCAACATCTTCCTCCGGGAACTGCGGGGCATCTGGCCGCTGGCCCGGCCCTCCCTCAGTCCCCTGGCACAGCTGGCGGCGGAACACCTGAAACTTCTGCCCCCCGGTCTGGATCCCCAGGCCGCCGTGGCGGCCCTGGAAGAGCGCTGGCAGTCCGCTCCGGTGCCCGGCTTCGTCTTCCCGGATCTGGAAGCGGCCTTGGTGCGCCTGGGCCGGGATTTCTGCCGCAAGGATCGCCTCCGCCGCCCCTGCCCCCTGGCCGAGGTCTGTGGCCGGGGCCCGGAAAGTCTGGGTGTAAAGCCCACGTCTTCCCCCAAGTCTGGGTCTTAAGGGCTCAATTCCATGCCGGGACGGCGACCCGGAGCGGGGCACGCCGCCCCAGGCCGGATGCGCCCGGCTCCTCCCTGAGCCTCCTCCCCCGTTCATGCTTCTCCTTTTCCTGATAGGCAAAGTTTGCCGCCCCTGCCGGGAGGATGACTTCTTTTTTTAATGATATCGATAACATATATATCTGGCACCTTTCTTGCTTTCCTCTGGGGCAAAACCTCAAAGGAGATGGCGGTGGACATCACCCGTCTGACCCTGGATGGAACGCTGGGCCTCCGGGAGCCGGAGGAGCAGCAGGAGCCTTCTCAGGCGGCGGCTCCCCGGCCCCCCTCGCCTCCCCCCCTGGCCGAGGGGGACCGGGTGGAGTTGGTTCGCGCCCAGAATCTGGCTTCTCCCCTGCCCCAGGCGGTGGATCTGAAGGAGGCTCTCCGGCTGCTGGCCCAGGTGGCCCGGCAGGTGGAGGCCGCTGACCGCCAGGATCTGCGCCGCCTCTATCATGACGAGCCGCTGAGGGAGCTGTGCTGCCGGCTCACGGAGGCCTGAGCCCGGCCTGGGGACAGGACCTGCCGACCACGATCAAGGGGCGAAGCCGGTTTTCCGGCCTGCCTCATCGGCCGGCGCCGGCCACCCCGGGGAGGAGAGGAGGGCGCCGGCTGCTCAAGTGAGGGCAGAGCCGCGGAATGGTGGACGGCCCGGCGGGCCCACCCGCTGGGAGTTCATGCCGCAGGGCTGGCGGCAGGATCCGGGAACGCGCATGACGGGCGGGCCTGCCAGACTCGCAGGAACGGAGCAGGCGCCTTGAGTGGACGGGAGGAAAGGGAGCAGGCGCCCTGAGGTGACGGGAAAGGCAGCGGCTCCTGGACGCTCGAGGTGGGGGCCATGGCTAGACGGGACACCCATGGGAGGGAGGGGATCCTCAACGCTCGGGGCCGGGTGGTCCCCGGCCACCCCCTTCTCCGCCCGGACCCGGCCCCTTGAGGACCGCCGTGGGGAAAGATGGGAGGGGGAGAGGAGAACATGACTTTTTGTATGCGGGTATCGGGCGATGAAAATTGACGACCTTATGCACCTTGTGACCCCCTCTCCTGCGGGTTCCTCTTCGAGAGGGCCGCAGGAGGATTTCGCCCCCTATCTGGGCGAGGCGGTGCGGGGCCGGTTTCCGGCTGCCGGACCCGGGGAGGCGGCTCTGGTGTCCGGTCCGGCCGCCGTGACTCCCCCCGGCCCGGAGGGGCCGCCCCCGGTCCTGGAAGCGGGCCTGCGGCGGCTGGAGGCCTTCGCCCGGGGGCTGGCGGACCCGGGGATCACGCTGCGGGACCTGGAACCCCTGGCCCAGGAGCTCATGCAGGACAGCCACCGACTCACCGCTCTGGCCCGGACTGTGCCTCCCGCCTCCCCGCTCAGGGCCCTGACGGAGGAAACCGCCGCCCTGGCCTACGTGGAGAGCTTCAAGTTCCAGCGGGGTGATTATCTCTGAGTTTTAGCAGGCTGCTAAAAAACTCTCCTCCCCGGTGGGTGGTGGGATGAGGCTGGCCGATTTGCCCGGTTGGGCGAACGGGGCAGGGGTTCGGGAGGGGCCGAAGAACCCGCCGTAACTCGCCCCGGGGGGTAGGGTTGGGGCCCCCTGGCCTCTTCCATAAAAACCTTTTCAACCACCTGAACCTGCCAGGGGGCCAAAGGGAGGGCGGGACATGGGGGGTCCGTGCTTCCCTGTGAGCCTACGGGGGAAATCCACAAAAACAGAAGGGACCCACCAATTCGAGGCACCGTTCCCCACGTTCTGCGGAAAATCCACCGGCTATAAGGAAACCCGGGGCCTGCCGGCGGAAAAAGGGGGAAAGGCCGGGAAACATCCCAGGGCCGTCCGGGCCCCTTCCAGACCCCGGAAGCCCGTGCGGCGCAAAAAACGCCTGGGCTGTTTTTCCCGAAGTTTCCGGCCTCGCCTCACCGGCCGGGGCGGTTTCCCCAATGCTCCTGCGGTGCATGACCGGTCCGGGGAGTCCCGGGCAGGACGGCGGAGGGCCAAAGCGGGGCCGGGGGAGAATGGGTGGCGGCGGTATCCGGACCCGGCCGGGGCAAAGGGGCAGGCGGGTAATGGCTAGCACAGGCTGAAAAGGGGGGGCCGGAGGGGGACTCCGGCGTCAGTTTCCGGCCCCGGGCCTTTGTGGGCGGCCCTGGAGGCCGGGTTTTCCTCAGGCCATGGTCTTTGCCCCCGGCTTCCGGGACTGTCCCGTCCCGGCCCCCCGGCCACGCCCCAAGAACCAGCAGGCTGTGGGGAAAACGCCCTCCTTGAAATCTGGTGGGAGGAGGCCGGCCGATTGTGCCAGTCCAGTAAAGCCTCATCCCATTTCTGGGATTGGGGCCGACGGACGGGAGTGGCCGAAAAACTCGCTGCAGCCCGCCCCGCGGGGTAGGGTCTGTGACCCCTGGCCCCTTCCCCGAAAAACCTTTTCCACCACCTGCCAGGCGACGCACCCCCGGGCGGCCCCGGGGCCCCCGACGACGGTGCCCCCAGGCCGTCCCCCTGCCCTTGCCCCCCGCCAGCACTGCCGCCGGGCCGGTGCAAACCACCCTCACGCCGGGAGGGAGAGCTTTCGGCTCAGCACCAGACCGTCGTCTTCGAGCCGGCGGATTTCCACCTCCACCTCCCGGCCCTGGAAGGTCAGCAGGGCGTAGGTGGCGGGTTGCCCCCGATCCATGGGGCCTTTGAGATGCCCGGGATTGAGCCACCAGCCGCTTTCCCGCTCCTCCAAGGCCGGGACGTGCGTATGGCCATAGAGAATGAGATCCGCCTCCCAGGCCTCCTCCTGGGGATCCGGATCCCCGGGCCGGTCGTGGCGGTGCCGGCTGTCGGTGTGGGTAAGGAACAGTTTCACCCCCGCCAGCTCCACCCGCCGCCGGTTGGGAATGCGGGCATCGGCATATTCCGGGCAGTAGACCCCGGGGACCCCCACCACCTCGAGCCCCCGGGACGCCAGGATGGCCGCATCCCGATAATCATCGCCCAGATGCAGGGCCAGCGTGATGCCCTTCTCCTTCAGGAGGACGGCCAGCCGCGCCAAGGCCGGGGCATTGCCATGACTGTCGCTTACCACCGCCACCCGCATCATTTCGCCTTGTCTCCCGCACCGCGCCATCATTCCCACCGGTGACCACCGCCAGGAGCCTTGGGGGAACCGAAGGGGCGAAGGACGACGCCCGCGGCCATCTTCCTGAGGGCCTGCGCTCCCGGCGTCAGCCCCTCAGCCAGGGGCGGGCCTCCCCGGGGGCCTCGCCGTTGGCTTTCCTGAGGCATGGCCTTGCAGGACCGGGGCCGGAGCGCCCGCCCCTCTCTCCCGGCCCCCCGGCCCCTGGTCAGGCCTGCACGCCCCCTCATGGCGCAGGGACAGGCGTGAGGTGCCTGCCTCCGGATCTCCCCGCCCGGGGGCGCCCTCAGGGATACAGCCGGTCCAGCAGCCGGGGAAAGGGGATGGCCTCCCGCACGTGCTTGAGGCCGCACAGCCAGGCCACCACCCGCTCCAGCCCCATGCCGAAGCCCGCATGGGGCACGCTGCCATAGCGCCTCAGGTCCAGATACCAGGCAAAGGGCTCCTCGGGGAGATGGTGCTCCTGGAGGCGTCGTCTCAGGACCTCCAGGTCCGCCACCCGCTGGGACCCGCCGATGATCTCTCCATACCCCTCGGGCGCCAGCAGGTCCACGCACAGGGCCAGCCGGGGATCCTCGGGGTCCGCCTCCATATAGAACGCCTTGCAGCTCAGGGGGTAATGGGTGATCATCACCGGCCGGTCGAACATGCGGGAGACCAGGGTCTCCTCATCACCCCCCAGATCCTCGCCGAAGGGAAGGGCCGCGCCCGCCGCCGCCAGCCTCTCCAGCACCTCGGCGTAGCGGAGTCGGGGAAAGGGCTTGGCCACGGCGGACAGAGGCCCGGGGTCCCGCTCCAGGAGCTCCAGCTCCCGGCGCCGCTCCGAAAGGACCCGGTCCACCAGATAGCACACCAGATCCTCCGCCAGCCCCAGGATGTCCTCCAGGGTAAAGAAGGCGGCTTCGGCCTCCACCATCCAGAATTCCATCAGATGCCGCCGGGTCTTGGATTTTTCCGCCCGGAAGGTGGGGCCGAAGCAGTAGACCCGCCCCAGGGCCATGGCCGCGGCCTCGAGATAGAGCTGGCCGCTCTGGGAGAGGTAGGCCGTGCCCCGGTCCAGGTACTGGGTGGCAAAGAGCGTGGTGGTGCCTTCGCAGGCGGTGGGGGTGAGGATGGGGGTGTCCACCAGGACAAAGCCCCGCTCATGGAAGAAGTCCCGGCAGGCCCGGGAAACCTCGTCCCGGACGCGGAGGATGGCCTGCTGCCGGGGAGAGCGCAGCCACAGGTGCCGGTGGTCCAACAGGAACCCCACCCCGTGCTCCTTGGGCTGGATGGGGAAGGGCTCGGCAAGGTGAATGGGTTTGAGGGCGGTGGCCTCCAGCTCATAGCCCCCCGGGGCCCGGGCGTCGGCCTTCACCCGGCCGGCCACCTCCAGGGAGGACTCCAGCGTCAGCTCCTCAAAGGCGGCAAAGTCCGCCTCCGGGAGTTGTCCTTTCACCAGCACGGCCTGGGCCAGGCCGGTGCCGTCCCGGAGCACCAGAAAACGCACCTTGCCGCTGGAGCGCAGGTGATAGACCCACCCCCGGAGGGTCACTTCCCGGCCCACGTAAGCGGCCAGGTCGGCAATGGTGGTCAGAAGAGGGGCAGGGGCGCTCATGGCCGTCGCGTCGCTTCTCCGAGCCCGGCAGGGAACCTCTCCCACGCCGGCGCCGGTGGGATCAGGTGGTTGATGCGGGGACCCATCAGGCGCCGGCACCCACCGGGAGGGCAGCCGACCGGCAGGCCCCTGCCATCATGGGAGGCCGCCTGGCACCGCGGACCCGCCCAAAGATGGCGGCGTTGCCGGGATGAAGGTCCGGGACCTACAGCATGATCTTGATATGGGCCTTCTGCCGCAGGGTCTTGAGATACTCCCCGAAGCGCTTGCCCATCTCCTGGCGCTGCAGGGCCTGGCGGATGCGGGGGGCCATCTCCTCATAACTGCGGGTCTCGCTGCCGGTCCTGCGGCTCACCAGCTCCACCAGCTGCAGTCCCTGGGGGCTCTGCACCACCCCCACCTGCCGGGGCTGGAGCTTGCGGAGAAATCCGGCCAGCTGGGGGGCGAGATCATCCTCGGCCATGGCCCCCAGGTCCTGCAGGGACAGGCCATGACGTCGGCTCAGGGTCTCCAGGTCGGCCCCCTCCTTGTGTTCCCGGAGGAGGGCCTCCGCTTTTTTCCGGGCCTCCTCCTGCTGCTCCGGGGAGGCCCCGGCGGGCAGGGTCAGGACCTTCAGATGGACCCGGGTGCCCTTCTCCTTGGGAACCTCGGTCTCGTAGATCCGGCGCACCTCACTTTCCGAGACCGACGGCAGATTGGGCCCCAGGACCACCGCCATGAGGCGGTCCTGCAGGATCTGGCCCCGGATGCGCTCCTTCAGCTCGCTCAGGGTCATGTGGGCCTTGCCCAGGGCTTCCTGCAGGGCGGCGTCATCCTTGAGGCGGTTCTGCTGCTTGAAGTCCTCCAGGGCCGCCTCCAGCTCCTTGTCACTGACGCTCAGGCCCCGCCGTTTGGCTTCGGCGTTGGCCAGTTTCTGGTCAATGAGGGCCTCCAGGATCTCCCGCTGAAAGGCCTTGTCCTGGGCCTTGCTCTCCATGCCGGGCCGGAACTGGAGGCTTTTGATCATCATCTCCAGCTCAGACTGGCTGATGACCTCGTCGTTGACCACCGCCACGATACGGTCCACCACCTCAGCCCCGGTCGGCGCGGCCCAGACCGCCGCCAGGACCAACACCATGCCATAGAAGCCCCATCGGGCCATCATCCCTGTCATGTCTCAGCCCTCTCCCTCCCCCTTAACAAAAATCTCCAGCTCCTTCAAGCAGTTTTGCAGCCGCACCCAGGGCGGGCCCTCCTCCCCCACCAGGAAGTGCAGGCTCTGGTCCGGCGTCAGGCGGAGGCGCTTGGGGTACTGATGCAGGAAGTCCAGCAGCCTCTTCAGATGCAGCCGTTCCGGGGCGGCAAACTGGATGACGGCCCGGCCGTTGTGGAGCTCCAGGCGTTTGATGCCCAGGCGCCTGAGCTCGCCCTTGAGACGCACCGCCTCCAGGAGATTCTCCCCTTCCGGAGGCAGCGGCCCGAAACGGTCCTTCAGCTCGGCGGCGATCTCCTCCACCAGGGCGGGGGTGAGGCGGCCGGAGAGGCGGCGATAGAGGGCCAGGCGCTCCTGTTCGTCGGGCACGTAGTCCTCGGGGAGATAGGCCGCCACCGGCACCCGGAGTTCGGGGTCGGGGGTGAGGTCTTCCGGGGCCTCGCCCTTGAATTCCCGGATGGCCTGCTCCAAAAGCTGCAGGTAGAGCTCGTAGCCCACCTCCGCCAGGTGCCCCGACTGGGCCTGCCCCAGGAGGTTGCCGCCCCCCCGGATCTGCAGGTCGTGCAGGGCGATGCGGTAACCGCTCCCCAGCTCGGTGAATTCCATCAGGGCCTTGAGGCGCTTCTGGGCTTCGGGGGTGAGCCCCGCCTCATCGGGCACCAACAGATAGGCATAGGCCTGGGCCTGGCTGCGCCCCACCCGGCCCCGGAGCTGGTAGAGCTGGGCCAGCCCCAGGGTGTGGGCCCGGTTGACGATGATGGTGTTGGCCGCGGGGATGTCCAGGCCCGCCTCGATGATGGCGGTGCACACCAGCACGTCCACCTCGCCCCGCCAGAATTTCACCATCACCTGCTCCAGCTGGCGCTCCGGCATCTGGCCGTGGGCCATGGCCACCCGGGCCTCGGGCACCAGCTCCTGGACGAAGCGGGCCCAGCGGGGCAGGGTCTGCACCCGGTTGTGCACGAAGAAGACCTGTCCCCGGCGGGCCAGCTCCCGGCGGATGGCCGCCTGGATGACCTCCCGGTCCGGCCGGCACAGATAGGTGCGGATGGCCCGGCGGTTCTCCGGCGGCGTGTTGATGAGGCTGAGCTCCCTCAGGCCCGACAGCGACAATTGCAGGGTCCGGGGGATGGGGGTGGCGGTGAGGGTGAGGACGTCCACCGTCTTGCGCCACTCCTTGAGCTTTTCCTTCTGCTTCACCCCGAAGCGCTGCTCCTCGTCGATGATGAGAAGCCCCAGGTCCTTGAAGACCACGTCCCGGGAGAGGAGGCGGTGGGTGCCGATGATGATGTCCACCTTGCCGGCGGCCAGATCCGCCAGGATGCGGCGCTGCTCCGCCGGGGGCTTGAAGCGGGACAGCACCCGGACCACCAGGGGATAGGTGGCCAGGCGGCGGGTGAAGGTCTCATGGTGCTGCTCCGCCAGCACCGTGGTGGGCACCAGCACCGCCACCTGCTTGCCGTCCATGGCGGCCCGGAAGGCGGCCCTTACCGCCACCTCGGTCTTGCCGTAGCCCACATCCCCGCAGATGAGGCGGTCCATGGGCTTCTCCCGCTGCATGTCCTCCAGCACGTCCTGGATGGCCTGGAGCTGATCCGGCGTCTCTTCAAAGGGAAAGGTGGCCTCAAATTCCCGAAACGTCTGGTCCGGCGGCGAAAAACGGTGACCGGGCAGCACCTGCCGGGCGGCATAGAGCTCCACCAGCTCCCGGGCGATCTTCTCCACCGCCTGGCGCACCCGTTTTTTGGTGCGCTCCCAGGACTTGCCTCCCAGGCGGTCCACTTTGGGGGGCACCTCCTCCACCCCCAGGTATTTCTGGAGGAGGTGGAGGCGGTCCACCGGCACAAACAGCCGGTCTCCCCCCTGGTACTCAATTTCCAGATAGTCATTCACCTGGGCGCCGGCGGTGAGCTTCACTAATCCCCGGTAGATGCCGATGCCGTGATCCAGGTGGACGACGAAGTCCCCTTCCTTGAGGTCCGCCAGGCTGGTGAGGTGCTGGGGCGGGGGCGTGTCCCGGCGGCGACGGCGCTCCGGCACAAAGCCCAGGGCCTCATCCTCCGTGAGGACCAGGAGGCCTTCGGCATCCCAGCGGAAGCCGCCGGAGATCTCCCCCGCGGTGAGGTGTACCCGGCCGCCGTTTTCCCAGACGGGCCGGGGCAGCACCTCCGCCTCCAGACCCTCCTGGGCCAGAAGCTGGCTCAGACGCCGGGCCCGGTGGGGGTTGAGACAGACCAGCACCAGGTGCGCCCCCTGCTCCTGCCAGCTCCGGAGGCGGCGGGCCAGCACCGGCAGCAGGCGCCCCTCCCCGGCTCCCTCCCGGGCCAGCTCCTGGGCCAGCTCCGCCAGAGGCGCGGTGCGGAACTCAAAGATATTGTCCTCCGCCGGGGCTCCCACGGGGAGGAACTCCACCCGCACCTGCGCGAAGGCGCGGGCCCGGGACCGGGCCGGGGCGGGGTCCAGCCAGCCTTCGGGCTCCGGAGGCGCCTGGGCCGCCTGACGGTCCTCCTCCCGGGCCAGATTCATCGGGTCCCACAGCACCACCACCGTCTCGGGGGGGAGATAGTCCCACAGCGTCTCAGGCTCGGGGTAGAATTCCGCCAGGTGCCGCTCCAGACCCGGAAGATAGAGGCCCTCCTGAAGATGCTGCCAGACCCGGGGGTCCCGGCGGCGGCTGCGCCCGGCCAGGGCCCGGGCGCGTACCGCCGGGGTGAGGACCACTTCCTTGGCGGGAAGGAGCACCAGCTCCTCCACGGAAGCCCCCAGGGAGCGCTGCGTGGCCGGGTCGAAAAAGCGGATGGACTCCAGCTCGTCCCCGAAAAACTCCAGCCGCACCGGGTGGGCGTACAGAGGGGGATAGAGGTCGATGATCCCGCCCCGGACGCTGACCTCCCCGGGCTCCTCCACCACCGGCCGGCGCTCATAGCCTGCGGCCGCCAGGTGCGTAAGAAATTCCTGCCGCCGCACCTCCTCGCCCACCACCAGGTAGAGCAGGGCCTCCCGGAGGGCCTCCCGGGGCAGGAGCCGCTGCCGAAGCGCCAGCAGGGGGGCGGTGACCAGGACCGGGTCCCGGGAGGTGAGGAGCTGCCAGGCGGCCCCCACCCGGGCGGCGCTCACCTCCGCATCCCCGCTGAGCTCCTGGAAAGGCAACAGCTCATGGGCCGGAAAGGGCAGCAGGCGGGGCCAGAGCTCCTCCGCCGGGCGGAGGTCCCCGAGGAAGAAGGCCAGATCCCGCTCAAGGGTCTCCTGGACCGCCTCATCCGGGGTGAGGACCAAAAACGGCCGCCGGCAGGCCAGAAACAGGCGGCTCACCACATAGGCGCCGGCCGGGGGGGTGAGACCCCTAAGACGCACCTCTCCCGGGCCGCGACTGAGCGCGGCCGCCACCTCCTGCCAGCGGGCGCCGGTGGGGAAAAGCTCGTCCATCACTGAACCGGGACCCCGACGCGCCTGGAGGGCCAGGGGAGCGCCTCCCCAGGCCCTGAGGCTTGTCGGACCGGGCGAAACCATCCTTCCCGGTTCATTATCGCCAAGGCGGCGGATTTTTCCAAGGGCGCCGGCCTCGGCGGCCAGGAGGCAAGAATTGCCGGATCCGGAGCGGGCCTTTATGGGGGCTGAAATTATTTTAATTTTAATTTCAATCAGTTATGCAATGGCATCCCCTTTGCTATGAGGGCAGGGCAAAGACGACGGGAAAGGACCCGGCCATGCACCTGGGCTATGACATGGCGGCCTACATGGGAGTGAGGGCCGAGCGGCTCCTGGGGGTGGTGAGCCACAACCTGGCCAACGCCGCCACCACCGGTTTCAAGCGGGAGCTTTTGAACCTCTGGCGGCTGCCGCCGGAGCCCGGCAAGGCCGCAGGCTATCTGGATGTGGTGAGCCGGGACTTCAGTCAGGGGCCCCTGTGGGTCACGGAAAACGACACGGACCTGGCCATCGAGGGGCCCGGGTTCTTCAAGGTGGAGACGCCCCAGGGCATCCGCTACACCCGGGACGGCGCCTTCCGCCTCAATGAGCAGCGGCAGCTTGTCACCCGGGAGGGCTACCCGGTGCTGGGCAAAGGCGGCCCCCTCACCTTGAACGCCCTGGATCAGCAGTTCGGCATCGACGAAGAGGGAGGCGTGCACCTGGACCGCTCCCTCGCCGACCAGCTCCTGGTGGTGGATTTCGACCATCCCCAGGATTTGCGGCCTCTGGGCCAGACCTATTTCGTCCCGGGACCCGAGGCCGGCGAGGAGCGGGAGGCCGTCGGCTCCCGGGTGCTCCAGGGCATGCTGGAGGGCAGCAACCTCGACCCGGTGGCCGAATCCGTGAACCTCATCACCATCCAGCGCAGCTTCGAGGCCTATCTCAAGGTGCTGGACACCTTTCAGGAGAGCGACCGCCGGGTGCTGGAGCTGGCCCAGGTGTGAGGCAGGGCAGGGATGGGGGGCAGGCGCAAACCGCATCCCGGGAGGCAGGCGGTGCTCCACGGGCTGAGGGCCGGGCAGGAACCCCCCCTGGCCGCGGCGAGGCAAAAGGGGGGATGAGGCTATCGCAAGAGGGGCAGGGCTTCCGGCTTAAATGAGGCGCTTCCCCCCGGGACAACTTACCCCGTGAGGGCGTTGAAAAGGGAGAGGGGCTTTCCGGCTTCTTTGGGCTCCCCCGGCGGGCGATGGCCGCAGCATCCACAGCCGGCGGCCCGTCCCAGCCCCGGGCCCCCAAAGACAGGACGCAACGCCGGGCGCGGCTCCCCTGAGGAACCAGGCCAGACAGTAACTCACCAAGGAGCAGACCATGTTTCGCGGCATGTTCTCTGCGGCCACCGGCATGGGGGCCCAGCAACTCCGGCTGGACATCATCGCCAACAACCTGGCCAACGTCAACACCACCGGCTTCAAAAAGAGCCGGGGGGACTTCGAGGACCTGGTGTATCAGACCCTGAGGCAGGCCGGGGGCGAGCGGCCCTCCGGGGGCCAGGTGCCCACCGGCATGCAGGTGGGGCTGGGCGTGCGCCCGGTGGGCATCTCCAAGATCTTTTCCCAGGGGGATTATGTCCACACGGAAAACGAGCTGGACCTGGCCATCGAGGGCAAAGGCTTCTTCAAGATCCTGAGCAATGGGGTGGAGTATTACACCCGGGCCGGCAACTTCAAGATGGACAAGGACGGCTTCCTCACCACCCCGGCGGGGGACCGCCTGCAGCCCGAGTTCACCATACCGCCCCAGACCGTGTACACCACCATTGACAACACCGGCAAGATCACCTGCTTCGGGCCGGACGGCAAGGCCCTGGCCACCGGCCAGCTCAGCCTCTACACCTTCCCCAACCAGGCGGGTCTCCTCAATGTGGGCCGCAATCTCTTCCAGATCACCGAGGCCTCCGGGGAGCCCACCGAGGGCCGCCCGGGGGTGGACGGGGTGGGCACCATCGCCCAGGGGTATCTGGAGGTCTCCAATGTCAATGTGGTGGAGGAGATGGTCAACATGATCATCGCCCAGCGGGCCTACGAGCTGAACTCCAAGGCCATCCAGACGGCGGACGCCATGATGGAGCGGGCCTATCACCTGAAGACCTGAGGGATGTGAGCCATGGGACGGCGCTGGGGGATACTGCTTTCCGCCCTGCTCTGGGCAGGGCTGGCTCAGGCGGCTGATTTCAGGACGGTGACCTTCCGGTCGGAGGCGGAGGTGGCCGGGGACTACATCACCCTGGGGCACCTGGCGGAGCTCCCCCCCGAGGTGGCCGGGACCTGGGGCCAGGCCCCCCTCTGGGGGGCCCCCTCCCCGGGCCAGAGCTACACCCTCACCGGGGAGTTCCTGCGCTACCGGCTGACCCAGCTGGGCCTGGGCGAGCTGGCCCAGGCCCAGCTCCCCGCCACCATCACCGTCCGCCAGAGCGGGAAAGTCCTGCCCCCGGAGGAGGTGGCCCACGCCCTTAGGCGCTACCTGAAGGAGCACAGCCCCTTTCCGGAAAAGCAGCTGCGCCTGCAGGTCCACCCCCTGGAGGAGCCGGTGCTGCTGCCGGAGGGGCCCGTCACCCTGGAGGTGGTGCCCCCGAAAAGCGGCCGCCTCCTGGGGGATCTGACCCTGGAGCTGGCCGTCCTGACAGAGGGCCGACCCCTGAAGCGGGTGAAGGTGAGCGCCCGGGTGACCCTGGAGCGGGAGGTGGTCTGCGCCGCCCGGCCCCTGCCGCCGCAACATCTCCTCACGCCCGGGGATGTGGTCCTGGCCCGCCGGGAGGTGAGCCCCGGCCCCGGCCAGGATCACTTCACCGCGGTGGACCAGGTGGTGGGGCGCATCCTGGCCAAACCCCTGGGGCCCGGGGAGGTCCTGACGCCCCGGCACCTCAGCCAGCAGCCCCTCATCCAGAAGGGCGAGGAGGTGACGGTGCTCCTGGAGGAGGGCGGGCTGGAGATCCGCACCAAGGGGGTGGCCCAGGAACCGGGTTTCCCGGGCAAGGCCATCCGCCTCCTCAATCCCCGGAGCAAAAAAGAGTTTCAGGCCCTGGTGGTGGACGCCAAAACCGTGAGGGTAATCCTATGACTGCCTGTCGTGTCCTGGGTATGGCCGTCCTGGTGCTCCTGAGCCCCACGGCCCTGGGCTGCGGCTTTTCGGGGCCGGCCCCCCGGCTGCCGGAGGCCCCCCTGGTGGCCACCCCCCTGCCCCCGCTCCCCCCGCCCCAGGAGGGGTCCCTGTGGCAGGACCGGCAGCCCCACGGTCTCATCGCCGACCGGCGGGCCCACCAGGTGGGGGATCTCATCACCATCAGCATCACCGAAGCGGCCAAGGCCAGTGAGATCGCCAACACCGAGACTTCCAAGACCTCGGGGGTGAAGACCACCGTCGGCTCCCTCTTCGGCCTGAGCTTCCCCATGAAGGCCTTCACCAGCAAGGAGGTCAATGTGGACAGCGCCCTGGAGGGCACCGTGGGCAACACCGCCAAGGGGGAGGGCAAGACCGAGCGCCAGAGCACCTTCACCACCTTCCTCACCGCCCGGGTCATCCAGGTGCTCCCCAACCAGAACCTGGTGGTCCAGGGCCGGCGCCATCTCCGGGTCAACAACGAGACGGAGGTGGTGACCCTGACCGGCATCGTCCGGCCGGCGGATATTGACCGCAACAATACCGTGCCCTCCACCAAGCTGGCGGAGGCCCGCCTGGAGATCTCCGGAGTGGGGGTGGTGTCCGACAAGCAGCGCCAGGGCTGGCTCACCCGCATCCTGGACCATCTCTGGCCGCTGTAGAGGCCCGGAGGCCGGGGGCGGGGCGGGAGAAAAAGGGCAGAGGAAAGGGTCCGTGGCCTGACAAGGTTCATGAAGGCCAAGTAACGGGGCAGACCATATGAAAGGCACCATGAGGACATCGCCGCGCCCCAAGAGCAGGTCAGGGGCGAGGCTTTCCGGCCGGCGTCTTTTCCTTCTCTGCCTGGTGGCGGGGGGGGTGCTCCTGGCGCCGGGGCCGGCGGGTGCCATCCGCCTCAAGGACATCGCCTCCTTCAAGGGGGTGCGCCCCAACCAACTGGTGGGCAACGGCCTGGTGGTGGGCTTAAACGGCACCGGCGACGGCACCAACGTGGATTTCAACACCCAGGAGCTGGCCAATTTCCTCAGTCAGTTGGGGGTGCAGGCCTCCCGGGACAAGCTCAAGGTGAAAAACATCGCCGCGGTGGTGGTCACCGCCACCCTGCCCCCCTTTGCCCGGGTAGGCTCCCGCATTGACGTGCTGGTGTCCTCCATCGGCGATGCCAAAAGCCTCCAGGGGGGCACCCTGCTCCTCACCCCCCTCAAGGGGGTGGACGGCCAGGTCTATGCCCTGGCCCAGGGCCCGGTGACGGTGGGGGGCTTCACGGCCGGGGGCCAGGCCGGGGGCGGGGTCACCAAGAACCATCCCACCGCCGGCCGCATCGCCAACGGCGCCACGGTGGAGCGGGAGATCCCCCTGGAGCTGACGGGCAAGGAGGAATTCACCCTCACCCTGCATGAGGCGGACTTCACCACCTCCCAGCGGGCGGTGACGGCCATCAACCGGCATCTCCGGGGCAATTACGCCCATTCCCGGGACGGCGGCACCATCGTCATCAAGCTGCCTCCCGGCTACAAAGACCGGGTGGTATCGCTTCTGGCCGCCCTGGAAAACCTGGAGATCACCCCGGACGCCCCCGCCAAGGTGGTCATTGACGAGAGAAACGGCACCGTGGTCATGGGGGCCATGGTGCGCCTCTCCACCGTGGCCATCGCCCACGGCAACCTGATGGTGCAGATCAAGGAGAGCGCCCGGGTCTCCCAGCCCCTGCCCTTCTCCCCGGGCCAGACCGTGGTCACGCCGGAGAGCACCGTTACCGTTAGGGAGGGGGAAAACCGCCTCATGGTGCTCCCCGAAGGGGTGAGCATCGGCCAGGTGGTGCAGGCCTTAAACGCCATCGGCGTCACCCCCCGGGACCTCATCGCCATCCTCCAGGCCATCAAGGCGGCGGGGGCGCTGCAGGCGGAGCTGGAGATCATCTGAGCCTGTCCCGGGGCAAGGTGACCCACCCGGTGAGGGAGGTGCGGGAAGAGGGTTTCAGCCGGAGTGCCGGCTCCGGCCAGGGGAACCCCGGGGAGGAGGGCTGCCGTTGCTCCCGGCCCTGCCCTTCCTTCTCCCTGCCGGGCGCGGCCGAAGAACGGGCATTCAGTCTGCCGGGAAAGGGGAATGGCAACGATGACAGCGACATCCGGAGCCGGGAGCATTCTTGGTCGGGGGCACGGCCTCACCCCCCCGACGGCCGGCGGCCCCTTGCCGGACCGCCAGGTGCGGGAGGCCGACCGGACCCTGGCCCAGGCCTGCCAGGACGTGGAGGAGCTCTTCCTTACCCAGCTTTTGGGGGCTTTGCGGCGCACCCTCCTGACGGGACTGAAAAAAGCCGACTCCCAGGGGGAGAAATACCAGGCCCTGGCGGATCAGGAGGTGGCCCGGGCCCTGGCCGCGGGCGGCGGCCTGGGTCTGGCCCGGACCTTGTATCAGCATGTGGCGGGGGCCCGGCTGCCCCGCCCCGAAAGGGACTGCCATGGAGAACGGGAACCCGAACCGCCCCGAGACCCCGGAGGGCCTGATGCGGCAGCTGCTGGCGGTGCTGACGCGTGAGGAGGAGGCGCTGCGCACCGCAGAGGAGGCGGAGATTTTGGCCACGGCCCGGGAGAAGGAGGAGATCCTGACCCGGCTGGCGGCCTGGCAACCGCCGCCGGGAAGCCCCCCGGAGGAGGCCTCGGTGGCTCCGGCCCTCCCTGCCGACCTGAAACGCCGGGTGGCGCTCCAGGCGGCCCGCAACCGGGCCCTCCTGGAGGCGGCCCTGGAAGCCATCCAGGAATTCCTCCAGCTTCTGAGCCCGCCGGGACCGGGGCTCTATGCGCCGGAGGGCCGCCTTTACCCCAGGGGAGGCGGCAGCCTGGTGCACCGGCAGGCCTGAACCCCAGGCCCGGCCGCATGGAGGAAAACGGCCTGCTCCTCTTTCTGGCGGACTCGGCCATGCCTTGGCCCTGGCCGCGGGAGGAAAACCCGTGCCGCGCCGGGTAAGCCCGAGGCAGACGCCCCACGCCCCGGGAGAGGCCGCCCCGGACCTTGGGCCCCGGCGGCGCCCGGGCGAGGCCGGTGAATCCCAAGGTATCCTCAGGCCTGAACAAGGAAGCCCATATGTCCGGCATCACCGCCATTATGGACATCGCCAAGCGGGCCTTGGCCGCCGAGCAGCTGGGGGTGGAGGTCACCAGCCACAATGTGGCCAATGTCAACACCCCCGGATACTCCCGGCAGGAGGTGAACTACGTCACCGCCTATCCGGTGCCCTCCCCGTGGGGGCCGCTGGGCAACGGGGTCAAGGTGCAGGGCATCACCCGGGCCTTCGACCCCTTCATCGCCGCCCGGCTGGACCAGCAGAGCGCCACCTTGAGCGAATACCGCACCCTGGCGGCCCAGCTGGAGCAGGTGGCCGGGCTGTTCAATGAGACCCAGGCCGGCGGCCTCACGGAGCACCTGTCCGCCTTTTTTGCCGCCTGGCATGACCTGGCCGACCACCCCGTGGGGTCAGGGGAACGCCAGGCCCTGCTCCAGGAGGCTTTAAGCCTTACCGAAGCCTGCCGCTATCGGGCGGATCAGCTGGTGGCGGCCCGCACCTCCCTCACCCGGCAGCTGGCCCCGGTCCTGGAGGAGATCAACGCCCATGCCCGGCGCATCGCCGAGCTCAACCGGGAGATCCAGATCTCCGAGGCCAACGGCCAGCAGGCCAACGACCTCCGGGACCAGAGGCAGCAGGAGATCAGCGCCCTGGCGGAGCTGGTGGGCATCCGCACCTTCACCACCAGCGACGGCATGGTGAATGTCACCCTGGCCAACGGCTTCACCCTCACCCAGGGGGTGCAGGCCTGGAGTCTGACCTACGAGATCACCCCGGCGGACACCGTGGCGGTCGTGTGGCATGGCCCCGGAGGCCTCACGGAGGACCTCACCGCCGGCTTGAGCGGCGGCCGCCTCACCGCCCTCATCACCGTGCGGGACCGGCTCATTCCCCGCTACCAGAGCGACCTGGACGCCCTGGCCCGGGAGCTCATCTTCGCCGTCAACGCCCTGCACAGCCAGGGCACCGGCCTGGCCCTGGCCGCCTCCCAGACGGGCACCTTTGCGGTGACCGATGCCGACGCCCCCCTGAGCGCCGCCGGCCTGCCCTTCGGGGACCGCCTGACCGCCGGCACCGTGCGCCTGGTGGTGGAGCGGGCGGGCCAGCCCATGGCCCAGGCCACCCTGGCCATCGACCCCCTCATGTCCCTCAATGACCTCATCGCCGCCCTCAACACCGACCCGGCCCTGGCAGGGCTCCTCACCGCCTCCGAAGCGGGCGGCCGCCTGGTGCTCACCACCACGACCCCCGGGGATGCCCTGGCGTTTGGGGCGGACACCGCCCACCTGTGGGCCGCCCTGGGGGTCAACACCTTCTTCACCGGGGATAAAGCCTATACTTTCGGGGTCAATGCCTGGGTGTTGACGGAGCCCGGGGCCATTGCCGCCGGCCGCCTGGACCCGGACGGCTCCCGGGCCCCCGGGGACAACCGCACCGCCCTGGCCCTGGCCGACCTGGAGACCGCCCCCGCCGGTCCGGGGGGCCTGACCTTCGCAGCCGCCTATGAGCGTCTGGTGAGTTCCCTGGGACTGGAAGGGGAAAGTGCTCAACATCAGGCCGACTTTTACCAGGCGGTGGTGGACCAGCTGACCCGCATGCGGGATGCGGTCTCCGGGGTCTCCCTGGATGAAGAACTGGCCAACCTCGTCAAATTCCAGCGGGCCTATCAGGCTGCCGCCCGCCTCATCACCATCGCCGACGAGCTCTACGAGACCCTCCTGGGTATCAAGAGATAGGGGGAGAGGGGCCATGCGCGTCTCCATGCCTACCATTTTTCACGGCATCCAGAATCACCTGGGCGCGTTGGCAGAAGAATTGCAAAGGCTGAATGCAAGCCTCGCCTCCGGCCGGAAATACCACAGCATCACGGACAATCCGGTGGAGGTGGGCGCCATGCTGGGGCTGGGCACCGAAGCCGGCCAGGTGCTCCAATACCAGCGGAATCTGGCCACCGCCCAGGACTGGCTGCGGCTCACGGAGACGGCCCTGCAGAATATCAATGAGTTGGTGCGTCGGGCCATGACCCTGGCCAACCAGATGGCCACGGGCACCTATACCGCCGCCCAGCGGGCCGCCGCCGCCCGGGAGGTCAAGGAGCTGCTGGACGAGGTGATGCAGGTGGGCAATACCCGCTACAACGGCCAATACCTTCTCTCCGGCTACCGGGTGCACACCGCGCCCTTTGCTCCCGGGGCCTGGGAGCTGGCCGCCCCCGTGCTGCATCTCACCCCCGGCTCCAGCGGCAGTGTCACCCCGGGCGGCACCTATACCGGGAGCGAACCCGTCAGTTATGTGGTGGAGATTGTGACCGGGGGTCCGGCGGGGGTGGCCACCTGCCGGGTGTCCACGGACGGCGGCCAGACCTGGTCGGGGGAGGTGGTGACCGGCGCGGCGGTGCCTCTGGGCCCGGACGGGGTGACGGCGGATTTTTTTGGCACCTGGCAGGCCGGAGATCGCTTCAGTATTTCCGTGAGGCAGCCGATAGAGTATCAGGGCGATGATCATCCCCTGGAGCTGGGCATCGGCCGGCAGAGTCGGCTGCAGGTGAGCGAGGTGGGACGCGCTGCGGTGGGGGGGGATGGCGGCCCCCGGGATCTCTTCCGCATCCTGGGCCGCCTGCTGGGCGGCCTGCAGGCCAACGACGTGGGGGAGATCGGCGCCTCCCTGGAGGAGCTGCGCACCTATCAGAACCACCTGGACAGCCGCTTGGCCGCCCTGGGAGCGGGCCTTAACCGGGTGGAGGTGAAAAATCAGGTCTATGACAGCCTGCTCAGCCGCCTCCAGAGCGCCCTCAGCGCCACCGGGGATACGGACGTGGTGGCCGCGGTCAATGCCCTGAAGGCCGCGGAAACCGCCTACCAGGCAGCCTTGCTGTCCGCCACCAAGGTGATGAGCCTGAGCCTGCTGGAATTTATGTAAGCCACGCGCAACCCAAAAGACCGAGCACTCCCGGACAGATGGCAAGCCACGCTGCCGGGGGAGGCCCTGGCGGCCATCGGTAACCAGGAAGGTGACCGTGCTGATTCTGACCCGCAAAGCCGGAGAAGGCCTGTACGTCGGTGATCACATCCGCATCACCGTGGTGGAAATCCGGGGCAAGCAGATCCGCCTCGGCATCGAAGCGCCCGACAACGTGGTCGTCCTGAGGGAGGAGATCTTTCACCGCATCCGGGAACAGAATCTCCAGGCCGCGGGGGTGGCGCCCCTGGATGTGAAAGAGATCGCCCAGCTGTGGAGGCAGGAAAAGGACCATGAGTCCCAACCCCCAAACCCGACCGCCTGAGCCGGCCCCGGTCTCGGTGGAGACCCGCAACTTCGGCCCCCTGGTGGTGCAGCCGGAGCAGATCCTGGAATTTTGCCCGGGACTGTTGGGCTTTGCGGATTATTCCCGCTATGTCCTCATTGAACGTCCCCAGGATGCGCCCTTCCTGTGGCTGCAATCCGTGGAGCGGCCGGATTTGGCCTTTGTGGTGGTGGACCCGGTCCTTTTCTTCCCGCATTATCAGCCGGGGCGCCGCTCCCAGGTGCTCAAGGAAGTGGACGCCCAGAGCCCCGAGGAGGTGAAGATCCTGGTCATTGTCACTATCCCGCCGGGCCGGCCCCAGGAGATGACCGCCAATCTCCTGGGACCCTTGGTCATCAACCTGAGGACCCGTCGCGGGCGTCAGGTGGTCCTGGAGGACCGCCGCTTTTCCCATCGCCAGCCCCTCCTGCCGGCGACCCGGCCCGGAGGCTAGACAACGGAGGCCACCGGAGGGGCGACGGGCCGTGATCCTGCGGGCCACCGCGCCGCGCTCTTCCGGGGCCCGGACGGAGACCAGGGCCTCTCCGGGGTCATGGGGGCCGCCTCTGCGCCGGGCGAAGTCTTCTCCCTGGGGCCCGGGCCACGGGGGTGAGCACCCGCTGTCTGGCTCACCCACGGTGATCACCGGAGACCCCCGGAAGGCCTCGGTGGCCACGGGAAAGACTCACGGTTCTCTGGGGACTGGCGCTGATCCCTCAAGGGTCCCGGGAGAGGGAGGCCATGGGAGCCCGGGCATCCCTTGGCGGATACAGTGGGAAGCCGGGGGCGCTTCCCCAAGGTCGGGGCCTCCCTGAGGAGGCTCCTGGGGGCTAGCAGTTCCAGCCTGCGCCCGGGCGGGGCTCTTCTCCAGGAGTGGGAAGCCTGCCGGGCCGCGGCATCCCCCGTCTCCTTCGGGGTCATTGCCACGAAGACCCCGGCCGGTTTCCGCATCGAGGGCCAAGGAGGAGCTTGTCAACTCTTCATAATCAAAGCTGACCGTTGCTCCCCCGGGGAGGGCCAAGAGGGCCAGGGGGCGGGGCGCCAGCCGAGCCGGGAGGGGGCGGGGCGCCAGCGGAGCCGGGAGGGGGCGGGGACACCAGGGGGCAGGGGCCAGGGGCCGTGGCCACGGTTAATCAGGGCGGAGCGAGGAGGGATGGAAAGCCGGGGGCCTGGGTATCACCCCAGACTGCGGTATCAGCTCTCCCCCCCACCGCAGGAGCTGCCGAGCCGCGACCCGTCGCATGGCCCAACCCCGACACGATGGCTTTCATCTTGCCCCCTGCCCCCTGTCCCGCCCCGGGGCCGTGGCGCCCGTGCCGGCTGCCCGATGCGCTACGCCGTGCCCCGGGGACCTGTCCCACCTCCCCCCGACAAGGCCCCCCTGGGTGCCCAAGCTCTGCCAGGCGGGGAGCAGGGGAAGGTTCCCCCTGACCTGCCGCCCCCGCCGCCAGGGCCAAAAGTTCAGGGACCCTGTCCAGGGGGCGATGCCTGAAACCCTTCCCCCACCTGCCCGCCGGCACCCGTGTTGGCAGGAGCACCATAACCACGCCCTGTGCCTTCCCGGGATGCTCCCCGGACCTTATGCCCCATCGCGAGGGCGGCGCTCCTGCGAGCCGGCCCTGGGCCGCAGGATTCCGCACCCCGGAGAATTTTTCCCCTCCCCGCCCCTTTTTCCCCAGGGCTGCAAAATATTGAGTTGACTTTCCCCCGCGGCTCATTATACTTAGAAACAGTGATAACTGCGGCTTTTTCTGTTATCTCCATCGGGGGGGAAAGCCGGGGACCAAATCACCAAAAGGAGGAAGGGTATGCGGTCGAAAGTGGTGGTAGCTGTGATCCTGGCAGTGGTGGCGGCGATGTTCCTCGCCTCCGGCGCCATGGCCCAGAAACTCCTGTGCGTCTCCAAAAAGGAACTCAAAGGCGAAGAAACGGTGGCCTCCTGCCTGGCCAAGGGTGAGCGTTTCGCCATCGTTGACCAGTTCGGCATCGTGCGTATCCTGACCCCGGAAGAGGTGGAGCTGACCAAGGCTTTCAATCCCAAAGCCTTTGAAATGCGGGCTTTCGGCCTCAAGTATGAGAAGCTGGCGCCGAAAATCCCCGCCCTGCCAGTGTCTCCCGAACAGCAGTAAGCCGCCCCTTGGGGCAGGAACCCGGCCCTGCCGGGATTGTGAGATCTGACACCCAGCGCCCTCAGAGCCCCTGGCAGGAGGGCGCTTTTCTTTGGCGTGCCCACCCAAGGGCGCCAGAGCCCGCCGGGTACAGGAGGCCCCGGGATGAACATGCTGGAGATTGACGACCTGTGGGTCCACATTGACGGCCGGGAGGTGTTGCGGGGCATCAACCTGAAAATCCCCGTGGGGGAGACTCACATCCTCTTCGGGAAAAACGGCTCCGGCAAAACCTCCCTGCTCATGACCATCATGGGCTTCAGCCGTTACCGGGTGGTTAAGGGGCGCATCCTGCTGCACGGGGAGGACATCACGCACCTGCCCCCCTTTGAGCGGGCCCGCCGGGGGGTGGGGATGGCCTTTCAGCGCCCCCCCACCATCCGGGGCCTGAAGACTCTGGACCTGCTCCGGGCCTGCGCCGGCGGCGGCCAGGAGATCCTGGCGCTGGCCCAGCGCTACGATTTCCTCCCCTTCCTGGATCGGGAGGTGAACTACGGCTTTTCCGGCGGCGAACTGAAGCGCTCGGAGCTCATGCAGCTTCTGGCCCAGGACCCCGCCCTGGTGCTCCTGGATGAACCGGAATCCGGAGTCGACCTGGAAAATCTCCAGGTGGTGGGGGATATCATCACCCAGCTCCTGCAGAAAGGCCGGCGCCGCTCCCACCGGGACAAATCCGGCCTCATCATCACCCACACCGGCTTCATCCTCAATTATGTCCACGCGGACGTGGGCTACATCATGCTGGAGGGCCGGGTGCTTTGTGCCGGCAACCCCCGGGAGCTCCTGGAGGACATCAAGAAATTCGGCTACGAGGAGTGCATCCGATGTCGGAGGTGAAAGCCAAGGCCCAAGAGAGCCTGACCAAAAGAGCGCCCCTGGGGCCGGACCTCAACCTGGAGGACTTCGTCCGGGAAGGCGGCGAGTGGAGCTACGACCCCGACTATAGCCAGTTCACTCCGGAGGAACGGGGCCACCTGCTGCGGGCCGGCATCGAGCTCACCGATGCGGAGCACGCCGGCACCTTCCTCCAGGCCGATGCCGCGGTGGTGCACTGCCAGGCCAACCGACCGGGGGTGGAACTGATGCCCCTCACCCGGGCCCTGGAACACCACCATTGGCTGAAGGACCTCCTCTGGACCCTGGTGCCGGTGGATGCGGACAAATACACCGCCTATGCCGAGCTCTCCCCCGGCAACGGCTACTTCATCCGGGCCCTGCCGGGCGTGAAGCTCACCGAACCGGTGGAGGCCTGCCTGTATCTGCGCACCGACCGCTTCGCCCAGCCGGTGCACAACGTGGTCATCGTGGAGCCGGGGGCCCGGCTGCACATCATCACCGGCTGCACCACCCACCCCCGGGTGCGCTCCGGCCTGCATGTGGGGGTCTCCGAGTTTTTCGTCCGGGAAGGGGGGCATCTGACCTTTACCATGGTGCACAACTGGGCCGAGGAGGTCCATGTCCGGCCCCGGACCGCGGTGCGGGTGGAGGCCGGGGGCACCTATGTCTCCCACTACATCATGCTCCGGCCCGTCAAAACGGTGCAGACCTACCCCACTGTCACCCTGGCGGGACCCGAGGCGGTGGCCAGCCTCAACTCCGTCATCATTGCCCACCCCGGCTCGGAAATCGATATCGGCGGCCGGGTTCTCCTCACGGCCCCGGGCACCCGGGCCGAGGTCATCGCCCGCACCCTCACCACCGGCGGGGTCTGCATCAGCCGGGGCCACCTGGTGGGGGAGGTGCCGGAGGTCAAGGCCCATCTGGAGTGCCGGGGTCTCATTCTGGCGCCCCGTGGCGTCATTTACGCCATCCCGGAGCTGGAGGGCCGGGCCGCCGGGGTGGACATGTCCCATGAAGCGGCGGTGGGCCGCATCGCCCAGGAGGAGGTGGAATATCTCATGGCCCGGGGGCTGGATGAGGACCAGGCGGTCTCCACCATCGTCCGGGGCTTCCTTTCCGTGC
This sequence comes from Syntrophobacterales bacterium, assembly GCA_023512475.1. Taxonomy (GTDB): domain Bacteria; phylum Desulfobacterota; class Desulfobaccia; order Desulfobaccales; family 0-14-0-80-60-11; genus JAILZL01. The sequence goes on from JAILZL010000009.1 coordinate 59,035, forward strand.
AGATCGAGGGTCTCCCCCCGGCATTGGTGGCCGAGCTGGAGCAGGCGGTGCAGGAGTCCGGCAAGGGCCTGTAACCGTCGGCCAACCCCTCGTCCCCCGGGCTGGAACGCCCGCCCCTTTCCCGACCCTTTCCCTGCGATAAAGGCGTCCACCGGTGGCTCCCGGGAAAGGTTTGGCCTTCCCTCTCCCTTGAAAAATCAGGGCATTGGTGAGGATTGGGGACGAGTTTTTCCTGGCGGACCTGGAGAAAAGGTACGCCCAAAACAGCTAAAATCTCCCTTTCCCAGAAAAATCGGAGTCAGCGGTGCGGTAAGCCCGTTGGGGTCCGAATGTGCCCTTCTCCGTCGACGTCTCCCAAGCCTCATAATTCGTAACTTCATATTCACCAGGAAACAATCCGGCCAGGAAAGAGGGCCTCGAGCTTTTTGAGGAAGTAAAGGGGACACAGCTTTTCAGCTGCACCGGGGAGAGAAGCTCGGCCCGCTGCCTGGCCCTGTCCTGCCCGGTGGGGCGCGCAATCCGTTTGGGGGTGGAAAAGAGGCTTGAGAGTATTGGCGGGGTAAAAAAAAGGGTCAGGCCCATGGCCTCACCCCTGGTTTTTCTGGTAGCGGGGGGTGGATTTGAACCACCGACCTTCGGGTTATGAGCCCGACGAGCTTCCAGGCTGCTCCACCCCGCGTCAATTGATTTTATTATACATGATCCTGCTCCGCCGTCAACCGTCTTCGGGAAAAAAGGCACAAAAAGGCCTCCGGACCGCCCCGGGCCTCTCAGACCCCGTCCCCTGAAGTCCCGGCCGGCCCTTGGACTTCCGGGCGGCGCCCCACAAAACCCGCTCCGGGACCGGGCGAAGGGCCCTTAAGCCGGTTTTTGGCCCCGGGGGGCCGGAATCATCTCCCGCTCCCCCCTTTTCCTGGCGGCAGCATCCCGGAGTCCCTCCTGCGGCGGCATCCCCCATATCAGGCCCTCCCGGCCCCGGAGGGCTCCCCTTCCCCCGCCTGGCGCAGATCCCCCTGCACGTGGGGCAGGGCGGCCAGGAAGAAGCCTGCCGCCACCGCCAGCGCCGCCAGCGTCAGGGCCACCCCGGCGGTGAGGTTCCAGAGGTCGGCCACCACCCCGATGAGAAAGGGGGAGGGCACATCCCCCACCAGGTGGATGACGATGATGTTGAGGGCCACGGCCTGGGCCCGGCGGGCCGGTCCCGCCACACTCACCACCAGCGCGGTGAGGAGACCGGGATTGAGAAACAAAAGAAATATGGCCCCCACAATCCCCGGGATATAAAGCCAAGGGGAAGGGGCGAAAATGGCCAAGGCGCCCAGGGGCAGGGCGGCAAGGGCCCCCCCGGCGCTGAGCCACAAGGGCCCCTCGACCCGGCGGGCCAGGAGCCGGCTGCCCAGATACCCCCCTACCACCGTTCCCAGTCCTCCGGCCACGGTCACCGCGCCGAAGAGGAGATAATTGGCCTGGGCCAGGCTCAGACCCTTCTCCACCTCCAGAAACCGGGGCATCCAGAAGGCCAGACCTCCCAGGGTGAAGGTGGTCATGCCGTAGCCCAGCATCAGGCGCTTAAGAGTGGGCACCCGCCACAGGGCCGGGAATGAGGTTCGAGGGAAAAGGGCCGGTCCCGGGGGGGAAAGGGGCGGCAGAGCCTCCGCCGGCAGCCGGATCACCGCCAGGGCCAGAAGCAGCCCCGGCAGGCCCCCCAGAAGGAAAACGGGCCGCCAGCCGAGGCGGCTCCCCAGAAACCCCCCGGCCAGGTAAGCCAGGGCGGCCCCCACCGGGATGGCCAGATAAAAGACCCCCAGGGCGGCGCTGCGGCGCTCCAGGGGCAAACGGTCGGCCATGTAGGCGGGGGCCAGGGTGCCAAAGGAGGCCTCCCCCACTCCCACCAGACCCCGGGTCAGGAGCAGCCAGGGATAGGAGCTCACCCAAGCCGTGAGGCTGGTGGCCACCGACCACAGCACCGCGCCCCCGGCCATGAGCTTGAGACGGCCAAAGCGGTCCCCCAGCCAGCCGAAGAGGGGGGAGGTGAGAAGATAGACCAGGAAAAAGGCGGTGCCCAGAAAACCATAGGCCCGGCCGCTTAAGCTCAGCTCTTCCTTGATGAGGCTGGCCAGGGCGGCCAGGAGATACCGGTCCAGATAGTCCAGGAGGTTGAGGCCGGTAAGCAGCAGGAGGACTCGGCTTCCCATGGCACATTGGAAAGGGGCGTGGAGGCCGGCCCGGCAGGCATCCCCGGAGGAATCTTCTTGCACCGGCAAAGCCGCCCCGCCGCGCCCCGGGCGCGCCTGCCGGTCAGGACAGCCGGATGAAGACCGTCTCCCGCTCCGCCTCGCCGGTGAGGAGGGACTCCCGGCCGTCTTCGGAGACAAAGCGGGTCAGGGGAAACTCCTCCCCGGGAAACCAGTCGATGGCGAAGACATAGCCGCCCTCCCGGCGCCGGAGCACCAGGTGCGCGGGCTCCTCCTCCTCTTCCTTCAGGGGATAAAGGAGGTACAAGGTATAACTGGCCTCCCCCAGACCCCCCGCACCCCGGTCCCGCCGGCCGGTCCAGAGCTCGAAGCCCTCCCCGAAAAGCCCGGAGAGCCAATAGAGCTTGATGAAATCATGGGGGAAATCGAAGGCCGGCACCCGGGAGGGGGCCGCCGCCTGGTCCCGGTTCATTTCCCGGTCAGCCCCGCCCAGGCCATCTTGCGGCGCACCAGGGCCAGCTGCTGCTGCAGGGGGATCTCCACGGGGCAGATGTCGTCGCAGGCCATCAGCCCGATGCAGCCGAACACCCCTTCGTCGGTGCCCACCACCTCGAAGATCTGGTAGGGGGAGCGCTCATCCCGGGGGTCAATGAGGAAGCGGGCGATGCGGTTCAGCCCCGCAGCGCCCAGGAAATCCGCCCGCATATTGGCCGTGGCACAGGCGGCGATGCAGGAGCCGCACTCAATGCAGCGCTCCGCCTCGTAAATCTCCTGGGCCAGGGTGTTGTCCATGCGCTCTTCCGGGGACCGGGGGTCAAATTCCTTGTCCGTGTGGATCCAGGCCTCCAGGTTTTCGTTCAACTGCCGGAACCACACCCCGGTGTCCACCGACAGGTCCCCCACCAGCTTGAAGACCGGCAACGGCATCAGGGTGATGCGGTCCGGCAGATCCTGGGTCAGGGTCTTGCAGGCCAGCCCCGGCCGGCCGTTGATGAGCATGCCGCAGGAGCCGCACACCGCCGCCCGGCAGACAAAATCAAACATCAGGGACGGATCCTGCTCCTCCCGGAGGCGGTTTAAGGCGATGAACAGGGTCATGTTGGGCGTCTCGTCCAACTGAAACTCCTGCATCCGGGGCGGGATCTCCGGGGTGGCCGGATTGTAACGGAAAATACTGAAAGTCAACAAGCGCTCAGCCATAACATCAGTCCTTATAATGGCAGGGTGGGGCCAGAGGCCTGTGGCCCTCGGCCCCTCCCCCACTCTCCGCCCACATCCCATCACGGGGCGGGAGGGGGCCGGGGGAACAGCTCCCCTTCCCCGGTTATCCTACTTGATGGGCATGGTGCCGTAGCCCCGGTCGCCGGGGGGCAGCTCGGTGATCTTCACCGGTTCGTAATCGATGGCGGGCATGTCCGCGCCGGCGGGCCAGGTGGCCAGGGTGCGCTTGAGCCAGTTGACGTCGTCCCGCTGGGGGTAGTCCTCCCGGTAGTGGCTGCCCCGGCTTTCAGTGCGCAACAGCGCCCCCTGGGCGATGCACAGGGCCAGGCGGAGCATCCCCGGCAGGCGCAGGGCGGCGAAGAGCTCGGGGTTGGGCCCCAGGCCGCTGGAGCGCAGGCGGATATCCTGCGAGCGCTGATAGAGCTCCTTCAGGGTGGCCACGGCCTGTTCCAGGCCCTCACCGGTGCGGAAGATGCCCACATGCTCCAGGAGGGTCTCCTCCATCTTTTTCCGGAGCTCGAAGACGTTTTCGCTCCCGGAGGCCCGCCGGCGCAGTGCCTCAATGCGGGCGGCCTGGGCGGCCACCGCCTCCTCCACCAGGGAGAAGGGGAAGATCAGGGGCGCTTCCTGGGCGAATTCCGCCACCTTCCCGCCCACCACCATGCCGGCCACGATGGTTTCGGCCAGGGAATTGCCTCCCAGGCGGTTGAAGCCGTGCAGGTCCCAGCAGGCGGCTTCCCCCGCGGCATAGAGGCGCTTCAAGCCCACCGCCTCGCCATGGATGTTGGTGCGCACCCCGCCCATGGAGTAGTGCTGGGTGGGGCGCACCGGGATGAGCTCCTGGACGCAGTTGATTCCCAGGAAGTTGGCGCAGATGGTATAGACTTCCCGGAGGTTGGTGCAGATGTGGGCCTCCCCCAGATGGCGCAGATCCAGCCACAGGTGGGGGCCATAAGGGGACTCCACCCCGAAGCCCTTGTGCATGTGGTGCACCATCCAGCGGCTCACCACATCCCGGGAGGCCACCTCCTTCTTCACCGGCTCATAGTCGGGCATGAAGCGGTGCAGGTTCTTGTCCAGAAGATAGCCGCCGTCGCCCCGGCAGCCCTCGGTGACCAGGATGCCCGCGGGCACGATGCCGGTGGGGTGGAACTGCACCGCCTCCATGTTGCCCAGGGGCACCACCCCGGTATCCAGGGCGATGGCCATGCCGGTGCCTTCATTGATCACTGCGTTGGTGGAGACCCCGTACATGCGGCCGTAACCGCCGGTGGCAATGACCGTGGCCTTGGCGAGATAGGGCCGGAGCTCGCCGGTCCTCAGACTCAGGACCACGGCGCCGTAACACTCCTGGCCGTCCTGGATGAGGGCGATGGCCTCGCAGCGGTCGTGCACCGTGATGCCCAGCTTCACCACCACCGAGTCCATGGCGTACTGGAGCACGTGGCCGGTGCCGTCGGAGGCGAAGCAGGTGCGCCACTTGGCGGTGCCGCCGAACTGCCGCTGGGCGATGAGCCCCGCCTTCTCCGGCAGCTCCTCCACCTCCACCCCGTCGGGCAGGGTGCGCTTGCCCGGCACCACCCGGGACCAGGGCACACCCCACTGGGCCATCTGGCGCACCGCCACCGGGGCCAGCTCCACAAAGAGGCGGGCCACCTCCTGATCGCAGCCCCAGTCGGAGCCTTTGACGGTATCTTCGAAATGAATATCCGGATTGTCGCCGTAGCCCATGGCCACGTTGCCCAGACTGGCCTGCATGCCGCCTTGGGCCGCGGTGCTGTGGGAACGCCGGGGGGGGACCAGGCTGAGGATGGTGACCGTGTGGCCGCGGCTGGCGGCCTCGATAGCCACCCGTTCGCCGGCCAGACCGGCGCCGATGACCAGAACATCAGAGATATGGGCCTCAGACCACTTCATGTCAGACCTTTACCGAAGTGAAATAAAAAACCACCAGGGCCACAAAGCCCAGGGCCACCAGCCCGAGGGTGGCATACACCAGGTATTTGGTGAACCTCTGGCGATGCACCCAGCTCCACTTCACCAGAATGCGGTACAGGCCCAGCATGGCGTGGATTTCCGCCAGCAGCAGCAGGGCCAGCAGCAGGGAGAAGTGGCCGGATTGGACCCGGAGGGCGCTTTTGGCCGCCTCAATGGGCCAGGTGGAGAGGGTGGACCAGATGTGGATGGCGGAGAGCACCAGCACCCCCAGGCCGGTGAGGATCTGAGCCAGCCAGGCCCAGGTGTCCAGGTGCTGCAGGCGCCGGGAGTGTTGCAGGAAGATGCGCATCTCCTCCACCCGCCAGGGGGCCTTGCGCATGGCCGCCAGGCCGTGCACCAAAATGGCCAGGATCACCAGGGGGATGCCGATGTAGGAGATGTAGTATTCATCCAGGAATTGGGAATCCCGGTTGAAGGTCTCCTGCCCCAGGATGATGCTGGAGACGGCAAAGAGATGAAACTGCAGGAAGCCCAAAAGAAAGAGGCCGGTGATCAGTTCCACCAGCTCCGTGCCGGCTTCCCAGCGGGGGCTTTTGGCCAAAGTCTTCTGGAGATACACGGAAGCACCTTGCACACGGGAATTAAAGAAAATTCGCACAATTTGAAACTCTACCTTGACCTGCGGGGTTCGTCAAGGGGCGGGAGGATTTTTCCCGGCCGCTTTGGCGGCCACCGGCCTTCAGCCCTCCCGACCCTTGCATTCCGGCGGCGAAAGGGATACAAGAGGAGCATGGCTCAGGAGGAAAAAAGCGCGGTGGAAGCCGTCCCGGCGGCAGAGGCGGCCCGCTGGCTCGCCATCGCCAAAGAGGTGTTGGAGGCCGAGGCCAAGGCCATCCTCCAGGTGGCGGAGCGCCTCACCGACAGCCTGGCCCGGGCCGTGGCCCTCATCCTGGCCCACCCCGGCAAGGTGGTGGTGAGCGGCATCGGCAAGTCCGGGGCCATCGCCCATAAGATCGCCGCCACCCTGGCCAGCACCGGCACCCCGGCGGTGTTCCTGCACGCCGCCGAGGCGGTGCACGGCGACCTGGGCATCTATACCCCCGGCGACCCCAGCCTCCTCATCTCCAAAAGCGGGGCCACCGCGGAGCTGCTGCGCCTCATCCCGGTCCTGCGGCGCTTCCGCTCCCCCCTCATTGCCCTGGTGGGAAATCTGAAAAGCCCCCTGGCCCGCCAGGCGGATGTAGTCCTGGACGCCCGGGTGGAGCGGGAGGCGGACACCCTGAACCTGGCCCCCACCTGCAGCACCACCGCCGCCCTGGCCCTGGGGGACGCCCTGGCGGTGGCCCTGATGCACGCCAGAAACTTCACCCAAGACGACTTCGCCCGCTACCACCCCGCCGGGCAGTTGGGCCGCAATCTCTGGCTCACGGTGGCCGACGTCATGCACCGGGGGGAGGCGGTGGCCTGGGTGGGGCCGGAGACCCCCTTACGGCAGGTGATCATCGCCATGACCGAAAGACCTTTGGGGGCCGCCTGTGTGGTGGACGACGCCGGCCATCTCCTGGGGCTGATCACCGACGGCGACCTGCGTCGGGCCCTGGTGACCCGCCAGGACATCCGGGGGGTGAGGGCCCGGGAGATCATGACCACCCGCCCCACCACCGTCACCCCGGGGGCCAGCCTCAAGGAGGCGGCCCAGCTCATGGAGGACCGCCCCTCCCAGATCTCCGTGCTCCCCGTGGTGGAGCCGAAAAGCCGCCGCTGCCTGGGCCTGGTGCGCATCCACGACATCTACCAGCCGGAGCTCATCTGAGGGCCCTCCCGGCTCCGGTGAGGGGGCAAGCCGCTGACGAGGGCCCCGAGACCCCCGCCGAAGGAGGCCTCATCAGCCCCGAGGGCTCCGGCCGCGGGATCCCCCGGAGTTTCCCCGCGGCTATCGGCTGATCCTGGCGGTGGGGGCCGGCGCCTCCCTTCAAGAGAATTCCGCCCCTCTCAGCCGCGGTCTGCCCCGGGCCCCTTTCAGCCCTCCAGGGTCTCCCAGTAGCGCCAGAATTCCGGGAAGGACTTGGCCACGCATCCCGGGTCCTCAATGACCACCCCGGGGACCGAGAGGCCCGCCACGGCAAAGCTCATGGCGATGCGGTGGTCGTCATAGGTGTGGATCACGGCCCCCGTCAGAGGCCGCCCGCCCCGGATCAGAAGGCCGTCCCCGGTCTCCTCCACCTCCCCCCCCATTTTGCGCAGCTCCGTGGCCACCGCCGCCAGGCGGTCCGACTCCTTGTGGCGCAGATGGCCCACCCCCGTCATCACCGTCTCCCCCTGGGCGAAGGCCGCCACCACCGCCAGGGTGGGCACCTGATCCGGCATGGCGCTCATGTCCACGGTGATGCCGTGCAAAGGCCCGCCCGCCACGGTGAGGCCCGCCGGCGAACTCTCAATATGACACCCCATGCGGGCCAGCACCGACAGAAAATCGATATCCCCCTGGGTGGAATCCACGCTGAGGTTGGCCACCGTCACCCGGCCGCCAGTGACCGCGGCCGCGGCCCAGAAATAGGCGGCGCTGGAGGCGTCCCCCTCCACGGCATACTCCCGGGGCTGATAGGTCTGGCCCCCGGGCACCTGGAAATAACGATAGCCCCGTCGGAAAAAGGAGATGCCGAAGGCGGCCATGACCTCCAGGGTCAGATCCACATAGGGCCGGGAGACCAGCTCCCCGGTGATCTCCACCTCCACCCCCAGAGGCGCCAGGGGGCCGATGAGGAGGAGGGCGGAGAGATACTGGCTGCTCACCTGGCCGGAGAGCCGGGTGTGGCCGCCGGTGAGGCCGCCGGTGACGAGGACCGGCGGGCAGCCGTCCCCCCGCTGGGAGACGGCCTTCACCCCCAGAAGCTTCAGGGCGGCCAGAAGCTCCCCCACCGGCCGCTGGCACAGGCGGGGGGTGCCGGTGAGGCAATACTCCCCCTCCCCCAGGGAGACCAGGGCGGTGAAGAAGCGGTGGGAGGTGCCGGAGTTGCCGAAATGCAGGGGCTCGGCCACCGGCTTGAGGCGGCCGCCGGTGCCCCGGATGCGGACGGTGGTGTCCTCCCAGTCCAGGGCGGCGCCCAGTTTCCGGAGGGCCTGGGCGGTGAGGCGGGTGTCCTCGGCCACCAGGGCGTTGGTCACCAGGCTCTCCCCCGCGGCCAGGGCGGAGGCGATGAGGGCCCGGTGGGTGAGGCTCTTGGAGCCCGGCAGGGACACCACGGCCTCCACCTTGTCCCGGGGACGGATGGCACGGGTTGTATCCATGGTTCTGTCCTTTTGTCCTTAATCACCCGCTTAGGGAACCCCGCCTCCGCCGCCAGCCGGGGCCGGAGGGAGAGGGCCGTCCGGCGCCGGTTTCCCGGCTCTCCTTAAGGGTCACCTCTGAAAAAATGCCCTAAGCAGCGCCAGCATCTCCGGCAGGTCCCGGGGGTGGAACCAGCGGATCTCCGGGTCGGCCCTAAACCAGGTGAGCTGGCGCTTGGCATAGCGGCGGGTGTCCCGTTTGATGGCCGCCACCGCCTCCGCCAGGTCCGTCTCCCCTTTCAGATAGGCCACCAGATGGCGGTAGCCCAAGGCCCTGAGGGGCTTGAGGTCCGGGGGATAACGGCGGAGCAGGGCCTCCACCTCCGCCAGCCAGCCCGCGGCCAGCATGGCCTCCACCCGGGCCTCGATGCGGGCGTAGAGCTCCTCCCGGGGGAGGGTGAGGCCGATCTTCAGGGTCTCATACGGCCGGTCGGCGAAACGGTGGGCCGCGGCCAGGACGCTGAGCGGCGTGCCGCTCCCCTCCACCACCTCCAGGGCCCGGAGAATCCGGTAGGTATCCCCGGGGGGCAGGCGGGCGGCGGTGGCCGGGTCCAGCCGGGTGAGCCGCTCGTACAACGCCGGCAGGCCCAGCTCCGCCAGCTCCTGCCGCAGGCGCGCCCGGAGGTCCGGATACTGGCCGCCCTCCGGGAACAGCCCGCCCAGCAGGGCCTTGATATACAGGCCGGTCCCGCCCACCACCAGGGGCGGCACCCCCCGCCGGGTCAGATCCGCAATCACCGCCCGGGCCAAGGTAAGGTAACGGGCCGCATCAAAAGGCTCCGGCGGCGCCACCAGATCGATGAGGTGATGGGGCACCCGGGCCAGCTCCGCCGGGGTGGGCTTGGCGGTGCCGATGTCCAGTTCCCGGTAGACCTGGAGGGAATCGGCGTTGACGATTTCGGCGCCCAGCTCCGGGGCCACAGCCAGGGCCACCTGGGTCTTGCCCACCGCCGTGGGCCCGGCCAGCACCGCCACCTTGGGTCTGGCCGCCATCACCCCGGGGGCCGCCGAAAGCTGTGGTGCAGTTCCGCCAAGGAGATCAGACGCCATAACGGGCGGCCGTGGGGGCAGGTGGCGGGCCCCCCCACCTCATCCAGTTGGACCAGTAGGCTGTGCATCTCTTCCGGGCTTAAGGTCTGCCCCGCCTTGACGGCCCCCCGGCAGGCCAGGGCCAGGCGGGCCCGCTGCCGCACCGCCTCCGGGTCGCGGCCGCTCTTGATGGGGCTGGCGGCCTCCACCGCCTCCAGGACTGCGGCCTCCAGGTCCACCCCCGCCAGACAGGCGGGCGCGGCGGTGAGGAGGAAGCTGGCGCCGCCAAAGGGCTCCAGCGTGAGGCCCAGCTCCGCCAAGACCTCCAGGTGATCCGCCACCCACTCCGCCTGGGCCGGGCTCACCTCCACCACCCGGGGGAAGAGGAGGGCCTGGCGGGTGGGCCGGATCTCCCCCAGCCGTTCATAGAGCACCCGCTCGTGGGCGGCGTGCTGGTCGATGATCACCAGGCCCGCGGGGGACTGGGCCAGGAGGTAGGTATCCAACAGCTGCCCCAGAAGGGTGAGATCCTGAAACCGCCCCCCGGGAAGTTCCGCCGCCGGGCGAGAGGAGGGGATCGCCTCCGGGAAGGGCAGGACGGTGGCGGTCAGGTGAGGGGCGCCCACCCCCGCCCCCGCCTCCGCCACCCGGGGCAGAGTCGCCGGCTCCCAGCTCACCTGGTACACCGGCCTCTCTCCCGCCAAAGGCCCCAGACCGGTGCGCAGGGCGGCGAGGAGGAGGCTGTAGATGCGGCCGGGTTCCCGGAAGCGCACCTCGGCCTTGGCCGGATGCACATTCACATCCACCTGCTCCGGGGGCAGGCGCAGGAACACCAAGGCCGCGGGATGCCGCCCCCGGGGCAGCCGCCCCTGGTAGATCTCCTTCAGCACCGCGCCCAGGAGGCGGTCGTGCACCACCCGGCGGTTCACCAAGAGAGTCTGAAAGCGGTTGCTGGCCAGGGAGAAATCCGGCCCCGACATCAGCCCCCGGGTCCCCAGGGGACCCGCCTCCAGCTCAAAGGGCACCAGATTCTGCGCCAGCTCCGGCCCGAAGAGGGCCGCCACCCGCTCGGGGAGGCCGGCGGCCGCGGGCGCGCTCACCAGGGTTCTGCCGGGGGTGGCCAGCTCAAAGTGCACCTCGGGATAACCCAAAGCCAGCTGGCGCACCACCTCCACCACCGCGGCCTGCTCCGCCTCCTTGCTTTTCAGGAACTTGCGCCGAGCCGGAGTGTTGTAAAACAGCTCCTCCACCAGCACCTGGGTGCCGGGGGCGGCGGGGGCGGGCCCCAGCTCCAGGACCTCCCCGCCCCGGACCACGAGGCGGGTGCCGGCTGCGGCCCCGGGCGGCCGGGAGACCAGGGTCAGCCGGGAGACCGCCGCCAGGCTGGCCAGGGCCTCCCCCCGAAAGCCCAGGGTGGAGACGGCCAGCAGGTCCTCCTCCCGGCGGATCTTGCTGGTGGCGTGGCGCAGGATGGCCAGGGGCACATCCTCCGGCTCCATGCCGCCGCCGTCGTCGGCCACCAGCAGCCGGCGGCGGCCGCCCTCCTCCAGGCGGATGCTGATGTGGCGCGCCCCCGCGTCCAGGGCGTTTTCCACCAGCTCTTTCACCACCGCGGCGGGGCGGGTGATGACCTCGCCGGCGGCGATTTTGGCGGCGGTGGCCGGCTCCAGGAGCTCGATCCGTCCCATGGCCTCAGCTTGCCAAGCCCCCTGGCTTGGTTTATGATGAACCCCGACGGGAGGGCTGTGACCCGGTTCTTCCTCACCGCCCCGCCGGTCGTTTCAAGAACCGGCCTTCTTCCGATCGGCGGGGCCTTTTTCCCGGCAAGACGACGGCGGGCCCGGCCTCACCGCCCGCCTGCCCCCTGCCGGGAATATTGCCTTTTTCCAGGACTATACCACAATTCCGGAGGATGGGCCATGGGCAAAAGCCAGGGGGCACCGGCCCTGACGCCCCGGGAGGAGCAGGTCCTCAAGGTCACCAAGGAGATCGTGGTGAAATTCATCGAAGTGGGGCGCCTCTCCCCCGCCTCCTTTCCGGAGACCTTTCAGATGGTGATCGACACGGTGCGCCGTTCCCTTGAGCCCCGGGAACCATAAGCCGTGCATTCAAAGGACCGCAAGGGGGGAGCGGTGGCTCCTGGGGGCGGGGGGGCTTACAAGGGACCAGGCCGCCGCCGCCCCGACCGCCCGGAAATTGCGCCGGTGGCTGAAACCCAGGCGCAGGCAGGTGCTCATAGGGAGGAAGCATGCGGCGAAGCGGCGGGCGAGCCGCCGATGCCCTGAGGCCCGTGCGCCTCGAACCGGGATACCTGGATTTTGCCGACGGCTCCGCCTTGGTGACCTGGGGGCGCACCCGGGTGCTGTGCGCCGCCTCGGTGGTGCATCAGGTGCCGCCTTTCAAGCAGTACACCGGCGAGGGCTGGGTGACGGCGGAATATGCCATGCTGCCCCGGGCCACCGCCTCCCGGCAGCCCCGGGAAGGTCTGGCCGGCCGGCCCCGGGGACGGTCCCAGGAAATCCAGCGGCTCATCGGCCGGGCGCTGCGGGCCGTGTGCGACCTCAAGGCCCTGGGCGAGCGCACCGTGATTGTGGATTGTGACGTGCTGCAGGCCGACGGCGGCACCCGGGCGGCGGCCATCACCGGCGCCTTCGTGGCCCTGGCCCTGGCCCTGGAGCCCCTGAGGCGCCGGGAGGAGCTGGAGGCCCTGCCCCTCACCGGCCAGGTGGCGGCGGTGAGTCTGGGGCGGGTGGGCGGCGCCCTCCTTCTGGACCTGGACTATGAGGAGGATTCCCAGGCGGAGGTGGATGCCACGGTGGTGGGCACCGCCCGGGGCGAGCTGGTGGAGGTGCACGTGGCCGGGGAAGGCCGGACCTTCCCGCCGGAGGTGCTCCCGGAGCTCCTCACCCTGGCCGCCCGGGGCCTCGAACCCCTTTTCCGCCTGCAGGTGGAGGCTCTGGCACCATGGCTGCCGCTCCCCTGGTGATCGCCACCAAAAACCCCGGCAAGGTGCGGGAGCTGGCGGAGCTCCTGGCGGATCTGCCCCTGAAGCTCCTGAGTCTGGCGGATTTTCCGGACCTCCCCGACATCCCCGAGGAGGGGGAGACCTTCGCGGCCAACGCCGCCGCCAAGGCCCGCCAGGTGGCCGCCCTCACGGGTTTGCCGGCCCTGGCGGATGACTCCGGCCTGGAGGTGGCGGCTTTGGGGGGCCGCCCGGGGGTGTATTCCGCCCGTTACGCCGCGGATCGCACCGCGCCCCTGCCCCCTACGGACGAAGACAACTGGCGCAAGCTCCTGGAGGAGCTGGAAGGCGTCCCCGAGGCAGAGCGGCAGGCCCGGTTTGTCTGCGAAATTGCCCTGGCCCTGCCCGACGGCCGCCTCTTTCAGGCCCGGGGGGAGTGCCCGGGGATGATCGCCCTTGAACCCCGGGGCCGGGAGGGGTTCGGATATGACCCGGTCTTCTGGCTGCCTCAGTATGGCGCCACCATGGCGGAGGTGGGACTGGAGGTGAAAAACCGCCTCAGCCACCGGGCCCGGGCCCTGGCGGGGATGAAAGAGACCCTCCGCCGCCTTCTCCTGGAGGGGGCCCTGGGCCCCTCATCCCCTGCCTGAGCTGTCGGGACGTAGCGCAGCCTGGTCAGCGCGCGTGCCTTGGGAGCACGAGGTCGGCGGTTCAAATCCGCCCGTCCCGACCATCTTCAGCGGCCCGCCGGTTTCATGACCTCCTGGGCCCAGCTTAAGGCCGCCGACACCCGGGGAAAGCCGATGGTGCTGGTGAGGAGGATGAGGGCGTGGGTGATCTCCTCGGGGGTGGCCCCGGCGGCCAAGGCCCGGCGCACATGGCTGTGCACCGAGCCCTCCGAGCCGATGGCCGCGGCCGCCGCCATCTGAATGAAATGCCCGGTCTTGTCATCCAGAGGCCCCTCCTGGCGCACCGCTTCCCCCAGGCGCTCCAGGGCGCTGACAAATTTCCCATGCCTCTCCTTCAGCACACGATACCATGCGGGATAGCCGGCATTGGCCATGGTCTCCTCCTCCCTTTCGGTTTGAGGCCATCATCCCCCAAGACCGGGGCGCCGTCAAGGGCGGACACCCCGGGTCTCCTCCCCGGAAAGGGGATGCCGGCCGGGTGACGTGTCAGGAGGCCGTGAGGCCGTTCAGACCACCTGGTGCGCCCGGGCCAGGGTGAGGGCCGCCACCAGGCGGGTGAGGAGGGTGTTCACCGGGGTGGGCACCCCCAAGGCCGCCCCCCGGACCGCCACCTCGCCGTTTAAGGCCGCAATCTCCGTCTCCCGCCCGGAGAGCACATCCTGGAGCATGGAGGACAGGTTGGCGGCGGTGGCGGCGCACACCTCCCGCAGCCGGCTCTCCGGATCCAGAGTCAGAGCCAGCCCCTGGGCCCCAGCCACGGCCTGGGCCTCCCGGGCCGCGGCCAGGGCCACCTCCCAGGCCGGGGGGAGCTGGGGCAGGACGCCGTTTCTTACCCGGAGGAGGGCGGTGAGGGGATTGACGGCGACATTCACCAGGAGCTTCTCCCAGAGCATGGTCTCAATGTTGCCTCTCACCTCGCAGGGCAGGCCGGCCTGCCGGAAGAGCTCCGCCACCGCCTCCAGCTCCTCCGGACTGACCCGGGCACCGGGGGCGGGGCCGATGAAGGTGGGCCCGCGGCCGGCAAAGATGACCTCGCCGTCCCGGGGCCGGGTGGCCCCGAGAAAACTCACCCCGGCCAGCAGGCGCTCCCAGCCTGCCGCCTGGGCCAGGCGCTCCAGGTTGCCCAGGCCGTTTTGCACCGTGAGGACCAGGCCGCCCGGGGTCAGCAGCTCCGGCAGGAGGCGGGCCGCGGCCGCGGTGGCCGGGGTCTTCACCGCCACCACCACCAAGGACGCCGGGCCGGCCTCCGAGGCCAGGCGCACCGGCACCCTCACCCGCCGGGCCTCACCCTCGGGGGTGCGCAGGAGCAAGCCCTCCCGGTCCAGGCGGGTGGCCCGCTCCGGACGATAATCCACCAGCACCACCTCCTGGCCGGCCTGATGCAGCATCGCGGCCATCAGGGACCCCAAGGCCCCCGGGCCCACCACGGCGATTCTCACGGTTCTGTCCTCAGCTCCCCCTGATTCCCCGCCCCGGGCCGCAGCCCCGGGGGAGGGCCGCCGGCAGGCGCCGCCGCCTCTTGCCCGGACCCTTTCTCCCCGGCATGGGGGAATGGCCCCGTTGCCGCCCCTTCGGGCGGAGACCGGGCGCCGGCCTGATTCTCAGGCCCTCGATAATGTCAGGAAAGGTAAACTTCATTTCATCTTATCGGAATTTCCGTCAAGATTCTTTTCCGTTGTGACGAAAAGACGGATATTGGTATACTTGAAGGCAAGGACGGGGGAAGAGCATGGCGACGGCGATGACGGTTTCCCGGCAATTGGATCAGGAGCTGGAGAGCCTCAAGCAGAAGCTCCTGGCGATGGCAGCCCTGGCGGAGAGCGCGGTGCAGAAGAGCGTCTTGTCCGTCTCCGAACGCAACTCTGATCTGGCCCGGGACGTCATCACCGAGGACATCACCATCAACCGCATGGAGCTGGACATCGAGGAGCACGCCTTCCGCCTGTTGGCCCTGCGCCAGCCCCTGGCCACGGACCTGCGTCTCATCGTGGCGGCCATGCGCATCGCCACCGAGCTGGAGCGCATCGGCGATCAGGCGGTGAACATCGCCGAGCGGGCCCTGGAGCTCAACAGCCGGGAACCCCTGGAGTTTCCCATCGACATCCGCCCCATGGCCGATCTGGCCCTGAGCATGGTGCGCACCAGTATCGAGGCCTTTGTGCAACAGGACCCCCGCCTGGCGGTGCAGGTCTGTCAGCGGGATGTGGAAGCGGACATCCTGGACGACGAATACATCCAGAAGATTCTGGACGCCATGATCCAGGAGTCCCGCTGGGTGGTGCGCCTGCATCACTTCATCATCATCATCCGCAACCTGGAGCGCATCGCCGATCTGGCCACCAACATCGCCGAGGACATCGTCTTCATCGTGGAAGGCAAGGTCATCAAGCATCGGTGCGAAGACTGGGCTCTCTTCGCCCCGCCATCCTGACCTGGGCCTGGGCCAGTTTCTCCTCCAGAAACCTCATCTCCTCCTCCAGGCGGGGCTGGATGCGGCGGTCCCGCTCCAGGGTCTGGAGGGCATGCACCACCGAGGAATGGCTGCGATTGAAGAGGCGGCCCAATTCCGTCACCGTCTTGCCGGTATAGAGCTGGGCGAAGTAGAGGGCCACCTGCCGGGCCCGGACCAGCTTTTTCTGCCGGGAGCGTCCCAATAAATCCTTGACGCTGACCTGGAAGTACTCCCCCACCAGCTTCTGGATCTGGGGGATGCTCAGGCGACCCTCCACCGCCTTGAGGTCATGGAGCACCTCCTGGGCCGCCCTCAGGGTCACCGGCTCCCGAAGCAGGGTGGCCCGGGCCGCCAGACAGTCCAGGGCGCTTTCCAGGCGGCGGACATCGTCGGTGAGGTGCTCCGCCAGATACTCCAGTACCGGCCGGGGGGCGGCCAGGGCGCGTTCCTCGGCCTTGCGCACCAGGATCTGCACCCGGGTGGGAAAGTCCGGCTGGCCGATGGGGGTGATCAGGCCGCCGGTGAGCCGGGAGCTCAGCTCCCGGGAGAGCTGGCTGATCTCCCCGGGCAGGCAGCAGCTGGTGAACACCAGGCGCTTCTGGCGGCTCAGGAGGGCGTCCAGGGTGTAGCAGAGCTCCGCCTGGATCTTCTCCTTGCCGCTGAAAAACTGCACCTCCTCCAGGAGGAGGACGTCGCATTCCTGCCGGTATTTCTCCTTGAAGCGCCCCATCTGACCGGTCTTGAGGGAACGCACCATGTCATTGGCGAAGTCCTCGGCGGTGGCATACAGGATGCGGGTGCCTGGCTCGGTCTCCCGGAGGAAGTTGCCCACCGCCTGGGAGAGGTGGCTCTTGCCCAGACCGGGCCCGGAGGTGAGGAAGAGGATGCCGTTTAACAAGGTGTCATTGCGGGCCAGGGCCTGGGAGGCCTGAAAGGCCAGCCGGTTGGAGGCGCCCACCACAAAGCGCTCGAAGGTGAACCCCCGGTGCAGGGGGCGGCCGTTTTTGGGGGGCGCCAGCTCCGGGAAGGCGGGCTGCACCCCCGGGGGCCGCACCAGAGCCGGCTCCCGCCCCCGGAAGGCCGCGGTGACCTCCACCGGCCCCTGATAACCCAGGGAGGCCAGAATGCGGCTGATGAGGGGCAGGTAATGGCTCTGCAGCCAGCGCTGGGCAAAGTCGTTGGGACAGACCAGACGCAGGGTCCCCGCCGGTGAGCCTTCCGCCTTCACCGGCTCCAACCAGAGGGCAAAACCCGAGGGGGAGACCTGCTCCTTCAGGTGCTTCCTGGCAGTTTCCCACAAATCGTCCATGACATCCCCCAATGGCACAGGCATGGTAGCCTGTCCTCCCACCCACGGCAATGCGGCTCCCCGGCAATGACAGTTAGCCCCCACTTAGCCCCAAAGCGGGTCCGACGCCGGGAAAGCCGCATTGCCGGCGGGGTTGCGGCCCATCGCGAATATATAACAATTTTCAACGGTTATTTTCAGAAGGTCCGCCGGTGCCCACCCCTGTCCGCCCCGGCCCCCCCGGCCGGCCGCCCCCCCAAACTTGACCGTTCTCTTCTTTCCTTGCAAAATCATAGGGAGGCAGGGACCTCCCCGGGCAAAATTTCCTAACCTCCTCATTACAATTCAAGAACCGGACGGCAATAAAATTTTTTTCGGAATGTCAAGGGCTTAATAATCTTTTCCGTTATTTCCTGAGGCCTTTCCGGTGGATTTCCGACGCCTTTCTCAGGTTTTGCCCTAGCTCTTTTCAGGCTTTTTCCGGGTCCGGCGGCGGGTCCGCCCCGCCTTGACAAATCCCCGGCAGGGAGTATGATGCCCTTAAGCTCCCCCTCCAAGGCGGTCCCATGATCAACTACGTGGCCTATCGCAAGTTCGTCACCCTGAAAAACGGCAAGCGGGTGATGTTCCGGTTCCTGAACGAGCAGGACCGGGAGAACCTCATCCGCCTCTTCCAGGAAGCCCCGGAAGAGGACACCCGTTTCCTGAAGCAGGACGTCAAGGATGTGAAGCTCATCAATTACTGGGTGGATCACATCAATTACCGCAAGGTCCTGCCCCTGGTGGCGGTGGATCTGGAGGACAACCGCCTGGTGGCCGACGCCACCCTGCACCGGGGCAAGCACTCGGCCAAACACATCGGCGAGGTGCGCATCTTCGTCTCCCGCCCCTTCCGCAACCTGGGGCTGGGCTCCCTCATGCTGGAGGAGCTCATCAACCTGGCCCGCAAAGAGGGCCTGCAGTGGCTCAAGGCGGAGATCATCGCCGATCACAAAAAGGTCATCAAGGCCTTCCGGGAGAAGGGGTTTGAGCCCCGGGCCACCCTGGATGACTATTTCCTCCGCAAAGACGGCATGACCCACGATGTGGTCCTGATGATGCGCCCGGTGATCAAGCGGGAGGAGGGGGAATTCTAGCCGCCGGGCGACGGCCGGCGACCTGACCGGGGGCGGGGCGTCCCGGGGGGCAGGGATTAAGGGGGCGGGGGGCCCCCTGACTCTTTTCATGGCCCCCATCCAGGGGGCAGGGAGGGTGAGGGGCGGG
>JAILZL010000042.1 GCA_023512475.1 Syntrophobacterales bacterium
GACTAATAGTGCCGGGAGGTCCAGGGACCTGCCTACAATAATAAAGAACAACTCGATCCTTCCCTCCCCATCCCCGGGTCAGGGCCACCAGGCCGGCAGCCCTCAGGGCGCCGGCAATTTTCTGAACAACTCGATCCTTCCCTCCCCATCCCCGGGTCAGGGCCACCGGGATGCGCCGGACAACTACCTCAGCCTCTGCGGCACCGGGTCTTTCCGCCACCACCAGAAAGCTGGTGAGAGAGGACAGGACACTGTATCGGGTGGACAAGGCCAGAATCCGTTCCTTGACCTGCTTGACTTCGTCGGTTTTCAGCCAGCGGGGCCCGGCCAGGAAGCGGTCTTCCAGTTCCCGCAGGGCCTCCCGGCCCAGCATCATTGGCAGGGGCCCGTCCTCCTGGGTAGCCAGGGGGAGAGGGACCAGCTCCCAAGTCTTGGTCTCCTGGCCAAGCCACGATGCCTTAATCCTCACCCTCCGCGGGACCTCCCCGGCAAAGCGCGCCAGGACGAGAAGGTGTTCCCCTTTATGAAGGGGAGGCAGGGAGGAGGGAGCCTGAAGGTCCGGAGTCAAGCCGTCCCAATCAATTTCCATCGGATTCGCCGCGAGGGTGGTTACTTTTTCTACGAGGCGTACCATGACCGGCTCCAGCCTGGCCTGAGGGTGGACGAATTCCGCCGCGCCCCCGGAAACCCGGGCCAGACTGCGGATGAGATGGGCATTGGGGCCCCGGCCCAAACCCACCGGATAGAGGGCACAATGTCCCCGGTGGGTGTGGGCCAGGGCAATAATCTCCGCCTCATTGGCCACCTCGCCGTCGGTGAGGAGGATGATCTTCCGGTCCCGGCCGGCTGACACCGGCCGCTCCAGAACAGCCTTCAGGGGCGCCAACATCTCCGTGCCCCCCATGTGGCCATCCAAGGTCCGGACAAATTGCGTGGCCTTTTCCAGATTGCCTTGGTCAAAGGGCCGGGCTTCTTCGAACAGGGGTTCCCAGGAAGATCCAAAGGCGATGATATTGAAGGTGTCCGTGTCTTCCAAGGCCCTCAGGCACAAATCCAGGGCGTTGCGGACCTGGGCGGCGCTTTCCCCCGCCATGGAACCGGAGCAGTCCGCCAGAAAAATGACCTCCAGAGGCGGCCTCGGCAAGGTATCTGGCATTTCCGGATTCAGCCCGATCACCAGAATCTGTGCCTCCGCACCATCCCGGGCCTGCAGGCAAAAAGGCTCGCGGATCTTGTCAGTTTTCACGTTCAGAACGAAATCCTGATCCATCCGGGCCTGGCCGGCCACAGCGCCTTTTAGACGGCCGTCCGTCATCTCCCACCGAAAGGGGTGCGACGGGCATTCCACCCCCACCAGGCGTCCGGGTAATTCAAGGTCCACAGTCAACGTGAAGCCATAAGGCAGGGGTCCCATAACCGCGGGTGGGGTAAGATGCAACAATTCGGCGGGGTCCATCTTTTGCAATTGTTCAGCGGTGAAATACCGGGGAGACACCACGGTGGGGACTATAAGCTGGAGGCCGTCGGGGAGCCAGGTCAGGGGCGCCACATAAGAAAGGCGCAGCACCACCTCTTCCTGAGGTCGAAGATTACCGACATAGGCGGTGAAGACATTGGGCCGGTCCTGGTCCAGCAAAAAGGCGCCGGCCCCCCGAGCCAGGGCCGCGTCGTATTCTTCCAGACACTTTTCCTTGTCCTCTACCTGACCTTTCAGGATCTGTCCCCCCAGTTCCACGTGAAAACCGCAGACCGCCGCCTCTTCCGGCAGGGGGAAGGTATAAATCGCCTCTACCGGCCGGCTCTCATCATTTCGGTACTCCTGGGCCACCGTCACCCGGGAGGCCGGACCTTGGCCGGAAACATGGATAGCCACTCCTTTCAAAGGGATGGGGGCTCCTTCTGGGGTCATCAATCCGGACATTTCATTCATGCACTCCTTCCCTCCCTTTTGCATGTGGTATGACCTCCCGGCAGCGGCGGGCGATTTCCTGCATTTCCCTCGGCGTCAGCGCCGCCAGGTCATGAGCAAATTCCAACACCACCCCTTCCCTGAGAGAGATGCGCGTCACCAGTTGTGCCTGCAGTTCAGGCGGTTTGGGCTCTCCGGGAAGAACCACCGTCCCGGTTCTCTCTTTGCGGGCCTGAATCTCCGCCAGAGAAATCCCCCTGGCCTGGAGCTGGCGGATGGTCAGAATTTCCTGGAGATGCCGGTCCGTGTAATGGCGCCCCCGGCCCCGGCCCAGGGGGGGCGAAATCAGCCCCAGGGCCACATAAAAGCGCACCGTCCGCCGGCTCACCCCGGCCCTCTCGGCCAGTTCCCCGATGCTGTATGCTGTCCTGTCCATGGCTGCTGAGCGATAATATAACATCTACTGTCATATTGTCAAGGGTATAGTGTCATTTTTTTAGGCCAGGGGAGTGGCGGAAAATCCTAATCTGAAAGCTTGATATCGATAAGAGCAGTTCGGGAAAGAGGCCACTCTGGCGGGTCCAGGATGAGGTGGCGCCCACGACCCAGCCCTGACATAAGCCCTGACGAGCGCTCCCACAGTCTGCGTCGGGAAGAGCTTCTCGCTGAAGGACGCTCGGAACCAGGGCAGAGCTGAAGGGCGGGCGGCCCCATCAAAGCCTGGAATATCGGGCTCGGGGGAAGATGTGAGGTGATGCCCCGGATTATAATCTTCCGGTCCCGGGGGGGCCGGAACCGTAACCGGGTTAACTTACCCCTCTCATCAAAATATCTCTTTTGGGGACATCTTGGTCTGTCAGCACTCAGAAAAAATTTTACGAATTTTTGAAGGAAATTTAAGCTATATGGTGGTTATCTGACAGACTTTTGAAAAACCCTCTTCCCCGGAGCTTGGTGGGAAGAGGCTAGCCGATGTTACCGTCTGGAATAGCCACATCCCATTTATGGGGGTGGGGGAGAGGGCCCTGGCTCCTTCCCCCGGATAACCTTTTCAACCACCTGATAGCCAATTATCAAGAAAATACAGTATGTTCCTTCATGGCACGTGATTTGCTAATGTGGGGCCCTTCCGGTATTCTACCGAGAGGTAGTCAAAATATTTCTGTCATTTTGAAAACTTTTTATATCATAAAAAATACAACCTGCCGGAAGAATATTGGGAGATTGACATCGGTCTGGTCAAGGAACCTCAGGGGTGGAGAATCTGGTCCACGCCGGGGAAGCGGATCAGATAAGGGGGCTGGGCCCCTGGCTGCCTTCCCCACTCTCCAGCCTTAAGGGCGCCATATGAGAGCATGGCATCATGATCCCAAAACTCTGGCTGCGGTCCTCATCGGGCTCTGCTTGCTCTTTGGCCTCACCCACGTGGCGGCGGAGGAAACGAAGGCCCCCCTCCCGGTGCCGGCTTTCCCTTCCCTTCTGGAAGTGCTCTGGACCAGGGGCGAGCTCCGGGGCCGGCCCGAAGAGCGGCAGATCCGCAAGGGAATCATCACCCCTTGCGACACCGCGCCGAAAACCACCCCGGCCCGGGTTCACCCGCCGCTCCCTCCCCAGTGGCGCCATTCCATCCGGGAAGTGAGGCCGGCCCCGGGCCGCCGGCTGGCGCCCCTATCAAGGCCAGAGACTTCTCCCGGCGCTTCGGTTTTGTGGACATCGCCCCCATCCCCCATCTGGTGAAAGAAGGGTGTGAAGAAATCTTGCTCCGGAAAGTGATCATTCCCCCCCAAAAGGACAAAGCTGATTAGCCCATGTCTTCGGTCTTCGACCACCAAGCCGCCACCTATGACCGCTGGTACGCCACCCTGCTGGGACAACTGGTGGACCGGGTGGAAAAGGAGCCCTTTTCGGCCTGTTGCCAGGACTTCCCGGCTGCCGGGTCCTGGAAGTGGGTTGCGGCACCGGCAACATTTCCCTGGCCCTGGCCCTGCTGAACCGCTACAGCCTGTGGACCCTGACGCAGGTTCTCAGGGCCTGGTTTCGGCCTTCCCTGTGGCGAAAAGCCCGGTTCACCGGGCCCGGGGAACTGCGGCGTCTGTTAGCCGGACAACCGGACCTGGAAGACCTCCGCGCCTGCCAGACGGTTTACTTTCCTCCTTGGAATTTCCCTGCCCTGCTGCCGTGGTATGCTACCCTTGAGGGTCTGGGTCGAGGTCTCCGGCTCCCCTGCGGCGCCTTCCTGGCGGCCGCGGCCCGAAAATCCCTCCGGTAGCTTCAGAAGGTACAATGTGTACCTTTTTGCCCACCAATATGGGTGCATTTTGATTCCATTCCCCCAGGGGGGGCAGGAAAGACCCATTAATGCATTTATCTTACTCTGCCATGCAATTAAATGACTAAAACAAGGGAGGGTAGAAGGGAGTCTTTGCATGGGTGAATGTCACAGCCGTCAAGGCAGCCACGGGAGCACAGGAGATCACCCCGGGGCTGACCTCGAAGAACGGAGACTCAATGAGCAGTCTCATTTAAAGGCGCTCTCCATTGAAAGTCTGCTTCCTGACCGGGATGGGGCCCTCATCTGGCGAGGCCCTTTGAAGCACAGTTTCATCCGCCAGGCCATTCCCCAGGTCAAATGGGGTGAGCTGGATTTTCTGATCACCGATTCGCCCCCCGGAACCGGCGACATGCCCTTGAGTGTGGCCCAAACTATACCGGGATCGAAAGGCCTGATTGTGACTCTCCCCAGGAGGTCTCCCAGTCGATGTGCGCAAGGCCATCAACTTTTGCCGCAAGGTGAGTATGCCTATCCTCGGACTGGTGGAAAACATGAGCGGCCTGATCTGCCCCCGCTGCGGCGAGGAGATTCCTTTATTCAGCCAAGGCGGCGGCCACTGAACCGCGGCCCGGATGAATGTGCCTCTGCTTGCCAGCCTGCCTTTTGATCTCAAGGTGGTGCAGGGGAGCGACCAGGGCCGGCCCTTGACGGAAAGCGCAAACCCAGGCCCATTCCTCCGGGACTTGGAAGGGCTGCTGGACAAGGTGGAACTCGGTCATTGTGAGATGTTTGCGGTGCTGACGGTTCAGGATGGCACCATGGGCGAAGCGGATTGCCCTGCCCCTGGGGCAGGAGTAATGGGGAGGATACCTTGAAAATTGCGGTAAGCGCGAGCGGGCCCACCCTGGACGCCTCAGTGGACCCCTGTTTCGGGCGGGCTCCTTCATTTTGCTCATTGACGCGGACCCCCTGGGAATTTGAGGCGGTGCCCAATCCGATCAACCTGCAAGCGGCCCAGGGGGCTGGCATCCAGACCGCCACTCTAGTGGATCGGTATAAACCGCAGGCTGTCCTCACCGGCAACTGCGGCCAAGGCCTTCCAGGCCCTGAAGGCCGCGGGCATTCGGGCCGGTCCGGGGTGGCCCTCGGGGATCATCCGGCGTAGCGGGGCAGTTGCGCCTTTCCCGGCGGTAGCGGCCCAAGATCGAGCGCACGTTTGCCGAGGCCAATAACCGTCACGGCTTGGCCCGGGCCCGCTGTTGGGGCTTGGCCAAGGTGAGCCTTCAGGTGATCATGGTGGCCTTGGTATCAATCTCAAGCGCCTGATAAAGCTTATCCTTGGGGGCGCCGGCCGCCCCTCCGGTCGGCCGGGGCCCAGCAATTTTTGTCATGACGTGCTCAAGGATTCGCACAGTTGGTCAGCTTCCCCGGGACGGAAGATTTTCGCTCGGGTGCAGTCCAGGCCGGGGAATTTGGAGGATCTGCCCTTCCGGGGACCTTTCTTTGAGCATGGGGTATAATCTAAAGTAGCAGGCTCTGGACCTGCGGCGCGGTTGTGTCGGGGGATCCGGAGGCGGGGGAGGCCCGCTGCTGCCAGGAGGGGCGGCCTCCCACCAGGGGGGTCAGGTGAGGTTCGATCCGCTGGCGCTGGGGCGGCACACCGCCCGGCGGGTAACCCGGGGGCAGGCCCGGCGCTACTATCGCTTCCGGCCGGCCCGCTTCTACGGCGGTACTGCCACCGCCGACTGCCTGGGCTGCAATCTGCGCTGCGTCTTCTGCTGGGCCTGGCAGCAGGTGCACCACGCCCCCCGCTGGGGCCACTTCTATGAGCCGGAGGCGGTGGCGGCCCGGCTCACGGCCATCGCCCGGGAGCGCCGCTTCTCCCAGGTGCGGGTGAGCGGCAACGAGCCCACCCTGGCGATGCCCCACCTGCTGGAGGTGCTGGGCCGGCTCCCGGGGGACCTGGCCTTTATCCTGGAGACCAATGGCATCGTCCTGGGGGCGGAAAAGACGTGGGCGGCAGAGCTGGCGGCCTTCCCCCAGGTGTTTGTCCGGGTGAGCCTCAAGGGCTGCACCCCGGAGGAGTTTGCCCGGCTCACCGGCGCCCGGCCGGAGGCCTTCTTCCTCCCCCTGAAGGCCCTGGAACACCTGCTGGCCGCCGGGGTGGACTGCCATGCCGCGGTGATGGTAAGCTTCTCCCCGCCGGAGGCCCGCGCCGCCCTGCGCCGCCGGCTGGCGGAGATCCACCCGGCCCTGGCGGACTTTGAGGCGGAGGAGCTCATACTGTACCCCGCGGTGGCGGCCCGGCTGGCCAGGCGGGGTTTTGACTACGTGAGCGCCTGGCTGCCCTCCGGGGAGCCGGTGCCGCCGCCCTAAACCTTTTCCACAAAAAAACTTGACAACAAAATTCCGCCGGCTACAATGGCTGGCGAATCCGGGCTGAAGTCCGGCGAAAAACGGTGCCACGAAGGCTGACCTCCCCCAGGGAGCGGTGTTCGTGGTTTTTTTATGGGTCGGCCGGGGAGCCCCAGAGCCCGGCCGGCTTCCGGGCCGGCGCGGTGGGCCGGGTCGGGGCACCCGGTTGCCGCCTCCGGTGACCGCCGCGGCGGGCGGGTCAACCTCACCGCCCGGTTTCAGGGGGGAGAAACCCCTGGTGAGCCACGAAGGCCGCTTCCCAGAAGGGGAGATGCCCGTGGCTTTTTTTGTGGAAGGAATGTGCAATATTTCACAAATTCTCCCGGGGAGGCCGCCCCGGGTCTGGGGCAGCGGGGGGCAGGAAAACCGGGGGGAAATGTGTACTGGGGAAAGGAGAACCATGGCGATGAGTTGGTGGAGATTCATGATGGGGGTAGCGTGTGTTGTCAGTCTGGCGGCTCCGGGGTTCGCCCAGGAGGCGCCGGAGAGGTCCAAGGAGCCCTATGAGCTGCCGGAACTGGCCATCACCGCGGAGAAGACCCCGCAGCCGGTGCCGGAGGTCACCCAGCGCCACGACATCCTCACCAAGGAGCAGATCGAGCAGATCCCCTTGGGGCAGCGCAATTTGGCGGAAATCTTCAAATACCAGCCCTCCACCTTCGTCAACCCCTTGTCCCGCAATGACGCCAACTGGGGCTCGTATGGGGGGCTGGGGCCCAGATACAATGTCTATCTCCTGGACGGGCTCCCCATCGACTCCTTTGTGGACCCCATGAGTCTGGACCCCATCTACCTGGAGCGGGCCGAAATCCAGCGGGGGCCGGCCTCCATCATGTACAGCAACTATCTCAGCATGGACTTTGCCGGCAACCAGACGGCTCTGGCCGGGATTTCCAACCTCATCACCCAGGAGCGCATCGACGCACCCCAGACCCGGATCATCGGCGGCTACGGCAAGTGGAACACCTTTCTGGGGAAGCTCTACCACCAGGGGAATGCCGGCAATTTCCACTACTTCCTCGGCACCACCTATGAGCAGTCGGACTACACCAACTACGGCACCCCGGACTCCTGGCTCAACATGATCGACAAGCCGGAGTACCGCAAGATCAAGGCCTATGCCAAGGCGACGTATTTCTTCACCCCGGAGACCAAGCTCTCCCTCTTCGGGCATCACACCATGCATGACGGGGATGCGGGCCGGCCCAACCGGGGCTTTGACCACCAGTATGACCTCCTCAATCTGGCCTTCGAAAGCAGGCTGACCCCGGCCCTGAGCCTGGGCGCCAAGGCGGGCTACCGCTACTACAACCGCACCTGGGAGGAAGACAATTTCCCCGCCAGCCTCTCCCTGCGCTCCACCGACGGGGTGCGGCAGCACATCTTCCCCCTGGATGTAACCCTCTCCTGGCGGCACTGGGACAGAAGCCTCCTCACCTTCGGCACCGACCACCAGTTCCTCACCTACAAGACCTTCTCCGAGGTGGCGGGCCTGCGGAATTATTTCAACGACGTGCACGCCCGGCTGCACGGGGTCTATCTGGAGGAGAAACTGGTGCTGGGGAACTGGGTGCTGAGGGCCGGGGTGCGCTATGCCCACACCCATCACGATTATGACCGGGTGAGCGGCGTGGTGCCGGCCCAGCACAGCCGCTCCTGGGACCGGGTGCTGTGGAGTGCCGGCCTCCGCTACAATGTCTCCCCCCGCTTCGCCCTCTTTGCCAACGCCGGCTCCAGCTATGTGGTTCCCTCGGCCAAATCCGTGGCGGGCACCATCCCGGCCAGCGATTTCGGGGTGCCGGGCCGCCATGGGCAGCTGCCCAACCCCGGTCTCAGCCCGGAAAGCGGCATCAGCACCGACTTCGGGGCGGTGGCCTGGGTGCTCCCCAACCTGAGGGTCGGTATCCGGGGGTTCTACACCCGGGTGGACGATGTCATTGTGGAGAATGTGGTGAGCCGGGATCCCTCCCAGACCCAGTCAGTGAATGCCGGCAAGGTGGACGCCGGAGGCTTTGAAATCGA
Organism: Syntrophobacterales bacterium; assembly: GCA_023512475.1. Classification (GTDB taxonomy): domain Bacteria; phylum Desulfobacterota; class Desulfobaccia; order Desulfobaccales; family 0-14-0-80-60-11; genus JAILZL01. The sequence continues at coordinate 8,619 of JAILZL010000042.1, forward strand.
TCTCATCCACCCGTGGCACAAGTCCTTTTATTGGTTCGCCAACGCCACCTACACCCAGACCAATGTCACAAACTCCCTGGATCCCCGGCAGAACAACAGCGATGTGCCCTTTGTGCCCAAATGGATGGCCAATGTGGGCTTCACCGCGCATCTGCCCTATGACTTCACCATCTCCCCGTATTTCCAGTATATCGGGCATTATTTTGACACCACCGACAAAACCTTCCGGCGGCGCTTCGGCAGTTACGTCACCGTGAACGCCAAGGCCACCAAGAGCCTGTACAAGGCGTCCCGCTTTGAGTGGCTGGCCAATCTCGAGATCGTCAACCTGTTCAACCGCCGCTATGAAATGCCCTGGCAGTTCCGGGATGTGGGCTTCCAGGCCCTGGGGAGCCTGGAGTTGCGGTTCTGAACAGGAGTCTCAGGGCGGGGCCGCACCCCGTGGCCCGTCCGGGGAGAGGTGAGGCGGCCGGGTGGACCGGGGCCGGCCCCCGGTTGCGGCCGCAGGGGGAATGGGATAAGGTGAAGGGCCAAGGGAAAACACCCGTAGCTCCTTGCGGCCCACCCGGCCAAGGTGCCTCCCTGTATCCCCCAAACGGCATGCTGAGCCTGGTCAAAGTGTGGCTGGCCGCCCTGGTCACCCTGGCGGCCCTGGCGGCGCCGGTGGGCGAGGCCGCCGCCGACACCCCGGTGAGCGTCACCGACTTCCGGGGCCGCACCCTCACCTTCCCCCGCCCGGTGAGCCGCATCGTCTGCCTCATCGAGAGCGCCCTAAGCGGTCTGTATATGCTGGGGGCCGGGGAGCGGGTGGTGGGGATCCCCGCCAGCGTCTATCAGGAGCCGGTCTTCTCCTATTACGCCCGCCTGGATGCCCGAATCGCGGCCCGCACCCTGCCGGCCCCGGGCAGCTGGGATTTCTTCAGCACCGAGCGGGTCCTGGCCCTCAAACCCGAGGTGGTCATCGTCTGGGCGCACCAGACGGAGGCCATCGCCGCCCTGGAGAGCCGGGGGATTCCCGTGTTCGGGGTCTTTTTGGCGACGGTGGGGGATGTGGCCCGGGAGATCCGGGAGCTGGGCCGCCTCACGGGCACCGAGGCCCGGGCCGAGGAGCTCCTTTCCTGGACCCGGGAGGAGCTGGCCCGGGTCTCCCGCCGTCTGGAGGGCCTCCCGGCGGCGGCACGGCCCCGGGTCTATTTCATGTGGGCCCAAAGCCCGCTGGAGACCTCGGGGGGGACGAGCACCGTCCATGACCTCATCGAGCTGGCGGGCGGCCGCAACGTCCTGGCTCATCTCCCCCAGGAGCACCTGCGGGTGAAGCAGGAGCAGCTCCTGGTGGCCAATCCCGAGGTCATCGTCATGTGGCACAATCCCCGCCTGGACCCGGCGGACCTCCTGGCCCTGCCGGCCTGGCAGGGGCTGGCGGCGGTGAAGGCGGGGCGGGTGTATGAGCTCCCCCCGGTCTTTGTCTGCGACCTGTGGACCCTGAAGTACGTCCACGCCGTGAAGCTTCTGGCGGCCTGGCTCCACCCCGCCCGGTTCGCCGATCTTAACCTGGCGGCCGAGGAGAACCGGATGCTGCGGGCGCTTTACCAGGGCCGGCTGGGGGAACCCTGATGGGCGGGGGCCGGGGGGCGCTGCTGGTGGGGCTGCCGGTGGTGGCGGCGGCGTTGTCCCTTTTGGTGGGGCCGGCGGAGGTGGCCGGGGTGGGGGAGACCGCGGCCTATCTTCTGCACCTGGCCGGCATGGGGCCTCCTCTTCCCGTGGAGCGGGCCGCCCTCCTTGAGACCGTCCTCTGGGAGGTGCGTCTTCCCCGGGTGCTCCTGGCCCTGCTGGTGGGGCTGGCCTTAAGCCTGTCCGGCGCGGCCCTGCAGGCCCTGTTCCGCAATCCCCTGGTGGCCCCGGAGGTCCTGGGACTGAGCGCCGGCGCCGCCGCGGGCGCCGCTCTGGCCCTGGCGCTGCCGCCGCTACCGGTGCACCTAGCCGCCTTTGCCGGGGGCGCGGCGGCGGTGGCCCTCACGTACGGCATCGCCTACGCCCGCCAGGGGGTGTCCATCACCGCCCTGATCCTGGGGGGCGTCATCGTCAACGGCATATTCACCGCCCTCCTCACCATCATCCAGTTTCTGGCCGACCCTTTCCGCCTGCAGACCATTGTGCAGTGGACTATGGGCAATCTTCACACCGCCACCTGGGAGAAGGTCGTGTCCGCCGCGCCCCCCATTCTGGCCGGGAGCGCCCTTCTGCTCCTGGCCCGCTGGCGCCTCAACGTCCTGGCCCTGGGGGAGGAGGAGGCCCGGGCCGTGGGGGTGCATCCGGAGCGCACCAAGCTTCTCATCCTCATCCCGGCCACCCTGGTGGCCACCTCCGCGGTGGCGGTGGCGGGGATCATTGCCATGGTGGGCCTGACCCTCCCCCATGTGGCCCGGCTGCTGGTGGGGGCGGACAACCGCCGTCTTCTGCCGGTGACCGGCTCCTTGGGGGCCCTGTTCCTGATCCTGGTGGATGATTGCTCCCGCACCCTGGCGGCCTTTGAGCTGCCGGTGGGCATCTTCACCCTTCTCCTCGGCGGCCCGGTCTTCATCGTGCTGTTGCGCCGCCGGCTGCTGCGGGCCGGGCTGTGAGCGCCGTGTGCGTCACCTCCTTGTCCTTCGCCTACCGGACCCGCCCGGTCCTGGCGGAGGTCTCCTTTGAGCTCCCTCCGGGCAGCCTCACCGCCATCCTGGGGCGTAACGGCAGCGGCAAGTCCACCCTGCTGCGCTGTCTGGCGGGACTATTGCCGGTCCCCCCCGGCACCGTGCGGGTGGCCGGCCGGGACTTGGCCCTGCTGTCCCACCGGGAGCGGGCCCGGCTCCTGGGCTATCTCCCCCAGTTCCATCAACCGGCCTTTGATTTTGCGGTGGAGGAGGTGGTGCTCACCGGCCGGGCCCCCTGGGTGGGGCTGAGTCCCCGGGAGGAGGACCGCCGCCGGGCCCGGGAGGCCCTGGCCCTGCTGGAGATCGCCCACCTGGCCGGCCGCCCCTATACCGAGCTGTCCGGCGGCGAGCGGCAGCTGGTCATGGTGGCCCGCATCCTGGCCCAGGACCCCGGCGTCATCCTTTTGGATGAGCCCCTGTCCCACCTGGACCTGTGCCACCAGGTGCGCCTTCTGCGCCTTCTGGGGGAGTTCAGCCGCCAAGGCCGCACTGTGGTGGCGGTGCTCCACGACCCCACCCTGGCCTTGCAGCATTTCCACGGTCAGCTCTATCTGCGGCAAGGGCGGCTTCTGGCGCCCCCGGGCCCGCCTGAGGCCGAATTTCTCTCCCGCATTTATGAGACCCCGGTGGAAGTGCTCCAGAGCGCCACCGGGCCGGTGGTGGTGCCCCGGGGTGCCGGCCAGGAGGAGGGGCCTTGACGGCAGAGGCCGGACGCGATACAAATGCTCATAACCGGTGGATGAATCCACCTACGGCGCCTGTTCCTGATGACCATGCCGGGCCATGAAGGCCGATTTCGGGCCTCATGGCCTTTTTTGCGGAGCGGTTATGGATGTCCTCACCAAAACCCTGCTGGAGATCACCCTGGGCGGCAGTTTCTGGGTCCTGGCCCTCCTGCTCCTGCTCAGTGTGGCCTCGGTGGCGGTGATGCTGGAGCGGGCCTGGGTCTTTTTCCGCCATCGCTACCGGGAGGAGGAGTTTCTCGCCGCCTGTGGGCCCCTTTTGGCCCAGCGCCGGTGGGCTGCGGCCCTGAAGCTCTCTGAGTCCAGCTTGGCCTTTGAACCCCGGGTGCTGGCCGCGGGCCTGCGGGAGGTGACCGGGGGGCGGGGGGCGGTGCAGGAGGCCATGGAGGCGGAGCGCCTCAGGCTGGGTCTCCTGTTGGAAAAACGCCTGGGATTCCTGGGCACCCTGGGGGCCAACGCGCCTTTCATCGGCCTCTTCGGCACGGTCCTGGGCATCATCCACGCCTTCAAGGACCTGGCCCTGGCGGAGGGCGGGGGCGGGCCTGCGGTGATGGCCGGCATCGCCGAGGCCCTGGTGGCCACCGCGGTGGGCCTGCTGGTGGCCATCCCCGCGGTGGTCATGTACAATTTCTTTCACCGCCGCCTGCATATCGTCCTGGAGCGCTCCCGGGTGCTCTCCCATCTGCTGCTGGCCCATCTGGAGGCCGGGGAGGCCGCGGAGATCCAGGCTGCGCCCCGGCAGGCAGGAGGCCGCCTATGAAAGGCCCCACCCACGGCCCCATCACCGACATCAACATGACCCCCTTTGTGGACATTGTGCTGGTCATCCTCATCATCTTCCTCATCACCGCCACCGTCATGCTGCCCCGCACCTTTTCCATCGCCCTGCCCCGGGCCACCCAGGCCGAGAAACTGGAGAACACCCCCGTCATTGTCAGCATTGACCGGGAAGGCAGGATCGCCATCAATGGTCGCCGCCTGGAGCACGACGGCGAGTTTGAGGCGGTCTTCCGGGCCCAGCCTCAGGGGAAGGAGTCCCTGGCGGTCATCGCCGCGGACAAGGAGGTGCGCCACGGCCGCCTCATCGAGGTCATTGACCGCCTGCGGGCCCTCAAGGTGCAGCGTCTCGGCATCGAGGTGGAGCAGCCTTAGGCATGGATCCGCGGTCCAGGCGTCGGGAGGGGGCCGATCTCCGGGTCTGGCTGGGGGCCTGTCTCCTGTCCCTGGCTCTGCATGGCGCCCTGATGGCGGCCCTGGCCCTCTGGAAAGATCCCCGGCCGCCGGTCAGGCGGGTGGTGCCGTTGGAGGCCATCTTTCTCGCCCAGCTGCCTCCGGGCCCCGGCGGTGGCGGGGGCACCCCTGCGGGACCGCCCCCGGTGCGGGCGGAGACACCCAAGCCCCCGGCTCCGGTGCCGCCCGTCAGACCGAAGGCGAAGCCCAAGCCCCGGCTGCAGGCGCCATCGCCCCGGCCGGTGGAGCCACCGCCCCCCGCCCTGGCCCTGCCCCGGCCCGCGCCTCCGCCGGCCTCGCTCCGCCAGGCTCCTGCCGCCCCGGCGCCCCCGGCGCGGACCGCTCCCCCGGGCGGATCCCTGGCTGCCGGCAGCGGTGGGGGCCCCGGCGGCAGCGGCGGCGGCACCGGGGGCGGCCAGGGTCCCGGGACAGGCACCGGGGCCGGCCCCGGCAGCGGCAGCGGCAACCCCCTCGCCGCCTACCTGCAGGAGGTGCGCCGCCTCCTGGAACGCCACAAGGACTACCCCCTCCTGGCCCGGCAGCTCCACCTGGAAGGGGTGGCGGTGGTGCAGTTCACCATCGCCGAGGACGGCTGCCTGGAAAACGCCGGGCTGAAGCGTTCCTCCGGCCATGAGCTCCTGGACCGGGCCGCCCAGGAGACGGTGCGCCGGGTGGGCCGGTTTCCCCCTCTCCCCCCCGGCCTGGGCCGGGAGCGCCTGGCCCTCGCCATCCCCATCTCCTTCCGCCTCCTGGACCGCTGAGGCACCCCATTGGGAGGACCTCAGGGGCCCTTACCCATTCCCGCCCACGCCGGGTTCACCGGCGACCGGAGGCAGACCTGTCCCCGGGAGGAGGACGAGGATCTTCCGCTTCCGCCTTTTTCTGCTATAATGGGCGCCAGAGGCGGCTTACCATGTGCCTGTCCCTTTTCCTCCGGCTGGCCTTCACCTTTCTTCTGACGGCCCTGGCCTGCGCCCGGGACCCCCAGGTGGAGGCCCGGGCGGAGCTCGCCCGCCGGGGACTGGAGTTCACCCCGGAGGTCTTCTTCACTCAGGTGCGCAAAGGGGAGGTGGAGGCGGTGCGCCTCTTCCTTGCCGCCGGCATGTCCCCCCACACCCGGGACAAACGGGGGAATGCCGCCCTGATTCTGGCCGCCCAGCACGGGAAGCCGGAGATCATCGCCCTGCTGTTGGATAAGGGGGCCGAACGGGAGACCCGGGACCCGCTGGAGGGGCGCACGCCGCTTTTGTGGGCCGTGGCCCGCAACCGCCTCGAGGCGGTGGCCCTCCTGCTGGAGCGGGGGGCGGAGGTGGCCGCCGCCGACCGGCACGGCCGCAATGTGGCCGTCACCGCCGCCCTGTACAGCCGGGCGGACCTCCTGGCCCTGCTGGCCGACAAAGGGGTGCCCCTCAGCGGGCAGGACGCCCAGGGCCGCACCCTCCTCATGCTGGCCGCAACCGCCGGCCGGGCGGACAATGTGCGTCTGCTCCTTGAGCGGGGGGCGGATCCCAACGCCCGGGATCCCAAAGGGCGCACCGCCCTGATGCTGGCCGCCATGGCCGGCCGCCGGGAGGCGGTGAAGGCCCTCCTGGAGGGGGGTGCAGACGCCGATCTCACCGACCAGGAAGGGAAAAAGGCCCTGGATCTGGCCAAGGAGGATGAGGAGCTCATGAAACTCCTCTTCCTGGCCGAAAAGAGCCCGTCGCCCTCCGCCCTCCGCCCGCTAAGACCCCGTCCGGGTGTCAGGGGTCATGCGCCATTATCTCCGCCGACCGGGAAATTCCGTCCCTCTTTCCTGAGCCAAGAGATGGGCCTGCGCCAGGCCGGTGAGATGCTCCGCCCGGAGGTCCTCCCGGGTGAAGGAGGGGGCCGGCTCCCGGGCCGGTCCGTCCACAGCGGCCGGGATATGTCTTAAGTGTCCACCCCCCTCATAACCGGTCAGGGGCGTACCGATATTAATGCAATTCAGGACTCGTCAGGAATAACCCGAATTTGGAATTAACGTATAATGACAGCCAAACATTTTTATGATTAGCTCATTCAATGAATAATTTAATAAAAGTTGTTATGATTATTTATTCCAGAAAAAACAGTAATCATTGACAGGTTATAAAATGATACAGGATAATCATTAAATTCATAACTAATAGGTGACAATATAATATGGATACACTACCAATGATAACTCATTATGGCCATATATTTATCCAAATTGGGAACGAATTATTTCTATTAGATACAGGAGCGCCAAAAAGTTTTGGCTCACCATCACGGCTAACATTAGCTGGACAGCAATTTTCCGTTTGTGACAATTATCTTGGACTAACACCCGATACTCTGTCCGGATATGTAGATATTAGCACAGCGGGGATAATTGGTTCAGATATCCTTGGGGTTTTCGATATCATAATTGATGCCCCAGGAAATACTATAACTCTCTCGACCGAGAAACTTACATATGCCGGCCATGCTGTCTCCCTTGAATTTTTATTTGGTATCCCTATTATCTCCGCAATTATTGGGTCTTCCACCTACCGTATGTTCTTTGACACAGGGGCACAAATCTCTTATTTTCAGGACGATTCATTAACCGATCATCCCTACGCTGGGCATGTCGAAGATTTTTATCCCGGATTCGGCCGGTTTTTGACGGAGACGTACACTGTTGATCTGAAAATTGGAGAGTGCATTTTCAGCCTTCGCTGTGGCAGGCTTCCTGATCTGCTTGGAATGACACTTCTGTTGGCTGGCACACAGGGCATTATTGGCAATCAATTTCTTCATGACAGAAAGGTCGGCTATTTCCCCAGACGCAAAATCCTTGTTTTGTGATGCACAAAAGCCTTTGATCTGAAACAAGAGCCGACCGCACTTGCTATCCACACAAGGGAGTTCCGTTCACCACCTCGTACCCCGGGGCCGGGGGCCCCAGGGCCGAGAGGATGGCTTCCACCTCTTCCGTCCACCACCAGGTGGCCGCAGTGCCCTCCGGGGTGATCTCCAGTTCAATCTCAGGCCCGCTGTCCGGCATGGTTTCTCACCTCCTGATGGTATTCGGGTTTGTTCTTCCGGTTTTGCACCACACCCAGGGCTTTCTCAAAGACGCCCATGGCGTCGTCGCAGGCCTTGCCCCGGAACCCCTTGCCCTCCATGCTCTCCTGCCCGTCAGGCAGAAAGTCGATAACGATTTCCGGGCTCATACACCACCTCCTGCAGCCGCCGCACCGCGGCCAGGTTGTCAAAGATTCTTTTGACCTTGGCGAAAACGTTTCAATTCTCGCCCGGTGTTGCCACCGGGCGTTACTCCATCCCCCCTTTTCGCAGCGCCAGGGCAACCGTGGTTTCAATCCTCGCCCGGTGTTGCCACCGGGCGTTACAGAAATCGGAGAACAGCTTGTCTTGGGCAGTGAAGTTTCAATCCTCGCCCGGTGTTGCCACCGGGCGTTACCACCCGGCGGGCGGCAACTGGAGCGTCGCCGTGGTGTTTCAATCCTCGCCCGGTGTTGCCACCGGGCGTTACTTGTGTATTCCAACAACAACAACAACAACAACGTTTCAATCCTCGCCCGGTGTTGCCACCGGGCGTTACCAGAGGCGGGCGGCCAGGTCCCAGGGGGTCAGGTCGTTTCAATCCTCGCCCGGTGTTGCCACCGGGCGTTACCGCTACCAAACAGCACCAAACGGGGGGGAGTGACGTTTCAATCCTCGCCCGGTGTTGCCACCGGGCGTTACGGGCCCCCTTTGGGCCCCTTGGGAATCCACCCAAGTTTCAATCCTCGCCCGGTGTTGCCACCGGGCGTTACGTTGAGGAGCAGGTGCAACAGCGACTTCAAGACGTTTCAATCCTCGCCCGGTGTTGCCACCGGGCGTTACACAATGAAGGCCAAGCCGGTGATGGACGAGTTGGGCGTTTCAATCCTCGCCCGGTGTTGCCACCGGGCGTTACATGAACACCAGACCCATGGTAGGTCTCCTTACGCGTTTCAATCCTCGCCCGGTGTTGCCACCGGGCGTTACGGCGACACCCAGCCCGGGACTGACGCCAGTTTCGACGTTTCAATCCTCGCCCGGTGTTGCCACCGGGCGTTACGGCCTGGAGGACCTGCCCGCCGAGGCCCAGTCCGTGTTTCAATCCTCGCCCGGTGTTGCCACCGGGCGTTACTCAGAGCCAGCGTCCAGATTTACTCCACCATGCACGTTTCAATCCTCGCCCGGTGTTGCCACCGGGCGTTACGCTTTCACAAGCATTCACAAGCACATTCACTCACGTTTCAATCCTCGCCCGGTGTTGCCACCGGGCGTTACGTAGGGGGTGGGATAGCCTCCTAATACCTACCTATAG